>NZ_JAYFFH010000003.1:0-215836 GCF_036289385.1 Anaerofustis butyriciformans
CTACAGTTTTATAATTTTTATGAAAGTAAAAACTGGTATGTAGGTAAGAATAAAATGACAGACTGGAAAGCAAGTATAAAATCCTGGGAACAAAACGAAAAAGTCAAAAAAAGTAACAGCACAAAAGAAACAATTAAAGCCGATATTGATTATGAATATTACGATGAAAAAGACATTATAAAAATGATGCAGTAACAAGAAAGGTATGAGTATGATTGATTTTTTAATATACAAAACAAAATATCATCGATTAAAAAACAAGTATGATGATTTAAAGGAAGAGAACAACGAACTAAAGCAGATTATCAAAGGTTTAAAGGCAGAAGTAAAAAGGCTTGAAGAGTTTACCTTTGATGAGTACATAGAAAACAGTGAAGTTAAAGAGGAGTTAAAGATTATGAAAGGAGATTACTAATGCAAATTAAATGCGAAAACTGTAAGCATAGGAAAAATACAGATAGGACAAATTACATATATTGCTATAAAAACAAGAGTACAAAATATAAAAATGATTACTGTAAGAGCTTTAAAGGTATTTTATTAAATAACGATGAAACAACTATGAAGATAAGTTTGGAGAAATAAAATGGGACGTTGGAGTGAAATAGAGATAGATTTTTTAAAGAATAATTACGGTATACTTTCCGCAACCGAAATTGGAAGGCGAATTAATAAAAGAGAAAGCACCGTAAGAGCTATGGCATCAAGACTTAAAATATCAAAGCAGAATGAAGAAAATCTTTTAAAAGGCTGTAGTGGTTGTATCTTTTTAGGCAGATTTGGCAATGGAACTAATTATTGTAATTATTTATGCATAATGGGTAAACGTAGAGGATGTAATATTGAAGATTGTACAAAGAAGCTTACTAAAAAAGAAGTAGATGAAGTGTTTTTAAAAAAAATTAAAGAAGCAAAGGAAAGGGCTGAAGATTAAAAGTTAAAGATAAGTTTGTTTAATATGAATTATAAAAATAATAGGAGGTAAGGAGGAATGTGAAGAAAGTAATTTTTATTATATTGTTTCTAATATCAGTATTTTTAATATCTATTACCTTTTACATAAAAGGAATGATTTTACTTTTTTATCTTTATTTAATTGGAGGTATGAGTTGAACACAAAAGACATCGAAAGGATACTTTACTTATATCCATTAAGGAAAAAACAAATAGAAACCGACAAATTAAAATTAAAAGAATTAAGACTTACGGGAGATATTTCTTCCGTAAGTTTTGATGATGTGAAGGTTCATACCAAAGTTTAATTACTTTGAACAGGAGAAGAAAGATATTGAAGAAGAGGAAAAGAAAGAACCTAAACAAACAGCTTTGTTTAAATAAAGAAAGGAGATATAGAAAATGTTAAATGATAGTGGTGACAGAGAAAAATTTGAAAGCGGAGCAGTAAGAGATATGAAAAAAGGTCGTGGTCGTTGTGATTTACTGCCTTTAGATATAATAACTAAATTTTTATTTCCTATTATAGATAATGATAAAGATAATATCGTATATTCTATATTGTATTGTTTAGATTGTTATATAAGATTTAATGACAAAAAACAATTATATAATATTTTAGAATGCGCACAAGAAGATATATTTGAAGATAGATATACTATGTTATTAGAATTATCAATACATTTTGAAGAGGGAGCAGAAAAATACGGAGTTGATAATTGGCAAAAAGGAATACCTGAATGGAGTTATATAGATAGTGCTATTCGTCATTTATTGAAATGGGCAAGAGGGGATGAAGATGAAAGACACGACCGAGCTTTTGTCTGGAATATTATATGTCTAATATGGACAATTGAGAATAAAGGAGATAATGATGATATTAATAATTTTTATTGTACTAATTAATATTCCACTTGCATGGAGTGGACATATTGAATATTTAATGTTTTTGTGTGGTGTAAGTTTAATGATTAATATTATAAAACAAATATATAGTTTACGGAGGTAGAAATGTGGTTACTTGTAAAAACTTTGCCGAATGAAATACAGCTTATATTTTGTCAGTTACAAGATATCGGCTTTTATAAAGTATTTGACATGAAAAATAGATATATAGGCAATGCAAAAAAATATGACATAGAAAAGTATTTCACAAAAAAGGACGGAAATGTATGGGGGAAAAAAGAGTTAAAAAAGAATTAAATAAGTATTTTTATATAGTAAAAAAAATCGAAAATAAAGAAAAGTTAATAAATCAATATAAAGATAATAGAGGTCTTAAAGCAAGTCAAGGCAGTGAAGTTCATACAAATAATAATAGTAGTATTGATGAAATAATCACGGATAAAATAATTGATATCGAATCAGAAGTAAAGGAATTAAGAAAGGAAGCTTTGATAGTATATAAAGACACAATGAAATTAATTGATAACGTAGATAATGATACATATAAAAATATATTAATTGCAAGACATATAAATTTAAAATCATGGGGAGTAATAGCAAATGAATTAAGTTATTCAAAGTCCTATTTATGCACAACTCTTTACCCTAATGCATTAAAGTATTTTGAAAAGATAGTATTCAATAGTATTCAATAATACTCGATAATAATTGATAGTATTCTTTGTTTATGATATTGTTAGAATGAACAAAAAGAAAAATAAAATAATAGTCCTTATTCAAGGGCTATTTTTATTTTACGGAGAATATCGGGAAACGACATCACGGATAAGGTTTTGGGGTTTTGAGTGATGAAAAAGAATAATTAAAGGATAGGCTTAGGTCTGTCCTTTTTTATTTAGAATAGGAGAGTTAATAGGGTAGTGAATAAACATGATAAATCCTTTAGGGCTTGGCAACTTAAGTTTTATAACTCAAAAGTATGGAGAAAGCTTAGGAACGAAGTAAGAGAAGAAAAGGGAATGCGTTGTGATATGTGTGGGAAGTTAATAAGAGGTAAGTCTATTGTCGACCATATCGAAGAGATAACACCGACAAATAAATTTGATGAAAGCATAACTTTAAATAAAGACAACCTGCAGTTGCTTTGCTTAAAGTGTCATAACAGTAAAACCTTTGAATATGTTCCAAGTTTTGATTTGGAAAAGAGAAAAGATGTAAATTTATTTTAAAAATTATTTTTAAAAAAATTTTTTTATATCCCCCCCCCGGTTGAGAGTTTAAGTGGTTAGTAAAATAACGATTGCCTCAGACATGTAAAACTCTCTCCTATAAAAATTGAAAGGAGGTTGGCAAAAAATCATGACAAAAGAAGAAGCGGCAAAAGCACTGAAAGTCTCGAAACGTACTGTTGACAGGTATCGAAAAGAGTTAAATATCATGGCAGAAACAAGAAAAGAAATTTTGCCAACTCACCTGGAACAAATGGCAAAATGGCAAAAAGATAAAAAGAAGAATGCTAAAAGTCATGTGGAAAGATTAAAAGAAGAGGCTTTAAAAATAGAGAGTGAAGATGTTTTAAAAATAAATGAAAGCGACAGCGAAACTGTAAAAAATTTAAAGAAAGACTATAACAAAAACAGAAAAATTATAGATTACTTTCAAGGTATTTTACAATTTGCAGCAAATAATAAAAAGATGCCGCCAAAAGAAATCCTTACAACTTGCGAAAGTTATCAAAAGTTAAACATACACATCTTAAATGCTCTTGAAAAGCAGGAAAACAAAAAAGACGGGATAGAGTCTCTTATTATGAAGAGGTTAGGTTCTTATCAATGAGATATTTTGACAAATACGAAGAATTAATAAAAGATAAAACCATTCCCGTATCAAAAGAAATCTTGCTTGCTATAAATAGAGTAAATTATTTTAAGGATAATTATATTTTTAAACAGGAAGAAGCAGACAAAAGAATTAATTTTATTGAAAAGGAATGCTCAAATACAAAAGGTATAAGAGCACCTTTAAAATTGGCACTTCCCCAAAAGGTATGGCTTGAGGTATCTTTTGGCTTTTATCATAACATGGAAATAACAAAGACAGATCCTGAAACAATGGAAGAATATCAAACAAAAGAAGAAAGGCGGTTAATACATGAAACGGCAATTATTATGGGGAGAGGTTCCGGGAAGACCACCTTAGCTGCAGCAGTTGGTGAAGTCGGTCAGATTGCTGACGGAGAATACGGAGCAGACGTGCAAGAGCTTGCATATTCAAGAGAACAGGCAGGGTATCTATTTAATGCAAACAGAGCAATGACAAATTATGAGGAGTCGTTGCTTTTTTTAATGCGAAAAGCTGACTTATTATCGTCAACAAAACAAGGTATGTTATTTAGACCTACAAACTCTCTTATGTCAATTAAAACGTCCGACTATGAAAGCTTAGACGGTACAAACGCACATTTTAATATCTTTGATGAGGTTCATACATACGATGAAGATTTTATAAAAGTAGTAAATGACGGTTCTTCAAGGAAGAGAAAAAACTGGATGACGTGGTATATTTCAACAAACGGAACAAAGCGGGATATGGTGTTTGATAAATACTATAACGAGTGGCTTGATATTTTAAATGGGAAAATTAAAAACGATACGATTATTCCCTGGATATATAAGCTTGATGATGTTTCAGAAATTAAAAACCCGACTATGTGGGTTAAGTCTATGCCGCTTCTTGGAATTACAACGGAAAAAGAGAGTATTGCTCTTGATATTGAAATGTGTAAAAACGACCCTGTTAAGCAGGCAGAACTTATGGCAAAGACTTTTAATTTACCTATAAATAATTATCTTGCTTATTTTACCAATGAAGAATGCAGAGGGAATAAAGATAATTTTGATTTTAGCATATTTCAAGGTTCAAAAGAATCAAAAGCAAAGGTTGTTATCGGACTTGACTTATCTTCTGTTAATGATATTTGCTCTGTGTCTTTTATGATACCTAAAGGGGATAAATTTTATTTTTATGCTAAAAAGTATATGCCAAGATGCCGAATTGATATGCTGCCAAAAGCTCAAAGGGATACATATTTAAAATGGGAAAAAGAGGGATATTTACATATACATGAACTTGATAACAACGACCAAAAGTATATATTTGAAGATTTAAGAGAATTTATGAATGAAAATAAAATAATGCCTGTTTTACTTACTTATGACGAGTGGCAGTCTAAAGAGATATTAAGGTTGTTTGATGATTATTACGGGCTTGAGACCTTTAATGTAAGACAAACAACAAAGATGTTATCACAGCCTTTAAAACTTTATAAGGCTAAAATTACGGCAGGGAAAATCATATTTAATGACCCTGTTATGAGTTGGTGTCATTCAAATGTAAATGTCAAAATAGATGCCAATGATAATATTTTCCCAAATAAACAAAAAGCAAAAGACAAAATAGACGTATTCGCAAGTAATCTTGATTGCTTTGTTGGATATATGAAAATGAAAGAAGAAATACAATATTACTTTTAGAAAGGAGGAGATAAGGGTTGTGGTTACTAGATAGAATAGGTATAGGAATAAAAAGATTTTTTGGTGTTTTCGGCGGAAGTGTAAGAAGAGTTTATGAAGATTATAATTACTGGCAAAGCAATTCTATTTACCTTGATAACATCTATAACAAAATAGCGACGGACGTTGCGATGTTAAAATTTAAACACGTTAAAATCACCGAAGACTCTGACGGGCTACAAAAAATGGATTACTATAAACATTCTGATTTAATGGAAGTTTTAACGGTAAACCCTAACGACTATGTAACCCCGGTAGTGTTTGTGGCTGACATTGTAAGAACAATGTTAAAAAACGGTATTGCGGTTGTTCTACCAAAATACGAAAACGGATCTTTAAAAAGCTTATGGCTTGCAGACAGCTTTGATTTGATTGAAGACCATAAAATACATTTAACCGTTAAAAATCAAAGTTATACTTTAGATATAAATTCCGTATGGATATTTGAAAATCCAAAACAGAATATATCAGCTCAGCTGGGGCAGATAACAAAACTTATTGATGATAACTTAAGGGCAGTTAGCTATAAAATTTCAAGGCAGGGAAACACTCTAAAAGGATTACTTAAGATGCCGTTTAATTCAGAAGATGAAGAAATGAAGAAAAAGGCAGAAGAAAGAGTCAGTAACATTTTGGATGCAGCTAAAAACAGCGGTATAGGTTATCTTGATAAAAAGGAAGAGTTCCTGGAACTTAACAACAACTATAATACGGCAAGTCCGGAAGAGTTGGAGTTTTTAAAAAATCAACTTTACCAAGCCTTTGGAATAAATGAAAAACTCTTTAATTGTGATTACACAGAAGAACAGTACAGGGCTTATTTTTCTTCAGTGTTGAAAGTCTATCAAAGAGTTATTGAACAGGAGATAAACCGAAAGTATTTTTCAAAGACAGCAAGGACACAAGGTCAGACTTTGATTGTTTATTTTGATATGTTTGATATTGCCTCGTTGAAAGATTTAAACAAGTTTGCATTTGATACTAAATATACTGGAGTTTTCAGTGCAAATGAAATAAGAAATATATTCGGTTATGGAGGATATAAAGGAGGAGATGTGTATGAAACAAATAAAAACGCAGTACAGATAACAAGAGGTGACTAACACTCGTAAGGGTGTTTTTTTTATTTAAAAAGAAAGGAGGAAAATATGGAGATAAGAAGTAAACATTTTAAGGTTAAGGCCCTTGAGGAAAATTCAGACTTTCAATTTGATGGTTATGCATCTACTTACGAAAATGAAGACAGAGACGGAGATATAATCGAAAAAGGATGCTTTTCGGATTCACTTAAAAATAAGACTGTTTATCCTCTTTGTTTTAATCATGATTTGACTACGGTAATTGGGAAAGTGGACTTAACAGATGATGAAAAAGGAGTATTTGCAAAAGGAACATTTAATCAAAATGATGATGTTGCTGAGAAATATTATAACCTTGTAAAAATGGGAGCAATAGACTCAATGTCAATTCATTTTATTGTGAAAGATTATGACCCAATAGATGCCACTAAACCTTATGGTGGTTGGAGAATTAAAAAAGCGGATATTATTGAAGTTTCTTTAGTTACAGTTCCGGCAAATACAGAGGCTTTAATATCAACCGTTAAAAGTCAAAGTGAAGTTGATGAAAAATTAATAAGGCAGATAGTAAGAGAAGAAGTGGTAAAGGGTGTCAGTGACGCTCTTATTTTTTATGACAAAAAGAAAGATTTAATAAAAAAAATAAACAATATAAAAGGAGAATAAAGAATGAATTTACAAGACAAAAGAGAATTACTTAATTACAAAAAAGGAGAATTAAAAACAAAACAGGCTGAACTTAATACCCATAAGGAGAAATTAAAAAGCTTAACTATTGAGGACGATACTTATAACGATTTACAGGAAAAAGTTACAACACTTTTAAATGATATTACTTCATTAAATGAAGATATTACAAGTTTAAGTTCAGATATTACTACTGAAGAAAAATCGTTAAATGATTTATCAAATGAATATAACAAAACTAAATCATTAAAACCAAGCGCTAAAAATGATTACTTAAAATCAAAACAAGCGGTTATTGACTTTGCGGATATTCTTAAGAAAGGGCTGGATGGTTCTAAAACAAGAAAAGAATGGGAAGATAACTTAAAATCAAAAGGTATCACTAACCCGGATTTACTTTTACCGGAGGCAATCGTTACTGAAATTAATAACGCATTGGAACAAAGCGGCTTTATTTACAAAACATTTAACGATACAGGTTTAACAGTATTTAAAGTAATGCATGACACTCAAAGTGACGGAAACGAAAGAGCAAGAGGACACAAAAAAGGCACAACAAAGAAAGAAGAACAAATCACTTTAACAGACAAAGAAATCAGAGCCCAATATGTTTACAAATATTTAACTCTTGATAAAGAGATTATAAGAGAACAACAAGACACAGGAGCATTAATCAATTACGTTATGAAAGAATTACCTCAAAAGGTAATTATGGAAATCGAAAGAGCTGCAATCGTTGGAGACGGAAGAGGTAGCAGTGATGAAGATAAAATCACAAAGTTTGAAGCAATTACAGAAGCTGATGATTATTATGTAACTAAAACAGAGGCTACAACAAACTTCTATGAAGATATTATTTTAAACTTAAAAGGCAAAATTAAAGCACAAGGTAAAAAATACCTTGTAATGTCAACAGACTCTTTAAGCGAACTTCAACTTGCGAAAGATGAAGCAGGACATTATATCTTCCCTGCAGGATTAGACATTGCAAAAACTCTTGGAGTAGATACTATATTTACCCCAACATGGATGGACAGTGTTAAAACTACTGTAAAAGCTATTATGTATGTAGGAAATGCATATAAAATGGTGGGTGATAAAGATTTATCTTCTTATGAAAACTTCTTGCTTTCACAAAATAAAAATGAATATTTAATGGAAATTTATAAAGGCGGTGCCTTAGCTGAATATAAATCAGCTGCAGTGCTAACAGTAGCAGAAGCATAGGGTGTATACGGAGGTATTTAAATGAAATATAAAGTATTAGTTCCTTTTGTAGATAAAAATACAAAAAAATTATATGGGAAAAATGAAGTTATTGATTTAACTGAAAAAAGAGTAAAAGAGATTCTTTCAAAAAATAAAAAATTAATTGAAGAAATTAAAGAAACAAAAGAAGAAATAGTTGAAGAAACTGAAAATAAAGAAGAAGTTGAAGAAACCGAAGAAGTAAAAGAAACACAAAAGAAAAAATAGGGAGATGATAATATGTCTACTATTTTAGAAAAGATAAAAACAAAAATAGAAGTTGACAGTGAAGAGACTATCTTTGACAGTCAGCTTCTTTTAAGTATTAATTCTAGTATTGCATCTTTAATAAAAAACGGTATTCCAATTAGTTTTATAGAAGAAAACAGTAATGTTGATATTTGGCAGGATTTAAGGGAAAGTGATATTAATTTGGTTATTGATTTTATTTATAGGGATATTATTCCCGAGTTTGACCGTGATTTGCTTTCTTCTTCCACAACAATAAATTATCTAAATGAAAAGAATACGGATATTTTATATTACTTGAAATCCGTTTATGACGTGGGGGAGAAAAATGAAGTCTAACAGATACGGTATTATTCTTGGTTTTGATATGAGAGAGGAAGTGGAAAAGGGAGTATTTGAAAGCAATGTGACCGAGAAGAAAGTAAAAGCGGAAGAAATGCAGGTATATCAAAGAAGACTTAACGAAGCGGAACTTGAGGGATTTGTCGTAAGTGCAAGGTTTAGAATAAGAAATTATCATATTGACAAGAAATTGAAATATGTAACATTTAAAGGTTTAAAGTATAAAGTTAACAGCATTTATAACGATATTAATTCCCATAGCTGTGAGATAGAACTGGGAGAATTGGTATGAGAAAGTTTTTTACAAGAGAAGATATACAAAGCATTCTTGAAAGCAATACACTCGGGGCGGAAGTATCCTATGTATCAAGGGAAGACGACAAAAGTCCCGACAATTACATTGTTTATTATCGATTAAGCCCTAATAAATCGATATATGGGGATAACAACGTACATTTACGAAAAGCATTGATTCAAGTTACTCATTTCCATAAAAAGAAGCTGGATAGTATCGAAGATTTAATTTTAAAAAATTTTGGTGTTGAACCTCTTTCTTTTGACTTGCCTCAACCTGATACGGATTATCTTGCCACTTATTATAGGTTTGAAATTTTAACAAATGGAGGCTGGTGATGAGTAAAACGAAAGTAACAATTAATAGTATTGAAATTGATATAACAGATGAAATTGAAAAGATTACTGAGAAAGCGGGGAAAGACTGTGCATCCTTGATTAAACAAAAAGCCCCAAGAGCTACCGGGGATTATGCTAATGGTTGGACATATGAAATGGAAAATAACAATAAAACCGTTAGGGTGTTCAATGACGGTGAAAATAAAACTCTTACACATTTATTGGAATTGGGACACAGAACCAAATTGGGAAAGGGGAAAGGAAAAAGAAAAGTCGGCGGTAAATCAACCGTTGCACCTCAGGAGCATATACGACCTGCTTATAATGTAATTAAAAGAGAATATTTAGAAAATTTAAAAAGTATAAAAATGAAAGTAAAAAAATAGGAGGATATGATATGGCAATGGAATATACATATGATACTAGAGAAGGTACTCATGGTGTCAGCTATGGGGCTTTTTCAAAAATTGTTAAAACAGACGAAGGTGCGATTGATACATCTATCGTTCCCAAAAGTATGACAGGTTTAAGAACATGCAGTTTTGAAACATCACAAGAAAGTAATCCTTTTTATGCAGATAATGTAGAACATTTAAGATTAATGGGAGCAAAAACAACAGAGGGAACTATTACCGTTTATCAATTTCCTAAACAATTTGTTTTAGACCATTTAGGTAAAAAGGAAATGCCTAATACAGGGCTTGTGGATACGGGAAAAGGCGAAAATTTTATTTTCCAGTTTATAGAAGACGTAGAGGATGAATTTGGCAAAAAATACAGACAACTGAGTATTTATTATAATGTTAAAGCTTCTCCTCCTACGGGAGAAAGCACAACGGACGAAGATGCGGTTGAATTGAAAGAGTTTGAAATACCTGTTACGGCGAGTCCAAATTCTTTGGTTACGGATTCAGACGGAAATGCTGTCACTTGCATGGTAATTACAGAAGACGATACAAATTCCGCATTGATTGATTTGGCTTACAAACAAATTATCTTGCCTACGACGTCAATACCGGATGAAGCATAGGAGTTTTAAAAATGATAAAAGAAAAAGTCAGTTATATGGATGTTGTCAGAACAGAAGAAGGATTTGAGGAAAAAGAAAAGGAGTCGATGGTTCGATTCCTTTTTTCAGTTTCGGCCTTAAGACTTTATGAACAAAAAACGGGACGAAAATTTTTTAAAGATTACGGAAAGATATCAAATATTTTACTTAAATATATTTCTTCCATGTTCAAAGACAAAAAGGATTTAAACAATTTGACTCAAAGTGAAGCGTTGCAGCTAACACCTCTTTTGACGGATTCGCAAATTAATGAATTTTTGTTTGACCTTATTCCCTGTCTTTATGTGAAAATTTTTGACGGAAAATATGTTCAAAACGAAGAGACTTATGACGAATGTATGGATTCTATTTGGATGATGGAACTTATAAACATGCCCTTTTTTATGAAGATATTTCAAGAACTTTCCTCTTTTAAATCAAAAAAAAAGTAAAAAGTAAAAACAGTGTTGAGACTGATTATGTAGAGGTGTACAGAGCTATTGCAATTTTAAATATTCCGATTGAATGGGCGGAAAGTCAACATTTGAATTTTATATTGAATTTACTGCAAGAAATAAGTAGAGATGAAAAAGAAACCAAAGGAAAACAGATAAGCAATTCTGTAATTTACCAAAATATGACCGATAAATAAAGAAGGGAGGGAGAATATGGCCGAAACATATGAAGGTTTATATGTCAAATTTGGAGCGGATACCGTTGAGTTTGATAATTCCATAAAAGGAATGAACAAGGCTCTTGCGGGGCTTAAAAAAGATATTTCCACATTAAACAAGCAGTTAAAATTTGACCCCGACAATGTTGATTTGCTTACCAAAAAGCTTGAAAACTTTGAAGAGCAGGCAAGGGTCGGAGCTTTAAAAATTGAAGAGTTAAGAAAACAGCAGGCAGCATTGGGAAGTGAAAAAATCGGCACGGCTGAGTGGAATAAATTTGAACTTGAAATAAATAGGGTTCAAGGACAAATGGTTACTGTTAATAGAGCAATCAACTCAACGAGAAAAAGTATAAAAGACGTTGGTGATCCTCAAAGTGTATATAATTTAAATAAAGCAATAAATGATGTTGCGGCGGATTTGGATATAGTAAACAGAAAGTTACAGCTTGACCCATCAAATGTAGCTTTAAGTGCCAAGAAGATGCTACTCTTAAAGGAGCAGTCAGAACTTGCAAATCAGAAAGTAGTATCTTTAATGAAAGAATTAGCATCATTTGGAATAGAGGATATAGGAACTGCTGAATTTAAAGAAGTACAAAGAGCACTCGGCAATGCGGAGATTGAAGCGAAACAGCTTGAGAATGCGATAGAAGATTTAGGAAATGCAGGAAAGGAAGCATCTGATGAGGTTGGTGAAATTAAAAACTCACTTTCTGCAGGAGCAATAGGCGGTGCGGTGTCTGGAGCCGTTCAGTCTATGGCAGATAGTCTTGGAAACTTAATTGAAGAGACCAAAGAATATAGAATGATTATGGCTTCTCTTGAAGAATCTTCTAAAAATGCAGGTTATTCAGCTTCTGAAACAAGGCAGGTTTATCAAACACTTCAAGGTGTTTTAGGGGATACCCAGTCTGCAGCAACAGCAACGGCAAATCTACAAGCTTTAGGACTTTCACAACAGGATTTAATGAATGTTACAAATGCAAGTATCGGTGCATGGGCTAAGTATGGTGATTCTATTCCTATTGACGGATTAGCCGAAAGCATAAATGAAACAATAAAAGCAGGACAAGTAACGGGAACCTTTGCAGATGTTTTAAACTGGGCGGGTACAAACGAAGATGAATTTAATAAAAAACTTGCACAGTGTAAAACAGATTCAGAAAGAACAAACGTTGTTATGCAGGAACTTGCAAATCAAGGACTTACTCAGTCCGGTAAAGCTTGGCAGGAAAATAACAAGGATATGGTCGAAGCAAATAAAGCACAGGATAATCTTAATCAAGCAATGTCGGGACTTGCTCAAACTTTACAACCTATAATGACCGCAATAATTCAAGGTATTACACAGGTTGTTAATTGGTTTAATAACTTATCTCCTGCGGGAAAAACAGTTGTTGCGGTAATTGGAGGAATAGTAGCTGCATTGGTTGTTTTAGGACCCGCTATTCTTTCCGTTATGGGAGCCGTAACAGCGTTGGAAATCAGTCTTGCACCCGTTATAGCAATAGTGGTCGGAATTGTTGCCGCCATAACCGCAGTTATATTGATAATAAAAAATTGGGGAACAATCACTCAGTGGTTGAGTGATATGTGGACGGAGTTTAAAAGCAGAATGACGGCAATTTGGAATGGTATTAAAACCGTGATAAGCGTTGTGGTAAATGCTGTCAAAACGGTAATAACAACGATATTTAACGGTATAAAAACATATTTTCAAACTGTTTTCAATATTTACAAAACAATTTTTACCACGGTTTGGAATGCAATAGTTACGGTTGTCACAACCGTTGTAAATACGATTAAAACGATAATAACTACGGTGTTCAATGCAATATCTACAGTAATTACTACTGTTTGGAATAGAATTAAATCTATATTTACAAGTGCATTGAACGGAATTAAAAGCGTGGTTCAAAATGCTTGGAACACGATTAAAAATGTGTTTAGCAAAGGAGTATCTTCAATTTTAAATATTATCGGAAATATTAAAAACAAAATCGCTGCAAAATTTAAAGGGCTTCCTAGTGCGATAAAAAATGCAATAGGAAATCTTGCAAGCGTAGGTAAAGCAATCATAAACGGTATTTTAAGCGGACTTACAGGTATTGCCGGTAGAATCAAAGATAAAATCGTTGACGGAATAAGTTCGGCAAAAAGAGGTCTTGGGGATATTGCAGCTTCAATATTTGGTAAGTCTTTTGGCGGTGTAAATTACGATGTTGGAGTAAACGGTGGTTCATTTTTAAATGATGTTATAAAAATGCAAAAAGGATTTTCGATGCCAAAGATTATGGCAGGTACAAATTCAGCTACTACATTAAATATAAGTGTATCGGCTAATAATAGCAATGGAATGGAAATTGCAAGGGCAGTTGAAAGAGTTATTGTAAGACGTCTTACTTAAGGGATAATCCTTAACAACCCTTATTTAAGGGGTGTGACCCCTTAATAACCCCACGACTTTTTTACTCGCCTAAAAAAGTCGAATAAAAGGGCGCCACTGGGCGTGGAGCCTTAAAACGCATTCCAAAGCTTACTAAAAATACTACCCGTATTTTTAGAGCTGAAATGCTACCGCCACCCTTGTGTGTTGTAACTAATAAAAATAATAAAATAAATGGGGAGGTGTTTTTATTGAAGAAAGGAAAGAACTTATATGGCAGGAAATAATGCAGTAAGGCAATTTACACTTAAAAATGCTCTTGGAAGTACTATAAGTCTAAACGATCTTGACTCTTTTGGATATTCACCCGAGGGGCTTGGGATATCTTTTGAAAATAGTTATTACGGAGCAAATGCCAACTTTTTAGAAGATACAACGGCTCTGTCACAAAGTCAATTTAATATAAATGTTTTATTTGGAGGGGAGAGTGGGAATCCATATGTAAAATATAACGATTTTATAAGGTTTTTAAATTATCAACCTTTATATTTGATTTATGGCATACCTGGTATTGGAACATACGAAAGACAATGCAGGTTATCTGAAATACCGAAAACGGAATTAAACGAATATAATGTCATTGACGAGGTTTTGACCCTTGACTTCATTACACCGTGGTACCAATGGATAACACTAAACAGAGAAGATTTGCAACCGCAAAACGGAGAAGGAAAAATATATGTAAACAATACAGAAAATATAAATACAGGTTATTATGTTTATCCTTATATTTATTCTTCCGATACTACGGCTAAAAAAGATTATTTTAACTTAAATAATGACAGTATGTATATGGGACTGGCAGAGTCTTCACCCCTTGAAGTCATTATTGAAAGCCTTGAAAATCAAATAGAAAATCCAAGCTGGAGAATAGTTCAAGACAGTGTAGAGGTTCAAAACGATAAATATTTTATTACCATGCCGAAACATTCAAAATTAATTGTATCATCAGAACCGCAAAACCAAAGAGCGGTACTTATAACAGAAGACGGAAGTGTAAGTAATATATATCAGTTCCAGGACATGACTAAAACAAACTTTGTTACCGCTCCTCTTGGTCAGTCAACTTTCCATTTTGAAGGAATAACAGAGGGGATAAGTCTTAGAATGAGGAAAGAGTGGGTGGTTGTATAATGGATTTAATTTGTTATGTTGTTGGAAGAGAGAATGTTTTGATTAAAAGTATTTTTAGGTGTTCTCAGTGGGAAATAAACAGAGATTATCTAACAAACGAACAATCTACCTTTACCACTACCGAAAAAACGGGAGCACAAAGAGGGGATTATTTTTTTGCAAAAAAAGTCGGTAATGCAGAGGTTCAAAAAGACACTTTAGGAACTTCAGTAAAACCTTTTTTTATGGGAGTAGTTGAAAGTATAGAAGATGACTCTTTGAATGTTTGTGATATATATAACATGGCAAATTTTGAGATATTTGCAACCAAAATAAGCGGAAGTAATTTAATTGATGATATTTCCTTATTTGTATTAAATTATATTTTAGCTGATTCTTCTAAGGTTGGCAGCTTTTTAAGTGTAAAAAAGAGTGAAGATATTGTATCTTATTCATACATTCCCGAAAATTATCCAACGAGTGTATCTTTTATTGATTTTTTAATATCAATGTTTAAAAGCTATGGTGTGACATGGCTTGGGGAAAGTATAACAAACGGCGAAAATGGGGAGTTGATGATAACAACCAAAGTTGGAAAAAGTAATAAAACATTAAATTTGAAAAACAATGTTTATAAATTTGTTAATTGGTCAACTTATTTTAAGGCTTTTGATAATGAAAATGCAAATGGGCTTATTATTATTGATAAAGCAAGTTCAAATATGAAAAGCCCCACTATACTAAGCAGGTGGTATTTGAATAATAGTGGAGAAATACAGGAGGATAACCTTTTGGATGTTACTCTTCCAACAAATGATAAAGTTTATTTATATGACAAAACACAAACAGACAAGCCTACATATAGAGAAGTAGCAGAGTCTGAACTTATGGGCAATGAATATTCTCACGAGATTAGTTTTGATTTGCAAAAAGATAATAATATTTTAAATTTTGAAGATTTGGAAATAGGAATGAAAGCGAACATTATGTATAACGGTATTTTGTATAAGTCAGTTTTAACGGGTTATATCATAAAAAACGAAAGCGATTTTATTACTTTAAAGTTTGGCCATGTTCGTTCAACTTTCCAACAAGTCTTAAAACAGTTAAAGAAATAGAAAGGAGAAAATATGTTACAAGGATTTCAATTTGATAAAATGCAAGCTTATCCAACCACTGACGCAAGTTTATTTTCGTATCTTGCAGGAGACAGGAGCTTTATAATTCCAAACCGTGGTAATGAATTAAATGTAACAACAAGCGAATTAAATATAACCGTTGATACCGGGGAGGCTTTAATCCTGGGGAGACAGATTAAAATTACAGAGCCTATGGTTTTAACTATTGGAGCTAATCAAAGCGGGTATTTGGTAATTGAAATAGACCTATCAAAAGCCAATACGTCAACAGGCACACCAGGACAGCCTGATTATGAACCTATTAATAATCAACTTTCATTAAAATTTGTAAATAATTTAACACAGGATAATATTAATGATGGTGGTCTTATTTACCAATTTAATTTAGGCACAGTCAGTTCAACAAGTAATAGTATTACTTTTAATAAAGCAAGTAATATAATGGGAGGTGTTTATAGAAAATTATTATTTCAAGGAGCTATAAAAACAGGCGACATCACGTTAACTGACAATATGTATAATTATAGATTTTTATATATTAAAGTTAGCTCTGGTACAACAGGCTTTACGTACGGCGGGGGAATGTACACAATAATAGACCCGACACTAAATAATTCCAACAATAAAACGCAAGCATTTGTTGGCTACGAAGTACCTGAAAATGACGATCCAAATACAGTAATCACATACAGCGGTCAGTTTGTCAATAAAAATGAAACTACATTGACTGTGTTTAGCCAAATTGGAAACGTAACACATAAATCAGGTTCAAATCATACTGGTGGCACTAAATATTATGTTCGAGAAATTTTTGGAATAAGGTAGGTGGATAGAATGAAAATAAGTTTAGATGAAAATAAATATATTGTTGCTTATGCAACTGTAGGTGACGTGGAAAACAGTATTGAAGCTAATTTGAGTGTTGAAGATTTTAATAATTTACCATGTTTTTTATATAAATTTGAAAATGGAATTTTAACACTTGATGAAGAAAAGAAAAAACAATGGGAAGACTCACAAGTTGAGCCTGAACCAGAGCCAGAACCAAGCGGAAACGATTATGTAACATACGATGAACTGGCAAAAGCTATTAAAGAGGGGGCAAATAATTATGGAAAATAAAGAATATGTGCTAAATAAAATGAGAGAAGTAGGGCTTAATGCTGCTGCTTCTTTTCAAGAAAAAGCACCGGAGATGGATGGAACACAAATAATCGATAAAGAGGAAAATATTCCCGATTTTAACTCGGATTTACATCAGTATTTAAACTGGTTAAAAGGACAATGCGTAAGAGATAATGGACAGGTTTGGCAACTTATACAGCCATATGACAGCAATACATACAAAGAACACCCCGAAAATTTAAGGGCACAGTGGAGTTTATGTCACACTAAGGATCCTTTAAAAGCAAAACCTTATGTTGCACCTATGGGACAGTCTGGCATGTATATGATTGATGAATGTTGCACGGAAAACGGCAAGGTTTATCGTTCAAAGATAGACAATAACGTTTGGACACCAAGCGGTTATCCTGCTGGCTGGGAAGAGGTTATTTTGTAGAAAATAAACAACGATTTTAAGGGTATAATTACCCGTTTAAAAATAAAAAACCGCTTATAAAGGCTCTGATAAAGCTTTTTTTTAGTGGTTTTAATGAAAATTTGAAGGAGTGATTTTATGAGATGACAGAGGGACAAATAACAATAATTATTGCTCTTATAGGTTTGATTTTAACAGTTGTTATTAATATAACAAAGTTTGCAGGAGCGGTAAGCAAGATAGAATCTTCTCTGAATCATCTTAATGATGTATTAAAAGAATTGAAAGAGGAATTTAAAGAAAACAGAGAAGAGCTTGCAATGAAGAGAAAAAGACTTTGGGAATATAACGAAAAACAAGATAAGATTTTAGATAACCATGAAATACGATTAGTTCAATTGGAACATAAATGCGAGGAGGTAAATAATGTTAAGCATTAAAAATTATCAATCTAATTTAAAATATTATTACGGATTTTATACAGGAAGTGTAGACGGAAAAGTCGGAAGTAAAACGACTTCTGCAGTAAAGAGTTATCAAAAGTTTAAAGGGCTGACACAAGATGGAATTTATGGAAGTAAGACAGATAGTGCGTTAATTTCAGATATAAAGAATTTACAGACTTTACTTAATAAAAACGGTGCAAAACTTACAGTAGATGGAATAATTGGAAATGCGACCGTTTCGGCAATTAAGTCATTTCAAAAGAAGAAAGGTTTATCTCAGGACGGTATTGCAGGAAGTAATACTATTAAGGCTTTGAAGAATACATCTTCTTCAAGTTCTTCATCTTCAAAAGTGAATTGGGATAAGGTTAAGTATTTCAAAAAATCAGAGTTTAAATGTCAATGCGGGGGTAAGTATTGCAACGGTTATCCCGCTGAGATGAGTTCAAAGCTTATTGATATTTTAGAAGAATTAAGAGTTTACTTTGGCAAGCCTATAACAATTACATCGGGGCTACGTTGCTCTAAACATAATGCAGCAGTAGGTGGTGTATCAAATTCACAACATCAATATGGTAAAGCAGCGGATATTTATATTGCAGGAGTAGACAAAGCTAAAATTAAGGCAAAAGCTTATGAATACGGAGCTAAATATTGTTATTATGGCACTGCTGGAATGGGTGAAGCCGTTCATATAAATGTTTAACAACACGCAAAAAATGCACATTGAAAGGAGATATTAAAATGAAAAAAATAGATTGGAGTAACATTTCGGCAGGAACAATAGCAAGGACGCTTTTTTTATTTGTAAGTTTAGTAAACAGTGCTTTAGGTATGTTTGGTTTTACATCTTTGGATATTGATGAAAACACAATTTACACAGTTGTGACGGGAATAACGACAATAGTTTCGGCGGTTGTTGCTTTTTGGAAAAACAACTCTTTTACAAAAGAGGCAATTGAGGCTGATAAGTACAAAGAGAATTTACTTACTGAAGAAAAGATAGGAGAATAATAAAAGGGGCTTAAAGCCCCTTATTTTTTTTTCTATTTCTTGAATTTTCGATATATGGTTCTTTGTCGTCAATTACCCATGAGTTACCAATCTTTTTTGCTGTTTTAAATTTTCCATTTATACAATGCCTTCTTATAACAGAAGTATCTTTATTGTATAGTTTTGCATATTCTGTAACAGATACTAACATTTTATCTCCTTTTAAATAATCCTTTAATATTATTGTACTATTATTATACCTTGTTTTGTGTATAACATCAAATTTATTTATTAATTTTTGTTTTTTCTCCTGTTTTAATGTCAATCAAAGTAATTGATTCTAAATATATATCCTGCTTTAATATTTTTTTTAAAAATTCTTCTAAACTTTGTAATTTTATATCTTTAATATCCATTTTGCTTTTGTTACCTCTACCAACTTATTTTTTAAAAGGAAATATTAAGAGGCTTTTGTATTTGCATAATATTATTTTTTATTATTAAATAAAATTAATAATATATTTATTAAAGATAAACATAGAAGTATTAATATTATTGAAATATTTGACTTTAATAATATAGTAAATAATATTAAATTAAAGATGATTAAAAGTATAATTGTTTTTTTCATGGCTTTTTTTATTTAGATATGGTATTATTTTTATATGAGGGGCTAAGCCCCTCTGAACTTACTTCTTAAAAAGTGCTATGGTTGCAATCAAGAGTGCCAATGCTTGAATACCTAAGCTTGCTATTTCATAAGGAGTAGGTTCATTTTTTTTTGGTTTCTTCTCCATATCTTTTTCCTCCTTTCTATGATTTTATTATACACGGATACGTGCATAAAGTCAAGTAAATATTGAAATCTTTTAAAAAAAAATAATAGTCTTTACAATAAAAATATTATAAAGACTATATTATAAGCACTCATTTTTTTATTATTATTATATTTGAAAATAACACACTTTATAACACACTTTTAATAAATAACACACTATATCGTACATATGTACGAAAACCTTACAACCTTTACAACCCTTTAAAATAACGGTTTTGAAAGGTATTACACATTGTATCATTTATTATTTATTGTCTCATCCGCACCAGTTGAAAATTAAACCGATTGTTTTACAATCGGTTTTTTTGTTTTATATTAAATATTATATATATTTTAATTTTACAAAAAAGGAGCATAAGCTCCTTTTTATTTTTTTATTAAAAGCTTTTCTCCCGGATGAATTAATTCAAGGTGATTTAATTTAATTAAGGCTTCTTCTGTTGTATTATATTTTTCTGCAATTTCTTTTAACGTGTCACCATCTTTTACGGTATAAGTTATATATTCTTTGTTTTTTTCTTCTTTATTTATTAAAATTTCTTCTTTGAATCTATCCATGTCAACATGTCCGCTTATTCCTTTTACACTGCCTCTGCTGGAATATTGAAAGCCTGACCATTTTGACCAATGCCCTGTTGTATATGGGCTTTTTACACCGTAATCGGCAATCCATAAAGGGTATTTGTTAAGATCTTTTTCCCATACGGTTTCTACGTCATAAGCATTTGAGTAAAAGGCGGGTTTGTATCCTAAAAGTTTTTCCAAAGTTTCCATATATACTTTAGCAATGTCATTACATTCTTTTTTGCTTAGTCCGTCAAGTTGTTCAAAATCCATGGCAGGTCTTAGTTGTTGGTCTTTATTTTTTATAAGAGAATAAAAGAAATGAGCCTGTTCTCTAGCCTGTCTTGTATTTCTTGCGGTTACGTAATGATAAAATCCAATTTTTAAATCTTCTTTTTTAGCTTCTTTATAGTTTCTTTCAAATTTAGTGTCTGTATAATTGCTTCCTTGTCCTGCCCTTATATAAACAGCTTCTATGCCGTCTTTTTTTACTTCTTTAAAATTAATATCTCCTTGCCAAACGCTTACGTCAATACCCTTAAATTCACTATTTGCACTAATTATACCCGCAGAGCAGATACAAATTAAAAAACAAATACATAGTATTATTACTGCTTTTTTATTTTTTTTCATAAGATTCCTCCTCAACGTATAATATGAGCTTATAAAAAATGTGCTACATAAAAGAGAATATATAAAATATTTCGTTTTTGAAATTTCCCCATATTATTTATTTCATAAAGTTATAATGAACTTATATGGACATGTTTTTAAAAGGAAATTTAAGAAATTAAAATGAATGTATTTTTAGTATAAAAATTTATAAACAGAGGTTTTATTATGAGAAAATTAATTAAATTCTTATTGCTTTTATCTATTATAGGGCTTTCTTACATAACAATAAAAGATCCTACAATGATTTCAAGAATGCAGGATAAAATAGCGGGTTCAATAAAAAATGAAGTGGAATCTAATAAAAGTAAAATAACCGTTTATTATAAAACGGCAGATTCATATGTTGTGCCTCTTACAAGAATAGTTTCGAGTGAAGAAGCAAAATTTGATAACGTAATAAACCTTATGACTGACAATGAAGAAAATGGAAAAGTTGCGAGTAAAAATGGACTTTTTCCAACTGTAATTGCCGGAAGTATTAAAAGTGTAAAATTAGAAGATAATACAGCAAAGGTAGAGTTAAGTGAAAAGGCTCAATTTGCCGATGAGCAAGATGAAAAAGCATTTATTATTTCCATTGTGTATGCCCTTACGGAATTTGAAAATGTTGATAGTGTAAGTTTCGAAATGGGAGATAAAGAAACTCTTACATATGGCAGTGAAATGAATAAATTATATTACCGTGAAAATATAAATGAAATTGAGAAAAGTAAAAATTCAAAATCAAAACATACCATGTATATTGCTAAAAAATGTGAAAACGTATATAATTATATACCGTATAGTGTGTATACAGATAAATCAGATTTAAGCTTAAAAGATATACTTATAAGCCATTTTACTATGTGTAACATGAAGAAATATTCTTCAATGGTATTTGCGATAACTGCAAATATAGAAAATGTAATAGTAAAAGGAGAGAGTGTATATATACATTTAAGCAAAGAATTTTCTTTAATGGACAAGGCAATGCTGAATTTATATAAAAACAGCGTTGCGCTTACTGTAAAAGAAAATTCTGATGATATAAAAAAAGTTCGATTTGTGATAGACCAAAATGATGATAAAGATGGTATAATTGAAACTGAACTTGTAAACGACTATTCAAACGAAGAAAGACAATAAAGGAGTGAGTTGATGGAAAGAATTGATAAAAGAAATTATGATGAAAAAAGACCGGTAAAAATCACAAGAAATTATACAATGTATCCTGATGGATGCGTTTTAATAGAGGTTGGGAACACAAAAATTATATGTTCTGCTTTTATAGAAAATAAAGTTCCTCCGTTTTTAAGAGGAGAGGGAACAGGATGGATAACATGTGAATATTCAATGTTACCTTCTTCAACACAAACAAGAAAGAAAAGAGATATAAACAGACTTAAATTAGATGGAAGAAGTGCAGAAATACAAAGACTTATAGGAAGAAGTTTAAGAAGTGTTGTTGATTTATCAATTCTTGGAGAAAAGACAATAATGATAGACTGCGATGTTATCCAAGCTGACGGAGGTACAAGAGTTGCAAGTATTACCGGAGCATTTGTTGCTTTATATGATGCTTTAAATAAAATGGTTGAAAAGGGAGATATTGAAAGACTTCCTCTTACATCTTTTGTTGCAGCAATAAGCGTTGGTATTGTAGATAATGAACCTCTTCTTGATTTATGCTATGTAGAAGATTCAAGTGCAATTGCGGATATGAATGTTGTAATGAACGAATATGGTGAATTCATTGAGCTAGGTGTTACAGGAGAAGAAAGACCTGTAAAAGAAGAAGAACTTACAAAACTTATTTCTCTTGCAAAAAAAGGAATAAAAGAATTAATTGATATTCAAAGAGAAGTTTTAGGGCTTAGTAAATAGAGGTTAAAATGAAAGAAGTAATAATAGCATCTGCAAATAAACATAAATTAGAAGAAATAAAAAGTATATTAACAGATTATAAAGTAATAAGCATGGAAGAAGCAGGCTTTGTTGATGATATTGTTGAAGATGGAAAAAGCTTTGAAGAAAATGCACTTATAAAAGCTAAAGCTATCAATAAAAAAACTGGTAAGCTTGTTTTAGGTGATGATTCGGGACTTATGGTAGATTATTTAAACGGAGAGCCCGGAATATACTCTGCAAGATATGCAGGAGAAGAAAAAGATGATGATAAGAATAATAAAAAATTATTAAAAGCTTTGGAAGGTGTAAAAAAAGAAGACAGAAAAGCTAAATTCGTATGTTGTGTAGGAATATGTTATGAAGACGGAAGTGTCGAAACAGTAAGAGGTGAAGTTGAAGGTGAGATAGGTTTTAAGGAAGTAGGAGATGGAGGATTTGGATATGACCCTTTGTTTTATATAGAAAGTCTTGATAAAACTTATGCTGAACTTACATTTGACGAAAAAAATTCAGTTAGCCATAGAAGAAAAGCTTTTACAAAAGTTAAGGAAATACTTGATAAAAAACTTAAATGAGTCGAGGTGTAATATGGACAAAATACTCATAGTAAGCGACACACACGGAGATATAGAAACACTTGAGAAAGTTTTAAGAAAGGAAAAGAAATTTAATTATCTTTTTCACTTGGGCGATCATCATAACGATATAGATGATGTTGATTTTGATTTAACAAATGTAGAAATAAAAAAAGTCAGAGGTAACTGCGACTTTATGAAAGAAACAGAAGAAATCTTTTTTGAACTTAACGGTAAAAAGATTTTCATGACTCATGGGCATTTATATGGAGTAAAAAATTCATATAGTTCAATATTTTATAAAGCTTGTGAAATAGGTGCTGACATTGTTTTATTTGGACATACTCATGAAAAGTTAAATATAAATATGAGTGGTGTGCATTTATTTAATCCCGGAACATTAAGTATGAGGGGTTTTGGAAAGAGAAGTTACGGAATAATGGAAATAGACGAAAAGGGAAATTACAAAATAACACATAAATATATATAGGAGTTTTAATGAAGAAAGATAATATAATAAAAAAGATATTTTTATGTATATATCCCGTTATTTTTTGGTTGATTTCTCAAGTAGGAGTAAGTATTGCTTTTCAGTTTTACTATGCATTAACAAGCATGAAAAAGGGAATATATGACTTAGAGGATTTAACATCATACATAAGTGAAAATACTGTTTTTATTCTATTAATATCTTCTTTGATTAATATTATATTTTTTGGATTTATTTTATTAAAAAATAAGAAACTACATTTTCATTTATATGAAAATCAAAAAAATATTAAATATATCGTAAGTATTATTTTCCTTGGAATATCATTTTTTATGTTTTCCATGGGGATAATTGATATTTTTGATCTTACAAAATATTCATCCAGTTATACGGAAACAATAGCTTTGCTTTCCTCAGGAGGGATATTAATTAATATTATTTCTGTTGGTATCATTACTCCCATAAGCGAAGAATTTATGTTAAGGGGAATAGTATATAATAATTTAAAAAGATATGTTAATTTTAAAACTGCAATAATTTTACAGGCGTTGATTTTTGGCATCATGCATATGAATATAATTCAAAGTACATATGCGGTTATTGCGGGAATAATAATTGGATATATTTATGAAAAATCACAAAGTCTTGTTATGTCATGTGTTTTTCATATAAGTTTTAATATTTGCAATCATCTTTTTTCACTTCCGATTTTATCGGATATTATGAGTTATAGTTTACTTATGACCATTATAGGTGTTTTAATTTTTTATATATCATTTAAATATTTTTTAAAGGCAAATAAAAAGATAACTTAGGTTATCTTTTTTTTATGAAAACAATTTGTGAAAACAAAATGAAAAATAAAATTTTCTTATTGACAATTAAAAAAATATTCATATAATAGTTAGGTAGCTAACATGATAGTTAGGTAACTAACATAATAAGAGGGTAAATTATGAAAGCAAAAAAAGAAGTTGGAATGATAATAAAAAGATTATCAAATGAAATTAGTAAAGAAATGAATAAAAAAATGGCAGCTTATGGCATCACAGGTGTTCAAGGAAGAATAATTTGTCATGTTACAGAATCAGAAGGAGATATATTCCAAAAAGATATTGAAGCATGTTTGTTTTATAGACGTTCTACCGTTACAGGAATATTGAATACCATGGAAGAAAACGGGCTTATTGAAAGAGTAAGTGTAGATTATGATGCAAGGCTTAAAAAAATTGTTGTTACAAAGAAAGGTTTGTGCATAAAATCACAAATAGGAAAAGATATTAAAAATATGGAAAGAACATTAAAAAATGGGCTTTCTAAAGAGGAAATTGATGCTTTTTTTGCGATAACAGAAAAAATGTTAAATAATTTCAAATAGTTACTATTTTCTTATTATGAAATTAATTTTGTTGGGAGGTATATGTATGTTAAAAACATTAATGGGTTCCATTAGAGAATTTAAAAAAGATTCTTTTCTTGCACCTTTTTATGTAATTATTGAAGTATTAATGGAAGTATTAATACCTTTTTATATGGCTGATATTATTGATATCGGTATTGCAAACGGAAATCTTAATTACATAATAAAATTAGGGTTGTTTTTATTCTTTTTAGCAATTACTTCTCTAATAACAGGTACTTTGGCAGGGAAATATGCCGCAAAAGCTTCTGCGGGATTTGCCAGAAATTTAAGAAAAGATATGTTTTATAAAATTCAAGATTTTTCATTTGCAAATATAGATAAATTTTCTACTGCAAGTTTGGTTACAAGGCTTACAACTGATGTTACAAATGTTCAAATGGCTTATCAAATGATAGTAAGACTTCTTATAAGAGCACCAATCATGTTGATATTTGCATTGTTTTTCACTATAAAAATAAATTTACAAATTTCTTTTATATTTTTTATAGCAATTCCGGTGCTTGCATTATTGCTTTTCTTAATAGCTATTAAAGCTCATCCACATTTTGAAAGAGTATTTAATACATATGACAGATTAAACAGTGTTGTTCAAGAAAACGTAACGGGTATAAGAGTTGTTAAGGCATATGTAAGAGAAGATCATGAAATTGAAAAATTTGATGGTATTTCTAAACTTATTTATAAATTCTTTACAAAAGCCGAAAAAATAGTTTCTCTTAATGCTCCGGTAATGCAATTTACAATATATACATGTATTCTTCTTATTTCATATTTTTCTGCAAGGTTTATTGTTGTGGGAACAATGACAACAGGAGAGTTAACAAGTCTTGTTGTATACGCAAGCCAGATATTATCAAGTTTAATGGTTTTATCAATGGTATTTGTTATGGTTTTAATGGCACAAACTTCAGCAGAAAGAATTGTGGAAATATTAGTTGAAGAAAGTACTTTAAAAAATAAAGAAAATCCTGTTATGGATGTTAAAGACGGTTCTATTGACTTTATAAATGTAGATTTTACATATGGAAAAGATGAAGGAAACGGAAACAATCTTCCTCTAAAAGATATAAATTTACATATTGATTCAGGTGAGACTGTCGGAGTTATAGGTAGTACAGGTAGTTCAAAATCTTCTCTTGTTCAGCTTATTCCAAGACTTTACGATGTTACTAAAGGTCAGGTTAAAGTCGGAGGTATAGATGTAAGGGATTATGATTTGGAAACTTTAAGAAACCAAGTTGCAATGGTTCTTCAAAAAAATACACTATTCTCTGGAACAATAAAAGAAAACTTAAGATGGGGAGATCCTGATGCAACAGATGCAGAAATTATTCAAGCATCAATGCTTGCGCAAGCAGACAGTTTTGTCAGTGAATTCCCAGATAAATACAATACAAAAATAGAGCAAGGCGGTACAAATGTTTCAGGTGGACAAAAACAACGTTTATGTATTGCAAGAGCACTTCTTAAAAAACCTAAGATACTTATCTTAGATGACTCTACAAGTGCCGTAGATACAAAAACAGATGCTCTAATCAGACAAGCTTTTAGAGAAAAAATACCGGGAACTACAAAAATTATTATTGCCCAAAGAATTTCTTCAGTTGAAGATGCCGACAAGATAATTGTTCTTGATAATGGTAGAATTGACCAAATTGGTACTCATGAAGAACTTCTAAAGACAAATGCAATATATCAAGATGTATATAATTCTCAAATGAAGGGAGGCCAAGAATAATGGATAAAAGAACAAATAAAAAGCCTCATTATTTGAAAACAGCTGCTAGACTTTTAAAATATGCACTAAAAAGTTATAAAATACAATTTATATTCGTATTTGTTTCTATTATTATAAGTTCTATTGCAAGTATGGCAAGTTCTGTATTTTTGATGTACTTGATAGATGATTGTATTACACCTTTAATAAACAGTGTTGCTCCTGATTTTACAATTATTGTAAGAGCTATTTTAACATTTGCTTGTATATATTATGTTGGTGTAGCTTGTACATTCATTTATATGAGATTAATGGTAAATATCGGTCAAGGTGTTCTTAAAAAAGTAAGAGATGATATGTTTGAACATATGCAGACTTTATCAATAAGATACTTTGATACTCATCCTCACGGAGAACTTATGAGTCTTTACACAAATGATACCGATACTTTAAGACAGATGATTTGTCAAAGTTTACCTCAAGTATTTTCTGCAATAGTAACAGTTGTTGCGGTATTCTGTGCAATGATTTATATTAGCATTCCTTTATCTCTTCTTGCAATTTGCATGATTGCAATTATGACACTTGCAACCAAAATAATTGGTGGAAAAAGTGGTGAATACTTCGCAAAACAACAAAGAAACATAGGTATCCTAGATGGTTATGTGGAAGAAATGATGAGTGGACAAAAAGTAGTCAAAGTATTCTGTCACGAAGAACAAAGTAAGGTGGACTTTGATAAAATAAATGATCAGCTTTATGAAAGTTCTGCAAAGGCAAATAAATATGCTAACATTATTATTCCCGTAATAGCGAATATTGGATATATACAATACGTTTTAACAGCTATTTTAGGTGGTGCACTTGCCATTTCAGGCGTTGGAGGACTTACTCTTGGTGGTATTGCTTCATTCCTTCAACTTACAAGAAACTTTAACTTCCCATTCAGTCAAATTTCAGGTCAGTTAAACCCTATAATCATGGCTCTTGCAGGAGCTGAGAGAATATTTGATATGATGGATGAAGAAGGTGAACAAGATGACGGATATGTTACTTTAGTTAATGCAAATATTGATGAAGATGGTAATATTACCGAAAGTGAAAAGAGAACAGGAAAATGGGCTTGGAAACATCCTCATGGAGACGGAAGCGTAACTTATACTCAGTTAAATGGTGATGTTAGATTTATTGACATGACGTTTGGGTATAATCCTGAAAAAATAGTTCTACATAAATTAAATATTTATGCAAAACCTGGTCAAAAAATAGCTTTTGTAGGTTCAACGGGGGCCGGTAAAACAACAATAACGAACTTAATAAACAGATTCTATGACGTTACTGAAGGCAAAATCAGATATGATGGAATTAACGTAAACAAAATAAAGAAAGAAGATTTAAGAAGATCTCTTGGAATAGTTTTACAAGATACGAACTTGTTTACGGGAACAATAAAAGAAAATATCAGATACGGTAAACTGGATGCAACAGATGAAGAAGTATATGCTGCTGCAAAACTAGTAAATGCCGACCACTTTATTAAGATGTTACCTGAAGGATATGATACAGTTATTTCAGGTACAGGTGAAGAATTATCTCAAGGACAAAGACAGCTACTTAGTATAGCAAGAGCGGCTCTTAATAACCCTCCTGTACTTATTCTTGATGAAGCAACATCAAGTATTGATACCAGAACAGAAAAAATCGTTCAAGATGGTATGGATAAATTAATGGAAGGAAGAACCGTATTTGTTATTGCTCATAGACTTTCTACAATAAGAAACTCAGATGCAATTATAGTTTTGGAACATGGTACAATAATCGAAAGAGGTAACCATGAAGAACTTATCAAAAAACACGGTACATATTACAGACTATATACCGGTGCTTTGGAATTATCATAGTAAAAAAAAAGAGGCTTATGCCTCTTTTTTTTATAGGTAGTAATTCTCTTTATATTGTATTTTTATTAATTTTTTATTTTATAAGAAAATAAAGAATATAAAAAAATTACTGGTAAATAATATTAATTGATAAATTTAAGGAGGATAAACATGAAACTTAAAATAAATAAAGATAGTTGTATTTCATGTGGACTATGTGTTTCTCTTTGTGAAGATATATTTGAAATAGAATCAGACGGTAAATCAGGGGTAATAAGAAATCCTGAGAGTGATTCTGAAATAACACTTGCAAGGGAAGCAATAGAAAGCTGTCCTGTAAATGCAATAAGTGAGTATTAAAAAAACAAGCTAAATGCTTGTTTTTATATTACTTTATATAATTCATCTTGTAATGGTGGAGATAATATTTCTTTTACTCCGTTTTTTAAAGTATAAATTTCTTTTTCCTTTGTTAAATATCCTATTGTAGATGAAGGAATGTTTTGTTTATCTAACTCTTTTTTTAATTTTTCATCATCATCAGTAATGAATAGCATTACTCCGCTGGATATAAGCTTATATGGGTTTATGTTAAAATGTTTTGCAATTTTTTTTGTTTCATCCAAAATTAATATTTTGTCAATATCTATAATGGCTCCAAGCCCTGAATTTTCTGCCATTTCCCAAACTCCCCCTAAAATACCACCTTCAGTTGCATCATGAAGAAGACTCACATTAAGATTTTTTGCTATTAGTCCTTCTTTTATTACGGATGTATCTTTTATTAGCTTTGATGTTTTTGATATTTCTTCTTTTGTCAAGAACTTTTCTACCTCTTCTTTTAAATCAAGGCTTATAATAGCACTTCCTTCAAGCCCTGCATATTTACTCATTACTATTTTATCATTAGCCTTTGGGATAGGATGAGAAATATTTTCTTTTCTTCCGATACATACACCGCTTAAGATAAATTTATTTACACTTGAAGTAACTTCTGTATGTCCTCCGATTAAATCAACATTATTTTCTTCGCAGGTTAGAAGTATTTCATCTATTATTTCTTCTACATCTTCTATATTGGCATAGGTTGGAATAAGCATTGTTACCATCATTGCAACAGGTGTTGCCATTGATGTTGCAATATCGTTGCATGAAATATTTACGCATAGTCGTCCTATTCCGTTTTTACTTCCTGTTATAGGGTCTGTGGATATTGAAAATAAATCTTCTTCAAAATTTAAAAGAGCTGTGTCTTTTCCTATTCCTGCACCTATTAAAACTTCTTTGTTTTTTATATTAATTTTATCAAATAAGATTTTTTGTAATGTATGATTGGTTAATTTTCCTTCTTCCATGATATTCCTTCATAAAAATATTTATTTATATTTTAGCACAAAAATGTCAATACTCATAGTAATTACTTATATTGGGAGAGGATTCATGATTAATATTATTTGTACCCTTGATTGTAAATTTCAAGAAAAAGGAGTGTGTACATTAAATACGGTACCTTTTTATATTTCATCACTAAACGAAAAATGTATGTATTATCTTCCTAAAGATGAAAAAAATGATGAAGATATAAAAGATAATGAAAAACTCACTTAAAACAAGTGAGTTTTTTTATTTTTCTATTTTAAATTAAGTTGAAAAATTAGACATATTTTGATATTATAACTGTGAATGTGTAATAAAAAGGAATAATAAGATTTTTCGTTTAAAGTCTTATATATAAACTATTTGGAGGTAAATAAAAGAAGTTATGGAAAAAGTTGATCCAAAAGTTTTGGTTAATCAAAAGAAAAATGCTATTAAATATTGTGGTGCAACAAATCCTGAATGTATCGATGATTATATAGCATTTGATGGTTACAAAGCAAAAGAAAAAGTTTTAAAAGGCGAAGTTGATGTAATTAAACTTGCAAGTGACGCTTTACTTGTTGATAGAAGAAAACAAGACGAACTTTGCTGTGATAATTGGAAAGGTGCTGAGGTTGTTGTTTGTGAAACACTAGATGCTTTAGCTGCTGCAGACAATAAAGTTTTAATCGAAGCTCCTCACGTAATTGTTGAATCAATGCTTATTGTTATGGAAGTAAGCGGTGCAAAAGAAGGTTATATTGTAGCAAAAGATGACCTTGCATTTAGAAGAGTATCAAAAGCTGTTAACGATGCAAAAGCTTACGGTTTATTAGATAAAGAAATAAGTGTTGTAAAAGAAAGCAAAGAAGGCTTAAATGTAAATGCAGAAATTTTAGCTAACTTACTTGTAATTGTTCAAGACAGCTATAAAACACTTCCTGAAAAAGGATTTAAAGGTGTTGCAATCGGTGGTAAAGTAAAAAATCCTGGAATTTACAATGTTGAAAACGGCGTTACATATGAACAACTTATTGAACTTGCAGGTGGTGCAACAGGAAATGTTAAATCTATCAAAGTAGGAGCTCCTTATGGTGAATATTTACCAGCTTGTGAAGTTTCTAAACCTGTAAACTTTATGGCTTTAATGATGAATGGAATAATAAGAGGTACTGCTCTTGTTGTTGTTATCGATCAAACAACTGATATGGCAAAAGAAATATCAGATTACTTACAATTCTTATTAATTCAATCTTGCGGTAAATGTTTCCCTTGTAAGGTTGGGGTAAAAAGAATGGATGAAATGGTTAAGAAAATCGTTTCTGATATTTCAGAAAAAGATGATTACAGCAAAGTAAAAGCAATTGCAAAAAATATGAGTATTGGAACTCTTTGCCCTATAGGACAAAAGGGTGCCGCTCCTATTTTAAGTGCACTTGAAAATTTCAGTTCTGATTTTATAAAAGAGTAGTCAAGGAGTAAATGAAAAGATGGTAAATTTAAAGATAAATAATGTTGATGTTTGCGTTGAAGATAAAACAACGGTTCTTGAAGCTGCAAGACAAATCGGAATTAATATTCCTACATTATGTTTTTTAGAACATAACAAAATTGGTGCTTGTAGAATGTGTGTAGTTGAAATTAAAGGTTCTGATGTTTTAAGAAGTGCTTGTAACTTCCCTGTAAAAGAAGGAATGGAAGTATTTACAAACTCTCCTAAAGTAAGAGAATCAAGAAAAAATACAATGGAACTTACACTTTCTGACCATAACAGAGATTGTACAACTTGTATAAGAAGCGGAAACTGTGAACTTCAAACTCTTGCAAATGATTTAGGAGTAAGCACTGTTCCTTTCAGCGGAGATTTTTCATCAGATGCATATGATGATAAATCTGTTTCAATCGTAAGAGATGAATCTAAATGTATTTTCTGTAAAAGATGTATAAACACATGTAGTAAAATTCAAGGTATCGGTGCTTTAATCGGTAAAGATAACGGATTTGATTCAAAAGCAAGACCTGTTAAAGGTGATTATTTAGCTGATACAAACTGTATCAACTGTGGACAATGTGTTATTAACTGTCCTGTAGGTGCCTTAACTGAAAAAGTAAATGTAGATGAAGTATGGGAAGCATTATGTGATGAAAACAAACATGTTGTTGTTCAACCTGCTCCTGCAATAAGAGCTGCTCTTGGAGAAGAATTCGGATATGAAATCGGCACAGATGTAACAGGTAAAATGGTTGCTGCTCTAAGAAGACTTGGCTTTGATAAAGTTTTTGATACAGACTTTGGTGCTGATATGACAATTATGGAAGAAGCTCATGAACTTGTAGACAGAGTTACAAACGGAGGAACTCTTCCAATGCTTACAAGCTGTTGTCCTTCATGGGTTAAATTCTGTGAACAAGAATTCCCAGAACTTATTCCAAACCTTTCTTCTTGTAAATCACCTCAAGCTATGGCAGGTGCTTTAATAAAAACACACTATGCTGAAACTAATAATATTAATCCTGATGATATTTATGTTGTAAGTGTTATGCCTTGTGTTGCTAAGAAATTTGAAGTTGGAAGAGAACAATTAATGGAAGGCGATAACTATGACAGCGATGTATGTATCACAACAAGAGAACTTGCAAGAATGATTAAAGAAGCAGGTATTGACTTTAAAAATCTTGAAGATGAAGAATTTGATCCAATTTATGGTGAAAGTTCAGGTGCCGGCGTAATATTCGGTGCAACAGGCGGGGTTATGGAAGCTGCTGCAAGAACTGCAGTTGAAGCTATCACCGGTGAAGTATCTGAAAAAATTGATTATGAAGAAGTAAGAGGTCTTGAAGGACTTAAAGAAGCTGTAATCAAAGCTGGTGATAAAAAAATAAAAGTTGCTGTTGTTCACGGTGGAGCAAACATAAGAAAACTTATGGATAAAGTTAAAAAAGGTGAAACTGATTATGACTTTATCGAATGTATGGCATGTCCTGGTGGATGTGTAAACGGTGGTGGACAACCAATCGTAAACAGCCAACTTATTAATGCAGGTTTATCTCTTGCAAAAGAAAGAGCAAAAGTATTATATAACCAAGATAAGAACGTTAGACCAACAAGAAAATCTCATGATAATCCAGCGGTTAAAAAAGTTTATGAAGAATATTTAGGTGAGCCAAATTCTCATAAAGCTCATGAAATTTTACATACAACATATGTTGACAGAAGTAAAGATATATTAAAATAAAAAAGACCCTTAAGGGTCTTTTTTTATTATTTCTCTTTCTCTTCAAAAAGAGATAAAATTGTATCCATTACCTCATTGTTATCATAAGAAATTACATATATAAAATAATTTCCGTTTTCGTAGAATGTTCTGTTTAAGACAAGATTGTATTCTGTTCTATCTTGTTCTTTCCATATTTTTTCATAATTTATCATGTATTTATCTAATGCTTCTTTTACTTTTTCTTTATTTTCTTCTTTTACGTTTGCAATGATGAATAAAGAACTTTTAGAAGAGAGTGCAGATTGTTTTATTATAATTTCATTGAAATCTTCTTTATTTAACTTATATATGTTTTTTATTTCTTCATCGCTTGGCACTGTCATATTATAAAATATAGGAAGATTTTTCCCGTTTTTTTCATAGGTTAAATCTTCAAGTTTTATTGCCGTTTTATTGAGATTTAAAGTTGTTACATAGTCTTTTTTATCCCCGCACCCTGTAAAAATAATTAAGCAGATAAATAATAAAATTATAAAACATTTTTTTTTCATTTATTTCCTCTTTTTAAAATTTTGTCTGCGATATTTGTTATTATCATATCCACATCCAAATGTTTTATATAATTATATGCAAGCATATTGTTAATAGTATAACAATTTATTTTTATGTTATTTTCTTTTGCTTCCTTTACTATTTTTTTATCTATATCTAAAAAATGAGGATGTATTGCATCAAATTTGTTATCTACTGCATATTTAACGATATTATCAAAAAATCCTTGATATAATGCTCCGACTTTTATTTCTTTGTCTATATCTTTTACTATTTTTAACGCTCTATGGTCAAAGGAGGAAATTATGATTTTGTCTTTTATTTCATAATCGTTTATTAAATTTAAAACCTTTTCTTCTATACCACTATAAATTTCACTTGATGCTTTTAATTCTATATTTAAAATAATATTTTTGTTTTTTATAAGTTCCAATACTTCAAACAGCTGAGGAATAGATTCAATATCATTTACTTTTATTTCTTTTAGTTCTTCATAAGTTAAATCTTTTATATAAGAGTTGTTATTACACATTCTTTTTAAATCGAAATCGTGAAATACAACTATCTTTTCATCTTTTGTAAGATGAACATCAAGTTCAATTCCATCAATATCATATTTTAATGCTTCTTTAAAAGAACTAATTGTATTTTCCGGTTTTATATTAAGCATTCCTCTATGTGCACATATTTTTGACATTTTATTCACCTTCTTTTGTCTAATATATAATACTTTAAAAATAAATACAATATGTTAAGTTATCATAAATTAAAATTATCGGAATATAAATATAATAAGTTAGGAGGAAAAATATGTTAAATATTAATAATGAAGAATTTGTTAATTTGAAAAACGATAATGCAAAAATGCATTTTGATATAAAAGAAAATGAAGATTTTCTTTCTATTACTTTGAAAATAACTTCTCTTCCAATAAGTGAATATGCTGTTGTTTTTATCATGGGAAATAGAGAATATACTGCGGCTATATTTAAAACAGAAAAAGAAAAGAATTTACAAAAAATAATAAATATAGAAAAAAATAAAGTAGAGAGTTTTAATAAGATTGAAATAGTTGATATATATTCAGGTGAAATCTTATTTGATTATGAAAATGAAAAAGAACTTGATATACCTTTTTTTGATGAAAAAAGAAAAGAATCGGAAAAGAATATTTTAAAAGAAGATATAAATATTATAAAAGAAGAAAATGAATTAATGGATTTGAATCTAAATAATCAAATAAAACCTGAAAATGAAAAGGAAGAGGAAGATGAAAAGGAAGATAAAAATTCTATTTTAGAAAAAGAAGAACAGCTGGATATTTTGGAAGATTTATTTGATATTTTTTCAAATAAAAATGAAAAAGAAAATAATAAAAATATAAATGATGAAAAAGAAATAAATCAAGAATTTGAATTTCAAGATAAAGATGAAGAAGAAGATAAAAATAAAATAAAAAAAATAATTAATGCAAATAATATATTAATAGATGATGTTTTAAAAAATTTTTCATTAGAAAATTTTACTGATTTAGATAGTAATTATAAGTTCTACATAATGGATGAATTTGAAGAAAAATTAAATAATATTAATATTATTTATAATGGTTTTGTTATGCCAATACTTTATCCTTATATGGGATTTAAAAATAAAAATTTAGAAAATGCAATTCTTCCAAGCTGGATTTTTGGAAAGTTTTTTAAAGATGAAGAAGTTAAATATTATATTTACGGTGTACTTGGTTCAAAAAAAGATAATACACAGCCTTTTATGGGCTCAACGGGATTTATTTATTATGAACCGACGGTTTATGACGGCTTTGGATACTGGCTTATGTACATAAGTGTAAGTACGGGAAAAATTTGTCTGCTTTGATAGAAAATAATACTTTTTAAGCAATTTATTACCAGCATATAAAATTCTTCTTTCTAAATACTAATACAGAAAGGAGGATTTTAATGAATAAAAAAACTTTAATGGTTATGATTATTTCTGCTTTTATGTTAACTTCTTTTGTAGGATGTGGAAATTCAAATACAGATAATGCTGTAAAAAATCAAATGAATAATGCTGCAAATGATGTTAAGGATAGCGCAGAAAATATTGGAAATGATGTAAAAAACGGTGCTGAAAATTTAACGGAAGATTTAACAGGAAATAATTCTTCTGAAAGCGTGAAAAATAATAATGGCATAAACCCTTATCAATTTGATTATAACGGAATGTATAGAGAATATACAAACAATGATTCCGGATATTATGAATCCTCAGAGTCATATAAATATAAACAAGAAGGGGACGGCGTTTATACATCAGTGAAGAAAATTTCCGGAATTGAAGATGTGAAAATTGCATTAATAGGTGATAAAGCATACTGTGCAGTAAAGACAAAAACAGGTTCTTCAAGTTTATCAGATGAAAAAAAGGGTAAAATTAGCACTTTAATTAAAGAAAAATATCCTCAAGTAAAAAATGTTTATTTTTCTGATAAAGTGGAACACTATAACTCTTTAAGTAGTGCGATAAAACAAGGGCTTGATAATATAACAGACGATATATTAAATTTATTTGAATTAAAATAATAAAAGGCACTTAATGTGCCTTTTTTATATTGATTTTTATAAGTACATAATTATAATATTAATTTAAAATTTAGTTTAACGTACTTTAAAAAAATTTTATATGAATTAATTTATATATTAATATTTCATTAAATTTAAACAATTTTAATAAAATAATGTATAATATTATTGTGTTTTCACTATTGAAAATATTAAAAAAATAATATAAGTCAATAATATAAAAAATAAATTTACTTAGGGAAGGTAATGATAATGTCTCAGATAACATCGTTGTTTACTCAAATTTTTGAGTCCTTTAGCATATTATCTGCCGTTGATATTCTTATAATGACATTTATTATATATGCAATTATAAGACTTATAAAAGGAACTCAGGCAGAACAGGTTGCAAAGGGGATAATTATAATTTTGGTTATCACTCAGGTCAGTGATTGGTTAGGGCTTGTAACCGTAAACTTTGTTTTTAAAAATATAATAACCGTAGGATTTTTAGCTTTGCTTATTATGTTTCAGCCAGAGCTTAGAAAAATGCTTGAAACAATCGGTAAAACAAATGTAAAAAACATAAAAGATATTTTTGTTGACAAAGATTTAGATTCTCCTTCTGTTGCGGTGGATCAAATTGTTCAAAGTATAAGTGATTTATCAAAGACAAAAACAGGACTTCTTGTTGTTATAGAAAGACAGGTTCCTCTTGATGATGTTGTAGAAACCGGGGTAAAACTTGATAGTTTATTAAGTACAGAGCTTATCAATAATATTTTTCAATATGCTACACCTCTTCATGACGGTGCTGTAATAATAAATAGAGAAACTTTAAGAATAAGGGCTGCGGCATGTCTGCTTCCTCTTTCTCAAAATAAACAACTTTCAACAAGTATAGGAACAAGACATCGTGCAGGAATTGGAATAAGTGAACATTCAGACTGTGTTTCATTAATGGTATCCGAAGAAACAGGTGTTATTTCTTATGCTATTAATGGGAAACTATCAAGGTTCGTGGGGGAAAGAGGTATAAGAAGAATTCTTACTGAAATTTTAGTAGAAGAACCTGCTCATAAAAATTCTAAATCAAAAATATTAAGGAGAAAAGGTAGCAATGGGAAAGAATAATAGTAAAATAGTAACTTTATTGATATCTTTTTTGCTAGCTCTTCTTTTATGGGTATATGCAAATAATGATAGTGACAACATTGTATACAGTAAAATCGAAGATATACCTATTGTTCTTACAAATACTTCAATACTAGAGCAAAATGATTTTATTATTTCTGTTTCAACTGATAATATAGACAGTATGAAAATTTATGGAAAAGGCTCTTTAGTAAAAAGTCTTGATAACAAAAATATACAGGCAAGTGTAGATTTAAAAGATATTTCAAGCGAAGGGACTTATACACTAAATATTAATATAAAAGGTGTTCCAAATGATGTTACTATAGTTGATCAAAATCCAAATACCATTAAGGTTACAGTTGATAAGATAGGCAATAAAAGTTTAAGTGTTCCTGTTATAAAATCAACAGGACAGGTAAAGGAAGGATATAGTGTATTGTCGCTTTCTTCCGAAGTAGAAGATGTTAATATAAGCGGTCCTTCTGATAGTGTTGATAAAGTTGAAGCTATAATGGGAAATGTTGATGTAACAAATAAAAGTGGTGACTTTTCGTCTCCTGCAACACTTTATGCCGTTGATGCAAACAATAAGAAAATAGAGGATGTAACTTTATCTCCTGCTACAACAAACGTAAAAGTTTCAATCGGTAAAGTAAAAAATGTTCCCATAAAAGTAAAAACATCAGGAAGTGTTATGGATGGGTATAAGGTTACTTCTATTAAACCAAGTGTAACAACCGTAACTATTTCCGGAAAGGATGAAATTTTAAATACGGTAAATGAGATTAATACTGAAAGTATTTCTTTAGACGAAGTTAATGAAACCTTTGAAAAAAATGTTAAATTAGATATTCCTCAGGGTATTCACATTGTAAACGCAAAAGATAGTATTGGAGTTAATGTATTTATAGACAAACAAAATCAAAAAACCGTATATATAAATTCATTTACTTTTGACTATTTAGGAAGTGGGCTTACTGCAGAAGTTTTGGATGAAAATATAAGTGTTCTTCTATCAGGAGAAGAAGAGGATTTAAGTTCCATATCAGAAAAAAATCTTACCGGTTCAATTGATTTATCAGGATTAAAAGAAGGCGAATATAATGTTGATATAAAAATTAGTACACAAGGCTTACCTGAAGGTGTAAGTATAAAAAGTGTAAGCCAAAACAGTGTTTTGGTAAAAATAACAAAGGAATAATATTAAAGTGAGAAAATATTTAATAGAAAATATAAAAATAAATATAGATAATTTATCGGGAGTAGGCGAGAGAGAAGCTATAATAAACAAACTTAGATTAACTGAACAAAAAGTAAAACATTTTAAAATTTTAAGAAAGTCTTTAGATGCAAGAAAAAGATATAGTGACGGGATTTATTATGTATACAGTGTTACATTGGATTATCCTGTAAAACCTCATAATGTAGGGTTTAAAGTAAGTTTATATAAAGAAAAAAGTATTCCTAAACTGGATTTAACAAAGAAAAAAAATATTAATCCAATAGTTGTAGGTAGTGGACCAAGCGGTCTTTTTGCCGCTTTATACCTTGCGAAAATGGGATATGAACCTCTTGTTTTTGAAAGAGGAGAGGATATAAAAAACAGAGTTAAGACAGTTAAAAATTTCTTTGATAATGGGGTATTAAATGAAAATTCCAATGTTCAGTTCGGACTTGGAGGGGCTGGAACTTTTTCAGATGGAAAAATAAATTCCAGAATAAAAGGAAATTTAAAATATGAAGTTTTAGATACCTTTATAAAATGTGGTGCACCAAAAGATATAAGATATCTTAATAAACCTCATCTTGGTACAGATAAATTAAGAGTAATTGTAGATGATTTAAAAGCACTGATAGAATATTACGGTGGAAAGTTCTATTTTAATTCTACCGTTACTGATTTAATTATAGAACAAAACGAGATAAAAGGTGTTATAATAAACGATAAAGATGAATACTTATCGGATACTGTTGTTCTTGGTATAGGCAATGGAGCAAGGGATACTTTTAAAATGCTTGCAAAACATAATGTTAATATGGAAAACAAGCCTTTTGCCGTAGGGTTTAGGGTTGAGCATTTAAGAGAAGATATAGATAGTTGTTGTTATGCATCTTATGCCGGACATAGTGAACTTGGAGCAGGAAGTTACAATCTTACCTTCCATGATGAAAATACAAAAAAAGGGATATATTCATTCTGTAACTGTCCTGGTGGTGTAGTAATTGCAGGTGCAAGTTCAAAAGGTCAAGTTGTTACAAACGGAATGAGTTTTAGAAGCAGAAATATGATAAATACAAACTCCGCAATAGTAGTAAACGTAAATGAAAATGACTATGGAAGAGGACTTTTTGCAGGAGTTGAATTTCAAGAAAAACTTGAAAGAAAAGCTTTTGAAATGGGTGGAAAAGATTATAAAGCTCCTTATATGAAGATAACTGATTTTTTAAATATAAAAGGCAGTGTTGATGTTAAACCAAGTTATTTGCCTGGAGTAAAGGAATGTGACTTGAATGAACTTCTACCTGATAATTTAATATCATCAATAAAAGATTCTTTTGGTTATTTCCATGGATTTTTTAACACCTTCTATAATGGTATAATAACCGGAGTTGAAACAAGAACTTCATCTCCTATAAGAATTTTAAGAGATAAAATAACTTTAGAAAGTGAAAATATAAAAGGGCTTTATCCTGTAGGAGAAGGTGCGGGATACGCCGGCGGTATACTTTCCAGTGCTGTCGACGGCATAAAAGCGGCTCAAGCAATAAACGAAAATTAAGGGGGTTAATATGGGAAGATTATTTGGAACAGACGGAGTAAGAGGAGTTGCTAATACTCAGCTTACATCAAAACTTGCTCATAAAATAGGATATGCGGCAACAATGAAACTTACAAAGGATAATGGAAATCCTCCTACATTTGTGGTAGGTATGGATACAAGAATATCTGGAGATATGATTTATGCAGGTCTTGTAAGTGGGATTATGTCTGCAGGAGGAAACGTACTTAATGCGGGAGTTATTCCAACACCTGCTGTTGCTGTATTGGTTAAAGAATTTAATGCTGATAGTGGTATTGTTATTTCTGCATCACACAATCCATATGAATATAATGGAATAAAATTCTTTAGTAAAACAGGACATAAACTTCCTGATGAAGTTGAAGATGAAATAGAAAGATATATCTTTGAAAAGGTAAGAGATAGAAGCATTTCAGGAGAAAGAATAGGTAGGGAAACAAAAATTGCTTATCCTGGAGAAATTTACATTAAATATCTTTTATCAAAAATAGGGGTAAAATCTTTAAGTGGACTTAATATTGTTCTAGATTTAGCAAATGGTGCTACATATAAAGTAGGTGAAGAAGTATTTGAAAAACTTGGAGCAAATATTAAAGTTATTGCAAATGATCCAAACGGAATTAATATAAACGATAAATGTGGTTCAACTCATATTGCTAATTTATCAAGAACTGTTTTAGAAAAGAATGCAGATTTTGGTATAGCTTTTGATGGTGATGGAGATAGAGTTATCATGGTTGACAGCAAAGGACAAGCTTTTGACGGAGATAAGATAATGTATCTTTTAAGTTGTTATATGAAAGAAAAAGGAAAACTAAACAAAGATACTCTTGTTTTAACTGTTATGAGTAACCTTGGAGTTAAAAAGGCACTTGAAAAGAAAGGCATTAAAATAAGCGAAACAGGTGTAGGGGACAGATATGTTGTAGAAAGAATGCTTAATGAAGGATATAACATAGGTGGAGAACAATCAGGACACGTTATTCTTTCAGATATTAATTCTACAGGAGACGGAATCGCTACTGCTTTATTTGTATGTAAAGTTGTAAAAGAATGTGGTAAAAATATTGATGAACTTGCAAAAGATGTTTCTATTTATCCTCAAGTATTAATAAATGCAACTGTTGATAATGATAAAAAACATGATTATGAAAAAGACAGTGTGATTTTAGAAGCTATAAAAGCAATTGAAGATAAATATGCAGGAAACGGAAGAGTATTAATAAGAACAAGTGGTACAGAACCTTTGGTAAGAGTTATGATTGAAGGTGAAAACCAAAATGAAATTAAAGAAGATGCAACATCTCTTGCAAAACTTATTGAAGAAAGATTATCGTAATGAATAACAAAACAGTAGTTATAAGCGGAGCAAGCGGAGGAATTGGGATTGCAATTTCAAAAGCTTTTTATAATGAAGGTTATAATATCGTTTTGCTATATAACAAAAATAAAAAAGCTTTAGAAGATGAATTTTCTTTAACTGATAAAAGAGTATTGATGCTTAAAGGAGATTTATCGAAAGAAAGCGATGTATTAAAGATAAAAGAAGAGGTGTATGCTACTTTTAACACTGTCAATATAGTAGTAAACAATGCAGGAGTAAGTCTTGTTAAGTTTTTTGATGAGACTACCTGTGAGGAATGGGATAACGTTTTTGATGTTAATGTAAAAAGTGCTTTTATGCTTACAAAAGCCTTTTTACCTGATATGATTAATAAAAAAAGCGGAAATATAATAAACATATCTTCCATGTGGGGAATAAGCGGAGCAAGCATGGAAGTATGTTATTCTGCTTCAAAAGCTGCTCTTATAGGAATGAGCAAAGCTCTTGCAAAAGAGGTTGGACCTAGCGGAATAAATGTTAATGTTGTTGCTCCCGGAGTTATAGATACGAAAATGAATAATCATTTGTCGAAAGAAGATATGGAGTCTTTAATTGAAGAAACTCCTATAAACAGAATTGGAACCCCTGAAGATGTTGCAAATGCAGTTTTGTTTCTTTGTGATAAAAAGGCTTCTTTTATTACCGGAGAAGTTATAAGTGTAGATGGCGGTTTTATATTATAATTTTTAAATGATGGGAATTGAAATTCGTTATTAACAATATTTTTAAAACATAATTATAATTATTGACAATAAAAATTTAAAATAGTATATTTTATATTAATACCTTATATGGAGAATATGTAATGAAAGTAAATATTTTAACGGATTCTACTGCCGATTTAACAAAGGAACAAATGAAAGAGCACGATATTAACGTGTATCCTCTTAATATTTATTTTGGCGAAGAGGAATATATTGATGGCGTAACAATTAATCATCGAGAGTTTTTTGATAAACTTGCAATATGTAAAGAACTTCCTACAACAAGTCAAATTCCTGTAGGGAAATTAAGAGATTTATTCTTGCAATTTACTGAAAACGGAGAAGAAGTTGTAGTAATAACTTTATCTTCTAAATTAAGTGGTTCTTATAATTCTGCAGTCGTTGTAAGAGATTCTCTTGATAATGACAGAAAAAATAGAGTTCATGTTATTGATTCAACATGTGTTACTTTAAGTCTTTGTAATTTAGTTTTAGAAGCCGCTAAGTTAAGAGATAAGGGGCTTAGCGGGCAAGAAATAGAAGATGAAATAAACAGTATTAAAGGAAACAGTACTTTACTTGCATTAATTGAAGACTATAAGTATCTTGTTCTTGGCGGAAGGCTTTCAAAGAGTGCTGCATTTATTGGTAATACTTTAAATATAATGCCTGTAATAGAAATAACAGGTGGAGAAGTTGTTCCAATAAAGAAAGTAAGAGGAAGAAAAAAAGGATATCAATTTATTATAGATAAAGCAAGAGAATACGGAATAGATAAAGATAAAGCATTTTTTATGGGACATATAGATGATGAAGAAGCTTATTCTCATTTTGAAAAATATATGTTGGATAATTTTGATGAACTTAAAGATATTGATATTTTGCCTGCCAGCAATATTGGTGCTGTAGTGGGAACCCATGCAGGTCCTCACTGTGTGGGTATAGCATTTTTTAAAAAAGAAAAATAAAAAAGAGCAACAAAAAAAGTCCTTATAGGACTTTTTTTAGTTTCTTTTTTCTTTAACTTTAGCAGCTTTACCAACTCTATCTCTAAGATAGTTAAGTTTAGCTCTTCTTACACTACCTCTTCTTGTAACTTCGATTTTGTCAATTCTAGGTGAGTGTATTGGGAAAGTTCTTTCTACACCAACACCATAAGAAATTTTTCTTACAGTAAATGTTTTTTGAACTCCACCGTGTTGTTCTTTAAGCACAATACCTTCAAAAACCTGGATTCTTTCTCTTTTTCCTTCTACTACTTTAACGTGAACTTTTACAGTATCACCAACGTTAAATTCAGGGATATCAGATTTAAGGTTTTCGTTTTCTACTAATTTAATTAAATCCATTGTTTGTGCCTCCCTTCATCTTCAAGCATTCTTACTTACATCTTCAAGCAGAGGAACACCCATAATAAAAAAGCTATTTAAGCTCATAGCCTAAAAAGTATATCATATAAGAAAAATTTATTCAACTAAATTTTTGTTTTTTATAATAAAAATTGTAAAAATATATTAAATAAAAAGCTTTAATAACGCATTATTTGACTATAAGTAGAATAATAAAAAGAACTTACAAAAGTAAGCTCTTTTAGTTTTCATAGCAGTCTTCTATATTTGCATAGAATATAACATGGTAATCATTATTTCCTTCGTAGAATCTGTCTTCTATTCCTTCTTTGTCAACAATGCCCATAGGATCCATAGCTTGTTTATAAATTATCTTACATTCAAAATGTAATTTTGCTTCTTCAATAATTGGAGATGCAACTTTCTTTGAGTCTTTTAAATGTAAGTTTGTTTCTTTGTATTTATCAAAATCTCTACCTGATTTTGTTCCCATAAAAGCAATTTCTTCTTTCATTGTATCAAGAGCTGGAACGCTTACCGTAAAGTCTTTTGCGTTTTTGATTAAATCATATGTACGTCTTGAATATCTTACCATTACTGTCATTACGTCTTTGCCCCATATTTTGCCGACTGTTGCCCAGCCTATTACCATTGTATTAACTTCATCATTATTTTTTACTGTAAGAAAAGCTCCTTTTGGTAGCTGATTATCTAATAATTCAAATGCTTCTTTTGAAATCATGTTCTTCCTCCTTTTTTATTTATTATATCACTATTTTATAGTAATATGTTTGAATCTTTTTTGTATTCCATAATTTCTTTAACAAAACCAGACATACTGCTTTGATTTACCATTAAAAATATTTTCTTTTTTGCTCTTGTAAGGGCTACATAAAATAATCTTCTTTCTTCACTGTGAGGAAAATCTTCCTTATTTTTAAGTAACATCTTTATTAATTTATCATCGGTTATATTACATGGGAAACCCATTAAGCTGTTAAATGTATTAAGTATAAACACATAATCACATTCCAGACCTTTCGCTTTATGTACAGTTAGAAATTTAATTTTTAAATCTTTTCTTTTTTCGAGTATTACCGATATTTCGTTATTTTCATGCAGTATTATGTTTACTTCGTTTGTTTGAGCATAAGGAATTATATCTTTTTTGTATCTGCCAAGAAGCATAACTTCGCTGTTTTTAGGCAGTTTGTATATTTCTTTTAAAAATACTCTGTATAATTCACTTTTTTTCCTTGCTGTAACAAAATTAATTGGAAGAATGTTTATTTTGCTGCTTTTAAGAGTTTTTTTAATTTGATATGGATTCTTTAATATAAATTTGTTTGTTACATTTGCAATGGTTCTATCAAACCTGTAATTTTTTTCTATAAAATATTTTTTTGCATTATATTCTTTTTCAAAGTCATAAAAAATATTAATATCACTTCCCGTAAAGCGGAATATACTTTGATAATCATCTCCTACCGCAAATATATGTGAGTTATGTTTTTTATAAATTTCGTTTATAAGTGACATTCTGGAATAAGATATATCTTGAAATTCATCTATTAAAATATGCTTATATCCTTTTTTATATAAAGATGTTTTTACATATTCCGTAGCAGTTAAAATCATATCATTAAAATCCATTTGTTTTGTGTCTTTAAGCATTTTCTGATATGCCTTATATATTGGGAGAACTACTTTAAAAAATGCTTTTGCTCTTTGTTCTTCCTGCTTTGAACTGTAGTTATTTATATTAAGAATGTCATTTTCATCTCTTGCGGTAGTTTTCATAAGGGTAATAAAGTTAGCAGTTAATTTTTTTATAAAATTTATGTTATATCTAAATAATTTATGTACTTCTTTACCTACATTTGAGTATGACAGCTTAATATCTATATTATTTTCTTTAAGTTTTTTCTCTAGTTCTTCTTTAAAAATTCCTTTTTCAAAATCATAAGAATATGTAAATATTGCCTTATTTTTAAATATAGGGTAGTTATGTAAAAACTCGATGTATGCATCGTAATTTTTATATGCTATTTTAGGTATTTTAGGATATCCCCATAAAGGTTTTTCACCTTTTGAATTTATATTTATATTAAATATGAATTTATCATATTTTGTAAGATAAAATCCAGAGCATAGTTTTTTAAATTCATTTCCATATATATTTGTATTAAAATATTCATATTCAATGTTGTTTAAGTATAGATAATTTGCAATGACATTTTCTTCAAATGTCATTTTATATTCATTATCAAGGCTTATAATTCCTTTGTTAAAAAGGTAATCTTGTTCGTCTTTTTTATTTTCAAACTGTATAAAGTCTATATATTCCTGATAATAGTTGATTATAAAATCGTACATTTCAAAATATTCGTTTGTTTTTAATTTTGTATCTATATATTCGTTTACGAATTTTGCAATTGTATCTTTATATATACTTATATCGCCACTGTGTACATTATCTATAATATCTTTACCAAGTTTATGAAAAGTGCATACATTTATTTTTTCTTTTGTTATTTTTGAAATTCTATCAATAAGTTCATCAGTTGAAGAATTTGTAAAACTCAGTACAAGTATTTGCTCAGGCGGAATTTTTTCTTCCTGAATCAAATATTTTATTCTTGCAAGAATTGTTGTAGTTTTTCCGCATCCTGCTCCCGCAATTGCAAGTATATTTCTTTCTTTGGAATTTACGCACTCTATTTGTGCTTCATCAAGTTTTTTATCTTCAATTTGTGTTACTAAATTAATATTTCCCATCATAAAATTTATTATATCACGTTTATAAGTAACACAAAATGATAATCTTCATATTATAAAGTGTAAAACAAATAAGAACATAAATTTAGGAGGAATAAAAAGTGGAAGAAAGAAATACAAGAGGCGTGGAATGTCTAATTGTTGATAAGGTGTATGACGGATGTTCAAAAAAAGAATGTATGCAAAATATGCCTTTTGAACTTGAATTAAATGGTGATTTATCTGATTATACATTCCTTTATGCTCAGTTTGGTGCTTCTGAAATAGAACATTATGAATGTGAACCATTCTTCACAGAAATGGATGAATGTCATGCAAGATTAAAATGCGTTGTTGCTATCCCTATTTATGCAGTACTTAGAAGAAAATGCGATTGCTGTACTATTACGGTACCTGCAAAACCAATGTGCGGAAATACCGTTCAATCAGATAATAAAATTAGAATACCTGTAAGTACAATATTTGATTTAAACAGAAAATTCGTAAGACAAGGAAGATTCTCTCCAGTAAGTGAATGTTTTGTTGAAGCAAATTGTGTAAATAAAACTTGTGGTAATCAAATTTCAATGACTCTTGGTTTTGTTATTGTTGTAAATGCAATATCTAAAGTAAGTCTTAAAGTTCCAACATTTGGTTACTGTGAACTTCCTGACGAATGCAGAGAAGAAGAATGTGCTCCAAACTTCTGTGAAACTTTTCTTAATGAAGATATTTCAGCATTTGGGGACTTTTTCCCAACAAGTGGTTCATGCAATAGTTGCGGATGCGACGACTAATTTTTATCCAACATAAAAAAGACGAGATTTTATCTCGTCTCTTTTAGTTTTTAAATGTATTTAAGTACTCAATAACTTCTTTTGGAACTTTAAAATTGAACTGTATTTTATTAATTTCGAATGTTAAATATCTTGAATCTTCATAAGTTAAGATACGGCCTTTTTCTTCAAATTCATAATCCGCACTTTCTTCTTCATCTTGATTCTTTGTTGAATATAAAATAAATTCTAAATCTACCTTTGAGTCTTTAGGTAAATCTTTCATTCTCCATTCTTCTATTTTTAGACTTGTTATAAAATCTTCAATATTATTGTGTCCCGAAATTAAATCTAACCTTTCCTCATTTTTCATTACATCAATTCTATCGGATTTTTCGATGTTTGAGCTGTATTTAGTCATGTCTACTTCTTCGCCTTGTGTAAAACTGCAGCCATATATACTTATTAAAAGTAAAATTGACAAAATTGTTGATAAGATTTTTTTCATAATAATTTCCCCCTATATAAAAGGTTATTTTAGATTTTCAGGGTTTAGTCCTTGTAATTCTTTCGGTATAAATAAACCGTTTTTTCTGATTAGTACATCGTCAAAATAAATTTCTCCGCCGCCTTTTTCCTCTGTTTGGATTAAAACAAGGTCCCAGTGAAGTGACGATTTGTTTCCGTTATCGGCATCTTCATAACAACATCCTGGTGTGAAGTGAATACTTCCTGATATTTTTTCATCGAATAATGTATCAAGCATTGGTTCGCTTATATATGGGTTAATTCCAATAGCAAATTCACCTACATATCTTGCTCCTTCGTCAATATCAAGAACTTGATTGATTCTTTCGTTATTGTTTGAAGTTGCTTCAATAATTTTTCCGTCTTTAAATGTTAGTTTAATATTATCATATATAAAACCTAAATAGTCGCTTTTTGTGTTATAAGAAATAGTACCGTTTACGCTGTCTTTTATAGGTGCTGTATAAATTTCTCCGTCAGGAATATTCATATTTCCACAGCATGGAACAGCAGGCATTCCTTTTATTGAGAATGTAAGATCTGTTCCAGGTCCTACTATTCTTACTTTATCTGTTTTTTCCATAAGTTCTTTTAATGGTTCTACTGCTTTTGCCATTTTAGAATAATCAAGACAGCAAACATCAAAGAAATAATCTTCAAAAGCTTCTTTGCTCATTTTTGCACTTTGAGCCATTGAGTTGTTTGGATATCTTAAAATAACCCATTTTGAGTTGTCTACTCTTTCTCTTAAAACAGGTCTTAATACAGATGATTGAAGAGAAATATTTTCACTTGGAACATCGCTTAATTCGCTTGCGTTTGCGCTGCAGCCTACGCCTATATAAGCATCCATTCCTTTCATTTGATATAATTCATAATCATTTTGGAATTCTAATTGTTCTTTGCTTACTCCCATTAATATTTCTCTGTTTACACTTGAGTCAGTAAGTTTAAGATAAGGGAAACCTCCTGCTTTGTAAACTTCCCTTACAAGTGCTTTTACAAGATCTCTTGTATCTTCTATTCCGCCTGCATTTATTAAAACTTTTTCACCTTTTTGAACGTTAGTTGAAAAAGTGACTAAATTATGTGCTAATTGTTCTATTCTTTTGTCCATAATTGTTATGCCTCCATATGCAATATTGTTATATAATATTTTACCATATTTTATTAATATTTATTATAAATATGGAAAAGAAATTTTATTTTTGATAAAATATAATAATACAAAAAATACAAGGAATGGATAATTATGAAAGAAAATATAGTAATTGGAAAGATTTTTAATGTGCATGGTATAAAAGGAGAGTTAAAAGTTCTTCCTTTAACTGATGATATGAATAGATTTAAAAAGCTTGAAAGATGTTTTATAAAAGGAAAAGAATATAATGCGGTATCTGCAAGAATAAACAAAAATCATATTATTTTAAAGCTTAAAGAAATTGACGATAGAAATATTGCTGAAAAGTTAAAAAATAATTTTATAGAAGTATTAAGAGAAGACAGTGTAGATTTAGATGAAGGTGAATATTTTATTGAAGATTTAAAAGGGCTTAAAGTTCTTGATGAAAACGGGGAAGAAATAGGAGTAATGGTTGATGTTTTAACTCCTGCCGCAGTTGATATATATGTATTTAAAATAGACGGAAAGGAACAAATGTTACCTGCCTTAGAAGAAAATATACTTGAAATAGTTGAAGATGAATACATTAAAATAAATAAGAAAAATTTAGTTTATTAGGGAGAAAACATGATTTATAACGTACTTACGCTTTATCCTGAAATGATAGAAGCATATAAAGATGTGGGCATTATAGGAAGAGGGGTAAAAAACAACAAACTTGAAATAAATGCGATAAATATAAGAGATTATTCAAAGGATAAACACAGAAGAGTAGATGATGAAATTTACGGGGGAGGAGCAGGAATGCTTATGAAAGCAGAACCTGTTTATGACTGTGTAACTGACATAAAAAAACAAAGAAATGTTCCCGTTATATATTTTTCTCCAAGAGGAAAAGTTTTTAACAGTGCTCTTGCGAACGAATATGCAAAACTTGATGAAGTTATACTTTTATGTGGTCACTATGAAGGAATCGATCAGAGAGCCATAGACCTTTGTGTAGACGAAGAAATATGTATAGGGGATTATATTTTAACAGGAGGGCATATTGCGGCAATGGTATTTATGGATACAGTAAGCCGATATGTTGACGGAGTTCTTGGAAACAGTGAAAGTTATAAAAACGAGAGTTTTGAAAATGGAATGCTTGAGGCAAGTCAGTATACAAGACCAGAAGAGTTTATGGGGCTTAAAGTTCCACCTGTTTTACTTAGCGGACATCATAAAAAAATAGAAGAATATATGAATGAAGAATCATTGAAAGAAACGAAAAAAAGAAGAGAAGATTTACTTTAAAAAAGCTGTGGAGTTCCACAGCTTTTAAAATATTTCGTTTTCTGCTCTTCTTTGATACATTTCTTCAAGTTCGCTTTTATGATATAAATATCCTTCATCATCATAATACCTTGCACCCATAGGACATTTTTTTATACATGCACCGCATTTTATGCATATATTATTATACTTTGCTACGTTGTCTTTATCTATTGAACCCATAGGGCAGACTTCTACGCATAACTTACAATTATCACATTTATGATTTACTTTTGGAAGTACTTTTCTTATATCTATAAAATTCCCTTTTCTGTCTCTTGGTTTGTAATATGTACGTATAGGGTTTTCTCCTTTTACATTTACAGGTGAAATATCGGTTATTTTTTCTTTTTCTATTCTTTTTAAAATTAAATCACATAATTTATTTACTTCTTTAAAATCTTCACTGTCCGGTCTTCCTTTTGCAAGAGTATATGAAAAAGAATGTTCTCCTACAAATGCTCCGGCTGCAATAGAATGAAAGTTGTTAAATTCCAAAATGTTTCTAAGTTCAATTAATGAATCATCATAATTTCTATTTCCAAATAAAACTATCGGAACGCATAAAGAATTGTTCCCTTTAATGTTGTTTGTTATAAATGGAAGCAGTACGTTTGGAATTCTTCCTGCATAAGTAGGTATTCCAAAAATAACAAGTTCATCACTATTAAATTCAAAATTTTTTTCTCTTTCATTTTTGTTTGCAAAGTTTATTATATTGGTTTCTATCTCTAAATTTTTACTTAATTTATCTGTAATATACTCACATATTTTCTTTGTTGTATCAGTTGCACTAAAGTACATAGCTGTTATTTTATTTATTTTCATGGCTTTCTCCTTATAGGATTTTTTTTAGATAAATCATATCTTTTAGTTTTATGTTATCTTCGTATATTTCATGGTCGTAATTATTTAAAAAGTAGTTTCTTATTCTTTTAATTGGTTTAAATCCAAGGCTTTGATAAAAATTAAGTGACTTTTTCGTTTCTCCTGTTCCTACAATCATTATACTTGCTTTTTTCTTATACATTTCAAAAATAAATTTAATCAGCTTTGCTCCATATCCTTTATGCTGGTATTTAGGTAAAATGGAAATATTTTTTATTTCAAATATTTTGCCGGATATCCTTTTTATACATATTTGACCTATAATATCTTCATTTTCTTTTGCGATATACATATCGCTTTTACTAAGATATTTTTTAATTAAATCGTAATTTTCATCTCCTAAATATAAAAGGTCGAGATATTTTTCTTTCTTTAAATTTACTTTTTGTATTTTCATATTTCCCCTCTATTTAAACTATTTTTATTCCAAGAAGTTTTGCAAGCTCTATAGCTTGTATTTCATTTACTTTAATTCCTTTTAATTCTTTAAAATTATCAGATAAAATTATACCTTCAATATTGCTTGTTGAAAAATCAATTCCTGCAAGTTTTGTATTAAAAAAGTTTGTTAAAATGAATTTACATTCTTTTATTTTAATTTTTTTCATAGTGCTATCACTTATAGTTGCGTTTGTAAAATCAGAAAAATTAAAATTTACATGATTAAAAGAAGTCTGCATGAATACTGTATATTGCAAATTTGAGTTTATAATTTCTGCATCTTTTATAATTGCTTTGTTAAAATCTCCGCCGAGAAATTTTGAACTTTCAAAATGTATTTTTGAAAAATAACCTTCACTAAAATTGCTATTTGAAAAATCGCAGTTTTTGAAAATCACGTTTACAAAACCGCTTTTTTCAAAATCACAATTTAAAAATCTGCAATGTTCAAATATAGTATCACTAAAATTTATGTTAGAAAAATCATAATTATCAAGGTTTTGATTTTTTATGATTTTTTCTTCAATATCAGTATCATTTTCTCTTGCTTCATTGACTATATTTTGTATATCGTTTATTTGAATAAAGTCATGTAAATTTAAATCTATATTGCTCATTTATGTTTCCTTTATTTTTAGAATAGACTCATTTGTGTTTTATTATAGCCTTTTTTAATTATTTCATCTATTTTTTTATGGTCATATTCAATATTGTTTTTTATGCATTCATTTACAAATATATCCCAAAGCTTTTCTCTGTTTGTGGAACAGCACCAGTATTTATCTTGAAAGGTGTTAATATATTTGTCTTTTACTTTTGGAAAAAGCTCATCAAGTTTCGAATAATAATACATTCTTTGATTATCTCTTAATGAAACACAAAAATCTTTATAGGCGTAAATATAGCTTGCATTATATATTTTTGCAAGTTTTACCATATTAATTATATTTTCTTTTGTGTCATTTATAAATGGTAATGTTGGAGTCATTAACACTCCTGTTGTAATATTATCGCTCCTAAGCTTTTTTACTGCTTTAAAGCGTTTTGTGCTTGATGGCGCATTTGGTTCTATTTTTTTTGCTAAGTTATCTGATGCAGTTGTTATGGTAATATTCACACAGACTATTGAGTGTTTTGCTATGTCTTTTAGTATTTGGGTATCTCTTGTGATTAAATCTGATTTTGTTATTATACTTACACCAAAACCATATCTGTTAATAAGCTCTAATGATTTTCTTGTTAAATTTAATTCTTTTTCAAAAGGGTTATAGGGGTCGCTCATTGCTCCTGTCATTATAACGCCTTTTTTCTTTTTACTTCGTAGCTCATTTTGCAGTATATTTATAGCATTTTCTTTATATGATACTTCATCAAAATTTTCGATATTGTAGCAGTTGCTTCTACTGTCACAGTATATACAGCCATGCACACATCCTCTATATAAATTCATATTATAATTTGAACAAAACCAACCTGATTGATTATATCCAGAAAGAATTGTTTTAGCTGAAATTGATTTTATCATTTTATTTACCTGTTTTAATTAATAAAAAACCCACAAATATAGTTTTGTATACTTGCAGGGTATTATTTATATATTAAATTATAAGATTATTTTAAATATTTGTTTCTTATAAATTCAAGATCGTCATATAATAAATCTTGTTTTGTCATAAAAAATTCATCTTGTTTTCCGCCATTGGCAAAATAATCCATATAAATAGCTGCTTTAGTTAAAACCCTGTCTTCCATTATATCATTTCTGGCTTCTAGGTTTGCTATTGCAATTGTCATGAATAATTTATACATTCCCATAACGGGTTTTTTGGGATCATGAAGTAATATGTCTGTAATTTCTTCCATAGAAAGTCCGTCTTTTAATACTTCGTATGTGTTGTTAACTTCTTCTTTAACTAGTTTATAGCTGTTGTTTGCGTTAATTCTCATATTAAATCACTCCTTTTATTATATTATACTTTAAATTTTTTAAATTACTACTATTTAAAAAAAAAATTTGATATAATCATGGTATTAAATGGAGTGGGAGGATAAGATATGTCGAAAAATATGGTTGCGGATCATGCTATAAGACCCGTAGAGAATGATACTATTTTTACAATTTCAGCAAAGGCAAGTGAAGCCGTAAAAAAATACGGTTCTGACAAGGTAATAAATTCTTCAATGGGCGTGCTTTTGGAAGATAATGGAGATTTTGTGGCATTTAAAAGTGTTTATGATTATTTGGAAAGCTTGGATGCACCTAAAATTGCTGCTTATGCAAGCATAGAAGGAGATAAAGATTTTTTAAAGGCCGTAAAAAAAGCATGTTTTAAAGATCATATGCCAAATGCTTATATAGAAGCTGTTGCGACACCGGGAGGTTCTGGAGCAATACATCACAGCGTATTTAATTATACAAATATTGGAGATACAGTTATAACATCAAGTTTATATTGGGATCCATATAATACAATTTGTCTTGAAAGCGGAAGAAAACTTGATACATATAATATGTTTAACGAAAATGGCGGACTTGATATTGATGCTTTTAAAGAAAAGTTTAATTATTATTTAACTAAACAAAAAAGACTTTTAACAATATTTAATACACCTGCGCATAATCCAACAGGATATTCTGTTTCAGATGAAGAGTGGGATGAAATTTTAGTAGTATTAAAAGAAGCTGCAAAGGATAAAGACAATAAGATAATTGTTCTTGTTGATATTGCATATATTGATTTTTGCGATGAAAAATTTAATAGACGTAAATTTATGGAAAAATTTGCGGGTCTTGATGAAAATATTCTTATTTTATTTGCGTTCTCTGCTTCAAAAGGTTATACAATGTATGGACTTAGAAATGGAGCTTTATTATGTGTAACATCAAAAGAAGAAATTGCAAAAGAATTTTTCTATACAAATTTACATTCAAACAGAGGAACTTGGTCAAACGGAACAAAAGGAGCCATGAGAGTTCTTACTGATATTATAAATGATGAAAATCTTGGCAATAATTTTATTAAGGAAAGAGACCACTATGTAAAAATGCTTAGAAGAAGAGCAGATGTATTTTTACAAAAAAGCGAGGAAGTAGGTCTTAAATTGTATCCTTACAAAGATGGTTTCTTTGTTTGTATTCCGTGTAAAGATCCGGTAAAAGCGGCAGATTTATTAATGGAGGAAAATGTTTTTGTAATTCCTCTTCAAACGGGACTTAGATTTGCTCTTTGTGCTGTTGGAGAAGAAAAGTGTGCTTTAGCACCAAAAATAATAAAAGAAGTTTTAAACAAATGGGATGAATAAAAAGAAAAGAAAATCATTAAAAGATATTTTTAATGGAAAAAAGAGAGATACTTTAAAAAATAAAAGTAGATCTTTAAGCTCTGCTTCTTTTCGATATGAGCAAAGTAATTCTAATAAAAGGAGAAAAGTTTGCGTTCGGAAAAGAAACGATGGGCTTAGCAGACAATTAAAAAGAATAAAAAAACAAGTTAAATATAATATAGGTACTTTTTTACAAAGGATAGCGGGAAGAGAAAATATATCTTCTAATAAAGACACAAGGCATATTAGTAAAAATCCTAATGCTGTAAGAAGACCGGTTAAAAGAGTTGAACCTTATGAAAGAAGATCTTCTTATGGTAGTTATCGTACTTCGACAGTTGATACAAGAAGAAGGATTGCAAGAAGGCGAAGACGTACTATTGTAAAATTAAAACGTATATTTTTTATAGCTTTTGTTTTTATTGCTGTTTTTCTTTTTAGTTTTATTGTATATTACAAGCCTTTTAAAACTACGGTAGTAGGAGATGTAACATTAAGAGGTGATGTAACATATAAGACTCAAATTATAGGTGTCGATACAAAGACTATAAAAACCGGTACCAATTATGCATTTAATGTTAAAAATGTCATAGAAGACCACTTTAATAATAAAGTAATTGATAATGTAGATAAAAGTTTAATTACAATTAATGTGACAAGTGAAAATTTAAAAAATAATGTTAGTGTAAATAAAAATGTAATTAATATTGATGATAGTGTTACAAGTGGCAGTGTCTTAAATATGGTTGTTAGTTATAAAAAATTAAGTAAATCATATAGTTATATTGTAAAAGATAACTTAAGTGAGGAAATTGATAAAAATATGATTATAACTAACCCTAACGAATATGATGCTGTTGTTAATAAACAAAGGCACTTGTCATCAAGTTACAAGCCTTCGGACCTTGTAAAGCCAAATATTGATTTTATGCAGTCCAATGAATCTGTAATGTATCTTAGAAAAGAAGCTGCAAAAGCACTTGAAGAACTTTGTAAAGCTGCTCAAAGTTCTGGTTATAAGTTTTATGGTGTAAGTGGATTTAGGTCATATAGTTTACAAGTTGATGTTTATAAAGATAATATTGCCCAGTATGGTAATGAAGAAGATGCCAATTTTTACTCTGCAAAACCGGGAGAGAGCGAACATCAATTGGGGCTTTCTATGGATGTAAGTACAAAAGAAGTAAATTACCAGCTTGTGGAAAGTTTAGGAGATACTCCTGCGGGAAAATGGCTTGAAGAAAATTGTTATAAATATGGTTTTATAATAAGATTCCCTGAAAATAAGGAAAAAATAACAGGGTATAGCTATGAGCCTTGGCATATAAGATACGTCGGAAAAGATTTAGCAAAAATAATTCATGATAATAATTTAACTTTAGAGGAATATTTTGAAAGTGATAAATACTAATAAATTCAGCACAGTATACGAATATACGGTAGGGAAAAAATACGAGGGGGAGAATATATATTCATTTTTGGAAAATGAATATGATTATTCTTCCAGAACCTTTAGATATATAATAAGAGAGGGAAAGCTTCTTGTTAATGACAAAGAAGCTTTGTTTGTTGATGTTTTAAAAGAAAATGATAATATAAAAATATTTTTCCCTATTGAAAAAGCAGATGCTCCATCAAGTGATATCGATATTAATATTATATATGAAGATGATGATATAGTGGTTATAAACAAAGAAAGCGGTATGGTTGTTCATGTTACCCGTTCACATCCTCTCGATACTCTTCAAAATGCCATTTATTATAAGTGGGATAAAGAAGGCAAACATCTTAAAACAAGGTTTGTTAACAGACTTGATATGGATACTTCTGGACTTGTTGTTATTGCCAAAAATAAGTATGTTCATCATTTTATACAAAATCAAAGTATAAGAAATGAAATAGATAAAAGATATCTTCTTATAGCTGAAGGAATACTTGATAAAAAAGAAGGGTACATATCAGCTCCAATAAAAAGAGAAGAGGGGCATGCTTTAAAAAGAATAGTTAGTGAAGATGGAAAAGAATCCATAACCAAGTATAAAGTAATTGAGGAATTTAATGGACACTCTTTAGTTGAAGCGAAACTTATAACCGGAAGAACTCATCAATTAAGAGTTCATTTCGCTCATATAGGTCATCCTATTTTGGGAGATACACTATATAACGAAAATAAAAGCGAATTAATTTCTCATCAAGTTCTTCATGCAAAATCAATATCTTTTGTTCATCCAAGAAGTAAAAAGATGGTAGAATTCAAAGCTGAACTTCCCGAAGATGTTGTTTTTGTGATGGGAAAATTAAAAAAGAGTTAAAATGGTTGAATTTTAGTAATTCGGGTTTATAATAGAAGAAGTACTATTTTCAGGAGGAAAGTAATTTGAGTGCTAGTAAAAAGAAAAATTATTTAAAAGGAGCTGCTGTTCTTGCTTTTGGGGGAATAGTTGCTAAATTCCTTGGGATGTTTTTAAAACTTCCTTTGGTAAGAATTCTTGGCGATTTTGGTATGGGGCTATACGGAAACGCATACCCTGTATATACATTTTTACTTGCTATTTCTGTTATAGGACTTCCGGTTGCTATTTCAAAAATGGTTTCTGAAAGAATAAGTTTAGGAAAATACGATGGTGCGTATAGAGTATTTAAAGTTGCAATTACGACACTTGCCTTAATAGGTGCTGTATGTACTGCAATAATGATATTTGGAGCACATTTTTTCATATCCGTATTTAAGTGGCATCCAGATACGTATTATTCAATACTTGGTTTGGCATTTGCACCTCTTTGTGTTTGTATTTTGTCATCATTTAAAGGTTTCTTCCAAGGTATGCAAAATATGACACCTCCAAGTATTTCACAAATAGTTGAATCAATAACAAGGGTTGTTGTTGGACTTGGTCTTGCTGTATTTTTATATAAACAATTTGGCGTTGCGTTTGGGGCTGCCGGTGCGACTTTTGGTGCTACCGCGGGTGCTTTGGTTGCCAGTTTATTCTTATTCTTATGTTTTTTTAAGATAAGACCGAGAATAAAAAGACAAATAAAACATCAAAAAACAAAGTCTACTGAAGATGTAAAAACTATACTTAAGATTTTAGCTGCAATTGCAATTCCTATTACTATTGCTTCCCTTGTTACTTCTTCAATGAATTTAATTAACTCGTTTACTGTTTCTGCATTTTTACAAAAAGCAGGTTTTAGTGTTGAAGAAGCAACAATTTTATGGGGACAATTATCACAAAGAGCTCAGACAATTATAAGTATACCTCTTATATTATCTTCATCTCTTGCTGCCAGTTTGGTTCCGACAATTTCTGAATCTTTTGTAAGAAAAGATACAGAGCAGATAAGACAAAAAACATTTTTAACTTTTAAAGTAGTTTTAATGCTTGCTCTTCCATGTATTGCCGGTCTTATTGTTATGGCAAGTGAAGTTACAACATTATTATTTGGTGATGCGAACGGAGCAAATATGCTTAGATTGTTATCTATAGGTATAGTGTTTACCATGATATCAACTACAATGCAGGGGATATTACAAGGGGTTGGACTATTGAAAGTTCCTGTTAAAAACTTGGCTGTAGGTTGTGTTATAAAACTTATTTTAAATGTAATATTAATACAAATTCCTGCATTAAATATATATGGTGCTATTCTTGGGACGTTAGGCGCCGACTTTGTTGTGGCAAGTCTCGATTATAGAGCTATAAAAAAATTCCTGGGCTCAACATATAAGGGGCTTGGTATGGCTTTTATAAAAAATCTTTTCTGTGCTGCTGTAATGGGAATTATATGTTTCGCATTAAAAACATTCCTTGCAGGATTTTTGAGTAACAGTATTTTAACGGTTATTGTTATAATTGTTGCAATTATTGTTTACTTTGCATTAATATATTTTACTAAAGTGCTTAACATAAAAGAAGTAAGAAGTGTTATAGGGAAATAAAATATGAAAGCAACAAATAAAAATACAATTAACGAAATAACATCAAAATATGATTTTAGATTTAAAAAGGATTTAGGGCAAAACTTTTTAACAGATGAAAATATAGTGCTAAAAATCGTAGATGCCTTAGAATTAAAGAATGACGAAGTTGTTCTTGAAGTTGGTCCCGGTATGGGCAGTCTTACTCAAAAGTTAGCAGATAGAGCATATAAAGTGTATGCTGTTGAAATAGATTCAAGAGCTGTTGAGATGCTTGAAGAAACGTTAAGTGAATATGAAAATATACAAATTATTAATAAAGATATATTAAAAACTAATTTAAAAGATATTTTAGCTGAAGAAATAAAAGAAGGAAGAAAAATAAAATTTATTTCAAATCTTCCTTATTACATCACATCTCCAATTCTTATGAAAGTATTGGAAGATGAAGTTGAGTTTAATAATATTGTTGTAATGCTTCAAAAAGAAGTTGCAACAAGGCTTAACGCAAAAGTAAATTCAAAGGATTATTCATCTTTTACGGTTGCTGTTGATTATTATGCAGATGTTGAAAGATTGTTTAATGTTCCTAAAACTGTATTTGTTCCAATGCCAAAGGTTGATTCTACGGTGCTTAGAATTACACCGAGAAAAAAAGAAGGTATTGAACTTGATGATGAAAAAGTATTTTTCAAAGTCGTTAAAGCTGCCTTTTTAAACAGAAGAAAAATGGTTTTTAACTCTCTTGCTAACGGATTATCTTTAAATAAAGATTTGTTAAAACAAGCTTTGATAAATTCTGGATTAGATGAAAAAGTAAGAGCTGAAAACATAACAATAGAGCAATTTGCGAAACTTTCAAATGAAATAAATTCTTTTATGAATAAATAAAAACATTTTGTGAAAACACAAAATGTTTTTTATTTATATCTTCTTTTTCTGCTGTTTGGTTTTCCTTTGCCGCTTTTGTTTGTTAATTTTTTAGAAGATGTTTTTCTTTTATTGTTTTTATTATTTTTAAATTCTCTCTTTTCAAATATCAAACAGTTTTCATAAGGACCTATTAAATCTGTTCTGCCTATTTTTATAAGAGCTTTTCTTATTCTTTCTTTGTTTTCAGGTTTGTAATATTGCATAAAAGCTCTCTGCGTTTGTTTTTCTTCATATGTTTTTGGAACGAATACTTTTTCATTTGTCAGAGGATTTTTTCCTGTATAAAACATACAAGTTGATAAAGTTCCCGGTGTTGGATAAAAATCCTGTACCTGTCTTGGTCGTATATTATGTTTTTTCATATACAGTGCAAGCTCCAATGCTCCTTGTATGGTACATCCCGGATGTGATGAAATAAAATATGGAACTAAGTATTGTTTCATGCCAAGTTCTTTGTTTACTTTGTTGTATTTATCTACAAATTTTTCGTAAACTTCTCTTCCCGGTTTCCCCATTTGTTTTAATGTTTTATTGTTTATATGCTCTGGAGCTATTTTAAGTTGTCCGCTTATATGATGTTTTACAAGTTCCTTTAAAACCGTAGGGTCTTTTTCTAAAAGAAGATAATCATATCTTATGCCGCTTCTAACAAAAACCTTTTTTACGTTTTTTACATTTCCTGCCGCTCTTAACACATCTAAAAATTCGCTGTGATCAACTTCTAAATTTTTGCAAGGAGAAGGAGATAGGCAAGTTTTGTTTATCCCAACACATGTTCCGTATTTCATTTGTTTTTGACATGAAGGATTTTTAAAGTTTGCTGTTGGTCCTCCTATATCATGAATATATCCTTTAAAACCGTCTATTTTTGTAAGCAATTTTACTTCGTCGATTATGCTTTTTTTACTTCTTGACTGTACCATTCTTCCTTGATGAAATGTTAGAGCGCAAAAAGAGCAGTTACCAAAGCAACCTCTATTTGATGTTACAGAAAATTCTATTTCTTTTATTGCCGGAATTTCTTTTTTGTACATAGGGTGAGGTTTTCTTGCATAAGATAGTCCGTATACTTTATCCAGTTCTTCTCTGTTTAGGGGCATCATTGGAGAGTTTTGGACAAGATAAGTTTTATCCATAAATTGTATTATTGTTTTGCCTGTTATTGGGTCTTGGTTTTGATATTGTACTTTAAATGCTTTATTATATTTTTCTTTATCTTCACATACTTCTTTATAAGAAGGGATAATAATTGCATTTTCAATATTACTTATATCACTTGTCATATAACAAGAGCCTTTAACATCAGTAATATCTTTTAAATTTTCACCGTTTTTTAGTCTTGTTGCAATTTCTCCAAGTATTTTTTCTCCGCTTCCGTATGTTAGCATATCGGCTGTGGAGTCTGTAAGTATGGAGTGTCTTACTTTGTTGTCCCAATAATCATAATGTGCAAATCTTCTAAGGCTTGCTTCTATTCCTCCGATTATTATATTAACTTTTTTGTATGCCATTCTTATCATATTGCAATATACTATTACGGCTCTGTCAGGACGTTTCCCTGCCACTCCGCCTTCTGTATATGCATCATCGTTTCTTTTTTTCTTTGATGCAGTATAATGATTTACCATGCTGTCTATATTTCCGCTGTTTACAAGGAAAGCATATTTAGGTCTGCCAAGTACCATAAAGGATTCTTTTTCTTTCCAGTTTGGTTGGGGGATAACACCTATGGAAAATCCAAGGCTTTCAAGATGTCTGCCTATTATTGCAGTTCCAAAAGATGGGTGATCTATATAGGCATCTCCTGTGACTATAATAAAATCAAGCTCGGATATTCCTCTTTCTTCCATTTCTTTTTTTGTTGTTATTAAAAATTCATTGTTTATTTTCATTTTATTTCCTCAATTTATATAATAAAAAATTATCCTTAAACGTTATATCTATTTTCTTTTTATCTATTAAATAAGACAGCATTGCTTTTATTGTTCCCTCAACAAGATTATATTCAACAAAGTTGATTTCAATATTATAATAATCAAACATCTTTTTGGTTATCATATTAAGGCTTAAAGGTACTTTTAAAAATTTACATATTAAGTCAAGTTCTTCTTTTATTTTATTTTCATTAATTTGTATAAGCTCAGTTATGTCTGTTAATGCTTGTTCATGGGTTGAAATGAAAAGTTTTCCTTTTAGTGTTTTTAAATATTCAAGAGTATATAGAAATTCTTCTATGTTATATATTGTTGGGATATGGTAAGTATTTAACGCTTCTATAGGGAAGAGACTATCTGCAATAAAATAAATATCATCATCGGTTTTTATTCCTATCATGTCATAACTATGACCGGGAAGCTTAATTATTTCCAATCCCTTTGGTAGTTCCTTTAAGTTATATGATATCTTTTCAGTAGGGGTAGCCATTAAGAACTTTTTTTGTATTCTTTTTGGTGGATATGCTCCATAAATAAAAGCTGGTTCAAGCACTGTATATTTTATAAAATGACTTTCAAATTCACTTGAATATATTTTACAACCTGTTTTATCTTGTAAAATTTTATTGTTCCCTATATGGTCTGCATGAGCATGAGTATTTATTATACCCTTTAATACCCAGTTATTTTTATCAATTATTTCAAGGATTTTATTTGCTTGTATACCATTCATTGCACAGTCTATTAAAAATATTTCACTATCACTTATTTTATAAACGCCTACGTTGTTTTCACTTTTTATGTAGTAAGTGTTTTTACCAACCTGTATTAATTCGTACATAATTAACCTCTATACTTTTATTATAGATATTTTAACATAAAATTTTAAATAATAAAAAAAGAAAGGCAAAAGCCTTTCTTTTAATTCAAAATTAATTATTTTTTATTTGCAATGTGGTGAGGACCCATTGAATCTGGAGCTGAATATTTTTCTCTTCTTAATTGATATAATTCATCAATAACATCTTGAGGAATTGTAGCTTTTTCAACGATTCCCATAGCTCTTGCTGCAAATTCTTGTTGAGCGATGAATTCTAAGCTTTCCATTCTGTAGTAAGCTGTAAGTACATCAGGACCGTATGTAACAGCACCGTGATATCTCATAAGTACTGCATCATGGTATTCGATGTAGTCTTCGATGTCTCCACAGATATCGAATGTTCCTGGTAAACCATATTTGATTACAGGGATTTCACCTAAGTTAAGTGCAGCTTCTGTACAGATTGGTTTATCTAAAGGCATGTTTGCAGCTGCAAATACTGTACCATATAATGGATGAGCATGAACTACTGCGTTTACGTCTGGTCTTAATTGGTAAATTTTGTAGTGAAGTTTAAATTCGCTTGTTCCTTTCCATGGACCATTTTCTTCTACTAAGTTACCGTCTTTATCAACGATACACATCATGTCAGGTGTCATGAAACCTTTTGATACACCTGTTGGTGTGATTAGGAAGTTACCATCTTCTAATCTAATTGAGATGTTTCCATCATTTGTAGAACAAAGTTGTCTATCGTACATTTTACGTCCTACATCACAAATCGCTTCTCTTAATTTTTGAATATCTTGACTCATTTTTTCCTCCTGGATATGTTTCTTATTAATTTATGGTTATTATATAACATTTGTTTTTAATTGTAAAGTACTTTTGTTCAAAAATTTTTTTACCATTACATTTGTTACACTAAATTTATCAGTTTTAACATAAAAATGTTATTTTTTTGTATTTTTAAACCTTTAAACCCGTTTATATAGGCACTTTAAAAGATGATGTTCAAAAGGGTATACTGTTTACTTATTGACATTTAAAATTTTTTTTCATATAATTAATTTAAAATAATTATATGAAGAGCTATTTATATTTAGATAGTTTAAGGAGGAGATACCAATGGCAGATTTAGAATTTAACAAAGATCTTATATTTTTCGATGTGGAGGCTGATAGCAATTTAGATGCATTAGATCAAGTTGCACATAAATTATTTGATCTTGGTTATGTAAAAGAAAGCTATATCGAAGCTGTAAAAGAAAGAGAAAAAGTATTCGCAACAGGTCTACCTGTAGAAGATTTTGCAGTAGCAGTTCCTCATACAGATGTTGAACATGTAAACAAACAAAGTATTTGTGTTGCTACACTTAAAAAACCTGTTACTTTTGAAGTAATGGCTGGTGCTGGTGAAAAATGTGAAGTTTCAATTTTATTCATGCTTGCATTAAAAGAACCACATCAACAATTAGCTATGTTACAAACAGTTATTTCTCTAATTCAACAAGAAGATAAATTAAAATCAATTTATGAATCTAAAGATAAAGAGTTAATAATGAAAATCGTTCAAGACGAATTAGCTAAACAAGTAGAAGAAGCATAATAAGTTATAAGAGAATATTTTCTCTAAGAAGGAGTTAGACGTATAATGTATTTAATAATAGTAGATTTTCTGATGCGAATGTCTTTTGGCGAACATCTATATTTTATTTATGAATGGATAGTTGAGCATACATATATTATTGGATGTATAGGCTTTTTATATGGTTGTGTTCTGTTTTATGGTGCCGTTTGTGCGAAAAAATGGATACCAAAAGATTTTAATGATTTTGTATTTATTGAAAGTTCAAAGATACTTAAAACTAATTCATCTATAAGTATTGATGATTTATCAAAACAAATTTATGATAAATGGGTAGAACATGTACCTGAGTTGCCAAGCAAATACAGGATACCTTCTAAAAAAGGTTGGTGGATTGTAAAACCAACAGTTCAAGCTTTAGAGGAAGATTTAAAGATAAACAGACAATCCATAGTAACTATGTTTAAAAACAATAAAAAAGAAGAGATGGCATCTGAGAAAAATTAAATATATAAAAGCAGATACTTCTGATATACACTATTATATAAATGTGTCTAAGCTGCTTTGTTTAAATTAAGTAAATAAGGGGAAATATAAATATATTTCCCCTTTAGTATTTAAAAAGTATTTTATTCATCAAATATTTATATTAAAAAACAAAAAATAATTTTAATGACAAAACTATCATTAAAATGTTTACTTTTAGGTTTTTTCTTAATTATTTTATCATCATTCAGTATTCAAATATTTTTTGTTTAAATTTTTTACACTCAATACTATTCATTATAGATAACGATAAGATTTTTAATATTAATATAGTACGTTTTTTTATAAAAAAATACTATAGTTAAACGTTTAAAATTGTGATAAAATATACAAATTGTAACAGATAGATAATAATACATTTATAATTAACAAAGTATTATTATTTATTTTTTTTTATCTTTTTATTTAAATTAATTTCTTTTATGTAATATATTTCATTTGTTCCATTATGTATACATTTTCTGACAAATTTAATTAAGTTCATTTGTAATAATATGTGTTGCTTAAATTTCAAGAGTATATAAATGTTATAAATATATTTTTATATACAAAAATTTTAATGTCTTTTTGTTAAAAAATATTTCTTTTAATAATTCATGTTTCGATTTTGTTTACGTTAATGTATTTTAGTTTGTTTACTTATTTAAAAGACAGGAAATGGAGGAACGTTATGCGAAAAAGAACATTAAAAGACAGGTTGTTTTGTGTTTTTTTGTCTTTATTAATTATTTTTACATCATTGCCCTCGAGTATTTTTGCGAAAGTTCAAGATGATGTTTTTGATACAAATGGACAAAAAGATTCTAACGTAATTGAAGAAGTTGACACTAATGACGTATATGTAGATTGGGAATTTGAAAACAGTGAAATTACTTCTTCGCAAGAAGGGATACTTAACATTGAAGCTAAGCTTAATACTGATAATGTCAAAGATATTAATGCTGTAAGTGTTGAGATTGTTTTGACAAATGATGAAGCAATTGCTTTAGGTATATTATCAGAAGATGGATTGAAATTAAATGAAGATGCTTTTAAAAGTGAAGTAGAAAATAGCGAAAATGGACTTGACTCTTTAGGAAATAATATACTTCCTAAAATTGAAGAAGATAAAAGTGTTCATTTGGTAATTGGACTTGATAAAGAAAAGCCTTCTTTATCTTATGAATATAAATTTAATGTTCCAAACAGTTTAACACTTCCTTTTACAATTGATGTTGATGAAAATGATATTGTAGTAAATGCAATGGGAGAAAATAGTGGTACGATTGAGGATATTGATGTAGAAAAAAGTACTAATAATATTACAATAACAAAAAATGAAGAGCAAACAAAAGAAATCTCAGATGATAGTACTAATAAAATAACACAATCTTTAAAGGGAAAAGACAGTTTAGAAAATAAAGTTATAGAAGACAGCGTTACAATAAATAGTTATTTAACTAATTTTTCAAAAGAAATTTTTTGGGTTGATAATAAAAATGAATCTTCAATAAGACCAAGTACAACATCTTATTTGCAACCAACCTTAAAGTTTTCATTGGATGGTGTTAATTATAAAGAATTAACAGAGCAAAATATGAGTGAAATAGGGTTACAGTCTTATCCAAAGTTATCTGTTGATAATACGGGGGTTGGTGTATATACGATTTATACAGGAAATAAAACTTTACCGTCAAAAGTTACATATGAAGATGTTTATGGAAATAAGACTTCTTATAATGTAAGCTGGGAAATAACACCAAAAGATATAGACGGATATTCTGTTGTTAATTTAACAGATGAAAATAATGATCAATATCCTTCTGTAAATAATATTGGATGGTATTATATTTTGCAAATAGATATTCGTTTTACATGCGTTGTAAGGATGGGTGAGAATAAACATTGGGAAGAAGTTAGTAATACTCTTTTAAATGATTTTCAACTTGTGATAGATATTGGAAATGGTAGATTCACTCAAGAATATGTTCTTTCTGAATTTAAAAACACATATTTTACAGAACATCCTGATGATGACAGTATGACATTAGCTATTGATAATACATGGAAATATAATATTGATGGCTCTTTAATTACTTATTATATAGAAGAGATTCCTGATAGTTCAGGTAATGCTGACAACAAGGTTTATGTTGAAAATGCTTTTGATGAGGATGATTATTTGTCTGTAAGTTATGATAATTCTTCTTCTCCAAATTATGGATCAAAAATAGATAAACTTTATAGTGAAGGAACCGTAATATTAACTCTAACTGGTAAAAAAACATATGAAGCAACAAAAATTTGGCTTGATGACGGTTCTGCTGAAACGAAGAAAAATCGACCAAGTGGTATTTTCCAATTGTGGAGATATCGTGAAGGTACATCTTTTTCAACAGCTTCTGTTGTAAGAAATAATGATGGATCAATGGTTGAAATTGCGTTAAATAATAATACTGATGAACAAACTTTAATATTTGAATTGAATGGAAGCCGTGAACTTCCAAAATATGATTCTGAAGGATATGAATATTTTTATGTTTTAAGAGAGTATCTTGAAGGAGATAATGCCGGAAATTATGAGCAAGTATTTGGACGTATTGATCAAAGTGGAAATATTACAGACAGAGTCGATATAAATGGAGAAATAAAAGATACTTCTAATACTTCAGATAGAGTAGGTAATAATGATTTTATATATAATGGTGGTGTAATTACAAATAGAATAAAAGGCAGTATTACAACTCAGGTTACAAAAATTTGGGAAGCTTCTTCATTCCAGTCAGGCTTTGATAATGTGAGCGTTGAATTTACATTACAAAAACGTGTAAAAGGTCAAGAAACATGGACTAATACATCACAAACTCTGGTAATGAGTGACTTTTATGCAGAAAACTTAACCGATACTAAAACAAAGAAAATGTCTAAGTATGATAATTTAGGTAGAGAACTTGAGTATAGATGGGTTGAGAGTGGTGTATTTGTAGATAATGGAGAAAACATTTATAGACCTAACACTGATGGAACGGGTTCTTTTACATTAAATTTGGATGGAAGAGATATTGACTTTATTTCTACACCTTCTATTGATGAAGATAATCCTCAAAATACAATTATTACAAATACAATTGCAAATACAATTAAATATGATGTAATAAAACAATGGGTTAATGCAGAGGGAGAAAAGACAGAGCCTCCTGAAGGTACAACAGTTTCTTTTAAAATATATCAAATGTTAAATAATGAATATACATATAAAGATCCAATTGCAACGTTTGATATAGACGGTGTTGTAGATGATGAAAAAACATTGGTAAATAAAGAGCTTGGCATTTATGCACAAGAAATTTCTCCTTGGATGGTTAGAGTTACTCCTTTAAGAGAATTTAATGAACAGGGGATGCAGTATGAATATGTACTTATGGAAGCAAAAAATACATATCTACCTAATATGGAAACAATAAGGACTCTTGAAGGATATGAGTCTACGATTATTAATGCACCTGGTCCTGGAAATCATATTTTAGTTACAAAAGGCTGGATAGATGATAGTGATATTGCTCATAGAGAAAATGTTACAATTTCAGTATACAACAGAAAAACTAATGAAAAAATAAATGAAGTTACCTTAGGGGATGGGGTTTGGTTTAAATATGTTGGTATAGGTAATTTAGATGAAGATGATGTATATATTTTAGAAACAAAGGTAGGGGATACAGATATTCCTTTAGATACATATTTTATGGATCAAGGAGATACTCCTAACTATGATAATCCAATACCTCCTAATGAATATGAAGGTGAAGGTGATAGTAATTATACATCAATTCAATATCAAACAAAGTATCATAAATATGATGTTAAATATACAAGTGAAGAAATAGATGGAGAAAAGATATATAAAGCTGTTAACAGAAGACTTGGAAATATTAATCTAACTGTAGAAAAAACTTGGACTGATGGTGATGGTTCTCTTCGTGATGAAATCCAAAAAGAACTAAAAAAAATAGAGAATGAATTTAATGTATCATTATTTTTAGTTTTAGAATTGGATTTTGAAGATGGGTATATACCAGCATATTATGATATTTCAAGGAATGGTGTTGATAATGCTGATACTGTAACGATAGGTAATTCTGATAATAAAGTAGCTATAAAAGATAATGAAGGTAATAATGTTTCTTCTACTCAAAAAATTTTATGGGCAGATGGAGAAAATAATAAAGCTTATTTCTTTAACCTTCCAAAATATGATAGATCAGGTTCTGTTGTTAGTTACAAAATAAGCGAAGTGTGGGTTGATAAAAACGGAAATGAAGTAGCATTAACAACTATAAAAAATAAATATCCTGATTTATATGATTTGTATAGTCAATATTCTACTTCCATTACATATGGTGATTATGTTGTAGGGGATCATTTTGCGAGTGATAATCAAGATATAAATGTTACAAATTCTTTAACAGGTACTAAAACATTAACATGGGAAAAAGTATGGAAAGATGAGTACGCATATGAAAGTGGAAATAGAATGGATTTATATCTTGATATTTACCAAGTAACTCATGAAAAAGATGATAATGGAAATATAACCGAAAAAACTTCATTATATATTTCAAACTATAGATGGATTTATAGTGATATCGAAGGAAGTGATCCTGTTAATCAATGGAAAGTACTTTTTAATAATGTTCCAAAATATGATGAGTTGGGATATGAAATTATGTACTATGCTGTTGAAAGAACAAATATTGATTTTAGAAAATTTGATTATCAAGTAGGAAATTATTATGTTGTTGATGAAGAGGCAGGAAATCAATCTATATACTTAGGAACAAGAGATGAAGTAGATAGTGAGTATGAAGATTATGTACTTGATTTATCAAATGTTCAAGATAAGCCAAACATATCTGATTATGCAAACTATGCTTTAATTGAAGGCGGAATATTTGAAAATACAATATATTCTGATTTAACAATTCAAGGTCAGAAAATATGGTCTGCAGTACCTTCTTCTTATCCAAATGAAGATTTACCTAGTGTAACCTTTACCTTGTATCAAAAAGTAGCGGGAGATAGTGGGGAAGGAACTCCTGTATCTACTATAACCGTTAAAGACTGGGTTGATATTTATTCTAAAGGTTCTTATTTGTTCCAGGTGTTGTATTTAGGCGAAAATATTATCAATGAAGATGGTTCTGTATCTTACGGTGGAAGCGGTGAAGCTAAAAAAATACCTAAATATAACGATAAAGGACAGCTTTACTCTTATGAATTAAAGGAAACAGAGATTCATTGGGTTAATGGTGCAAATCCGGATAAAGAAGATGTATTTGATGATCCGATAGAAAATACGTATTTGATTGATAATATATATAATAGCGAAAAAGGGAAAATTTCAATAAAGAAATTTTTAGAGCTTTCAATGGATGAAAATGGCGAGCCGGAAGCTTTCCCAGGAGTAAGGTTTACTTTGTATCGAACTTATACAAAAAATGATGGTACTACATCAGAAAAAGAAGAAGTTTCTTATAAGATATGGACATCAAGTGAAGTTGAAAATGCTTATAACTTAAAACATATGCTTGGACTTAATTCTGATGCAGGTACACAAACCGATCCTCTTGAAAAAGAAATTGTGTTTGAAGATTTAGATATATATGCTCCGAACGGATCAAAGTATGTTTACTCTGTTGAAGAAAGAAAAGATTATCTTGGTGGATTTAATACTTGGGTAGTTAACAGTGACCTTGCAGTTGAAAATATTTCAAGTATAAAAAACGACACATACTTAGGAAATGTGGCACAAAATTTATATCCTGTGAACTCAATATTTGATCCGACACCTATGACAACATTTATAAATGCCCCTGATACAAATAGGGATACGGTAAATATTACAGGTACGAAAGTTTGGAATGACTATAAAGATATATTTGGATTTAGACCTGATGATATTGAGCTTACCCTTTATAAATATGCAAATGAACAACCAGGACAAGGAAATTCAATTCCGGAAGAAAAAGTTGATGAGAGTCTATATAAAATAACTTGGACTCAAAAAGGTGAAAATAATTGGACATATGAAATTACAGGTGATGCTATGGGTGAGCTTGAAAAATATGCTCCAAATGGTATGGTTTGGAAATATGTTGTGAAAGAAACTCTTTCTGCTGATTCAAATTATATCGTTTCTCCTTCAGGTGGTAATAGTTACTTAGGAAAAGTAACGGAAAATAGAAGAGAAAATGACAATAATGATATAATAATGAACAATTTGTCAAATAATATAACAACAAGTATTCCATATAGTAAAAACTGGGTAGATAATGACGGAAATATAATAGAAAATGATTATTTGGGATTTGATCTTACAGTGGATTTTGAACTGCAAGTAAGTGAAATGGATAGTACGGATAAAACTTATAAATCTGCGGAAGAATATTTTAAAGACAATTTAGCCGAAGCAAACTATAATGCGATATTTGACGGTTATCAATTTAACAGAAGTTTAACCGGAAGAATAAACGATATTACAATATGGGGAGTAAGTAAAAGTTATGCAAATCTTCCAAGAATTATTGTTAAGAAAGATGCTCAAAATAATGAAGTTACTAGACTTCAATACCGAATTGTAGAAACAGCAATTCACTACGGTAGTGACAGTATATCAAGTCCAACAACAATAAATGTTATTGAAAGAAATGATAGCTCATATACATATGAGTTTGTAAACGGAGGAATGTTTACTCCTGCATATTGGGCAAATGGAAGAGGAACTCCTACGGAAGATCAGACTTATAACGATACTTCAACTACATATAATAACAATACGACAAGAGTTATGTATAACAGATTAGAAACAACAAGTTTTAATTTTACGAAGATTTGGGAAGGAGATAATAATAATATTTATTCTCAAAGACCTAAAAGCTCTCAAAGTGGATATACATGGCAAGCAAGCTTCATAGTTCAAAGAAGAACAGCTTCATCTGACTGGGAAAATGTTGAAATACATGCAAATAATCAAACAAGTAAAGATATGGTTATTACAATATATGGTACTGATAAAGAAGAAGATAATAGTGTTACAACAACTGTAAGGGGACTTTTAAAATCTGATGTAAACGGAAATGAATATGAATATAGGGTAAGAGAACTGGACAGCAATTACACTTTAACAGACGGGCATGTAAAAGATGAAGATATTGTTGGAAATGGAGGAAACAATACTTATAACATTACTTATACAACAACTTATGATAGTAATACGCAAGTAACAAATACTCTTGATTCCACAAAAGTTTATGCTTTGAAGAAGTGGAATCCATCTTCAAGAAAAACTAATGTAACATTGGAAGTAAAATACCTTGCTTCAAATGGAACTTGGAGATCTTTCAATACTCAAGCAAAGGTAACTTTAACATGTAATCCTGTAAGCAATCCTACAAAACCTTATTATGAATGTGAAGAATGGAGAGCTGTATGGAACGATTTACCTCTTGTTGTAAGCGGAAGTAAACTTGATGCAAATGGGCATACTCAATATAAAGTTTTTGAAACAGTACCAAGCGGATATGTTCAAGAAAGTACAAATGAAGTTTCCATAGATAGTTATACTCAGTTTGAGTTTACAAATGTCGAATCAACTTCTTATAGTGTTGAAAAAGTATGGTATGGGGTAGATTCCGCAAAACAAGGTATTGTAAGAGTAGGACTTTATAGGGCAATAGGTGAAATTGGTGATTCCAATACTGAACCTGTAATGCAAAGCGGCACAACAAATCAAATGACAGCACTTCTTACAAAGACTAACCTAAAAACAACCTTCAATTCTCTTCCTAAATATGATGAAAATGGTAATGAATATATTTACTATGCAAGAGAGTTATCAATAGATGGAATAGGTATAGAAAATTACGATTATCGCATATTAAATAATGATGAGAATGGTAAAACAACAATAACCAATATAGGTAAAAAAGAAATATCCGGTAAAAAAACATGGCTTGACAGTTCAAATGCTTACAATACAAGACCTGAAGATATACAAATTAATATATTTAGAAGTATAGACGGAAAAGATAAAGTTAAGCTTGATTTTGAACCTATATGGATAAGCAAAGATGGCGATGAATGGGAATATAAATTTGAAGGGCTTCTTGTGACTGATGATAGTGGAAAAGAGTACACTTATGAAGTTGAAGAAGTTGTTCCTGATGAATATGCCGTAACTTATGATGGATATAATATTACAAATACATTAAATGATACCATAAACATTCCTATTAAAAAGGTTTGGGATGATATGGATAATTATGATAAAGTACGTCCTAAAAATATTAAGGTTGAACTTTATGCAGATAATGTAAAAGTTGACGAAGCAACCTTAAATGGAAAAGGCAATATATGGGAATATGTATTTGAAAATTTACCTGAATATAATTCATTAAATAAGAGAATTATATATACATTAAAAGAAGTTGATATTCCTGATGGATATGAAGTAAGTTATGACGGTTATACCATAACAAATTATAGGAATGTAGTTGTAGTTAATAATGAAGAAAAGATATTTGATGATATAGACAAAGCAGATAGTGCTGCAACTTTCGATATGAATAATATTAATCTATACATGTTTGGAATATTATTCTCGCTTCTTGTGATTTTCCTCGCAGGGAGTAAATTAATTAGCAATCATCGTTTGAAAAAATAGGATAAATAAAAGAAAAAGGAGAGAAGTCCCCCCTCTCTCTTTTTTCTTTTGTTGCTTATTTAATTAAATTTTTCATGTAAATTAAAGATTGTTTTTCAAAAAAAATGGCTAAAGAGAAGCTTTATTTTTTATTACTCATTAAATATTTTAAATAATAAAATAATTTGTTTTTAAAGTGATTTTTGTAGATTGATTAAAATATTATTAAAAAAAATTATTATTTTTTTCTTTTCGTAATATAAAAAGTATAAGATTTTAATAAAACTTTTATCAAGTGGTAATATTTTCCAGTTTCGTTTTGAAAGTAATCGAAACATATTGAAAAAAACATTAAAATTGATATAATGTATTTATATAAATACAGAAAAGGAATGGTTTATCATGGAAAAAAACGAAATAATATCAAAAGGTAAAAAAGTTATTGAAATGGAGAGATATGAACTTGGAAGATTAATGGACTCTCTTGATGATAACTTTGTTAAAGCCGTAGAAATGATAACTGATTGTAAAGGTAAAATAATTTTAACAGGAACAGGAAAATCAGGTTTAATTAGTAGAAAAATCGCTGCAACTCTTTGTTGTACAGGTAAACCTGCATTTTTCTTAAGTGCTTACAACTGTGAAAACGGAGATATTGGTGCTATTCAGCCAAATGACCTTATTATTGCGATTTCAAATAGTGGAGAAACAAATATTTTAAAAGAATTAGTTATTCCTTCAGCAAAAACAATTGGTGCAAAAGCGATTTGTTTAACAGGGAATACCGAATCTACACTTGCAAAACAATGTGATGTTGCATTATATATAGGAGTAGAAAAAGAAGCTTGTCCAACCGGTGTAAATGCGACAACTTCAACAACAAATACTCTTGCGATGGGTGATGCTTTAGCTATGGTAAGTGAAGAAATCAGAGGCGTTACAAGAGAACAAGTTCTTTTCTATCATCAAGGTGGCGCTTGGGGCGAAAAATTAAAAGAAGAATTTGAAAAATAATTAAAAACACACTACATGTTTGTAGTGTGTTTTTTGTTTTATTTATTATTTTTATATTGATTACTATATTTATAAAAAATAAAATAAGTAAATTCAAATAGGTTTTTAAATACATAATTAATTTTTATTATATTTTTTGCCTTGATATGCTTCTCTAGTTTTGAATTCATGGTGCAGTGTATTTAATACTTTCTTTTTGTTTCCACTCCAAATAGGAGCAATAAGTATTTTCTTAGGTCCATCTCCTGTTATTCTATGAATTACGATATCTTCTCTTAAATGTTCAACACAGTCAATTACAGTATCAATGTATTCTTCCATTGTATAAACTTTAAATTTATTTTCCATATAATCTTTTGCAAGATCCGTGTTTTTTAGAACATGAAGAAGTTGGAGTTTTATTCCTTGTATATCTCTTTTGTTTAAGTATTCTATTGTTTCTATTATATCTTTCCTATCTTCTCCGGGAAGTCCTAAAATAGCATGAACAATAACATCTATATTTTCTTTTCTTAGCTTATTTACCGCATTTTCAAAGCAATTGAGATCATATCCTCTTCTTATATATTTTGCAGTTTTTTCATGTATGGTTTGAAGACCAAGTTCTATCCAAACAGGTTTTATTTTGTTTAATTTGCTTATAAGCTCGATAATCTTGTCATCTAAACAGTCCGGTCTTGTTGCTATAGAAAGTGCAATAATATTGGGGTGGGATATTGCTTCTGTGTAAACTTTTTTTAGGTAATCAATTGAAGCATAAGTATTTGTATAGGCTTGAAAGTATGCTATGAAGTCAGATACAGTTGATTTGTTTTTCATTATTTCTATTTGATTATTAATTTGAGTTTGTATATCTTCTTTACTTTTACCTGCAAAGTCGCCGCTTCCTCCCATGCTACAAAATATACATCCTCTTGTATCTATTTTTCCGTCTCTGTTTGGACATGTCATTCCAGCATTAATTGATACTTTATAAACTTTTTTATTAAACTTTTCTTTTAACATGTAATCAAGGGAAAAATAAGGCTTTTCTCCCCATTTTTTATTATTTTTTTCTTTCATAAAAATATAATATCATTAAAAAATTTTATTTACAATATGAAAGATTATGTAAATAAAACTTTAAATTTTTTATATAAATTGTCATTTTCCAAGGTGAAAATACTATTTTTCACTAATGAAAAGATGTAAAAATATTTTTTTTTTGTTTCTTTTGGAAAATAATGAAAAGTGCTTGAAAATTTTACATTAATGCTTATAATATATTGTAGATAGAAACAAATAGAATTAATAAAGGAGAAAAGAAAAATGGTAAAATTATCACCTTCAATTTTCGGAGCTGATTTCGGTAGATTAAACGAACAAATTAAAGCTGTTGAAGACTGTAAAGTAGAAATGTTACATATTGATGTAATGGATGGGAACTATGTTCCAAATATCGCATTTGGTCCAGATCAAATTGCTATGTTAAGACCAAATACAGACTTATTCTTTGATGTGCATATGATGGTTAGAGAACCAGATAGATACATTGAAAGAATCGTTAAAGCAGGAGCTCAAATGATTACTGTTCATGCTGAAGCTACAACTCATTTACACAGAAGTTTAATGCTTATTAAATCTTTTGGTGTTAAATGCGGTGTTGTTTTAAATCCTGCAACTCCACTTGATGTACTTAAATATGTTTTAGATGATATTGATATGGTTCTATTAATGACTGTTAACCCAGGTGGTGGCGGTGGAAAATGCATCATGGGTATGGTTGAAAAAGTTAGAGAACTTAAAGAAATGATTGGCGACAGAGATATTGACATCGAAATCGATGGTGGTATAAATACTGAAAATGTTAAAGAGTTTGTAGATGCTGGTGCGAACGTAATTGTTGCTGGTTCTTTCGCATTTACAGGAGATGTTGAAAAGAATTTACAAGCTTTAAGAGAAGCTGCTGAGAAATAATTTTATTTAATTAATAAGGAGATGAAATAAAATGAAAGCTGCAAGACTATATGGAGTTCAAGACTTAAGATTAGAAGATGTTCCAAAACCTGAAGCAAAACCTGGTGAAGTTTTAATTAAAGTTAAAGCTGTTGGTATTTGTGGTTCAGACTTATCAAGATATCGTAGCCACGGACCAAAATTCCCTGAAAAAGGAATCTTTACATTTGGTCATGAATTTAGTGGACAAATCGAAGCTGTTGGTGAAGGCGTTACTAAATTTAAAGCTGGAGACAGAGTAACTGCTTGTCCTGCTCTTCCTTGCTTTGAATGTGAATATTGTAAAAAAGGCGAATATGCAAGATGTATGACTCTTGAAGTTATAGGTGCTGTAAGAGATGGTGCTTATGCTGAATATATTACAATGCCAGAAGTTAACGTTGTTCCAATTCCTGACAATGTAACATATGAACAAGCTGCTGTTATCGAACCTACAGCTGTTGTATATCATGGTTTATATAAAACAAAGATGCAACCTGGAGATGATGTAGCTGTTATGGGTTGTGGTCCTATCGGATTACTTTCAATCTTAGTTGCAAAAGTATTCGGTGCTAAAAGAATTATTGCAATTGATATTATGGAAGAAAAACTTGAATGGGCTAAACAATGCGGTGCTACAGATGTAGTATTATCTAAAATAGATGATTATAATTCAGCAAGAAACGGTGTACTTGAAGTGACAAACGGAAGAGGTGCTGATGTTGTTATTGAATCAGGCGGAACTCCAATCACATCTGCTCAAGTACTTGGTCTTGGATGTAAAGGTGCTAAAGTATTATACTTAGGTATTCCTTACGGAGATGTTAATATTCCAAGAGAATACTTTGAAAAAATCGGCAGAAGCGAACTTACTGTATATGGTTCTTGGAATGCTATTCAACAAGGATTCCCAGGAAAACCTTGGACTTCTACTGTAGCGGCACTTGAAAAAGGATTAATTGATTATAGTCCTATCATTACACATAGATATGCACTTGATGATATCGAAGAAGTATTTAAAGCTAATTTTGAAAGAAAAACATTATTTGGTAAGATTATGTTCTTCCCAGAAGGAGTAGAAAAATAATGGAAGGTCAATTTAAAACTATTGCAATCGGTTCTGATCACGCAGCAATCGAAGAAAGAAAATTACTTATAAAAGAATTAGAATCTTGGGGAATCAAGGTTATTGATATGGGACCTGATGCTCCACAACCTCCTGTTCAATTCTCTTTAATAGCAGAAAAAGTTGCTCTTGAAGTTGTTAATGATGAAACAGGAGAAACAGGTGGTATTTTAATGTGTGGTAACGGTGTCGGTATGTCTGTTGCCGCAAATAAAGTTCCAGGTGCAAGAGCTGCTGTATGTAACGAATTATTTACAGCTAAATTTGCTAAAAGTGATACAAAACTAAATATTTTAACTATGGGCGCTAGAGTTATTGCTCCAAGAATGATGGCTGAAATAGCTAAAGTTTGGATTGAAACAGAATATTCAAAAGAACCAAGATTTACTGAAAGACTTGGTGTAATGGCTGAAATGGAAGCAAAATATCGTACAAAATAAATTTAGTTTAAGACAATAATCCTAAGGAAGACATATTGCCTTTTCTTTAGGATTTTGTTTTTATTATTGACCCTATTATTAAAAAAAGGTATAATAATGTAAGAATAATAGGGTATAAATTTTATGAAAGGATATAACATTTATGGATAAGATTGCAGCTTCGATTATGTGCGGAAATGCGCTTGAGTACGGCGAAGAATTAGATGCGCTTAAAGAAGCAGGCGTGGATATGATTCACTTTGATGTAATGGATGGCGAATTCGTAAATAACTTAGGCATGGGGCTTTATATGCTTGAGGCAATGAAAGAATATACTGATATGGTATTTGATGTTCATTTAATGGTTGTTGAGCCTGATGTATATTATGAAAGAATCGCAAAAACAGGAGCGGAATATATTTGTATTCATGCTGAAGCGGTAAAACATTTACACAGAAGTATTATGGCTATTAAAGCTGCCGGCGCTAAAGCTGGTGTTGTTTTAAATCCATCTACTAACTTAAATGTTTTAAAAGAAGTTATAAAAGATATTGATTTGGTTTGTCTTATGACTGTTAATCCTGGTGGATCAGGAGAAAAATTCATTCCAAACCAATACAAAAAAATTGCTGATTTAAAAGCAATGAAAGAAAAATATAATCCTGACTTGTTGATTGAAGTAGACGGTAATATTGGACCTGAAACAATCCCTGGATGTGCAAAAGCAGGTGCTGATGTTTATGTTTGCGGAACAAGTGCTATTTTTAAAGGGGATAGAAACTTATATAAACCTTTAACAAAAGAAATGAAAGATATAATACATAAAGCAGTAGGGGAGGACAAATAAGATGAATGATTTAAAAGTATCAGCGTCAATTATGTGTGGTAACCCTATGAAGTTTGGATGGGAACTTGAAAAGCTTGAAAAAGCCGGTGCAGACATGATTCATTTTGACATGATGGACGGACATTATGTTGAAAATATAGCTATGGGTATATATATGCTTGAACATATGAAAAAGAAAACAAAAATTCCTTTCGATGTTCATCTTGCAATGTTCCATCCTGAAAAACATATTGAAAAATTATGTAGTATTTTAGATGAAAATGACTTTATTCACGTTCATCCTGAAAGTACTATACATATACACAGAGTATTAAGAGATATTAAAAGAATGGGTGTAAAAACAGGTGTTGCATTAAATCCTGCAACAAATGAAGATGCACTTGAATATTTAATCGACGATATCGACATTGTTCTTGCAATGACGGTTTCTCCTGGATTTGCCGGTCAAAAATTTATCAAACAAACTCTTGGTAAAATTGAAAATATAAGAAAAATGGCAAATGACAGAAATCCGGATTTAATGATAGCCGTTGATGGAAATATTAATGAAAATACAATTCCAAACTGCGTAAAAGCAGGCGCAGATGTTTTAGTGGCAGGAACATCATCTATCTTTAAAGGTGATGATGCTGATTATAAAGAGCTTATTCAAAAAATGAAAGACTCAGTAAAATAAAAGAAAGAGGTACAATTCAAATGAGTGAAATGATGAGAGGCTTATGCCTAAATGAAGACAGACAACTTGAACTTAGAGAGTTCCCTGTTCCAGAACCTAAAAGAGGATATGTAAGAGTTAAAGTAAAAAGAGGCGGTATCTGTGCTACAGACTTAGCTTACTGGAAATTCGGTTCTGATAGATTAGGTGAACTTCCTGTAATTATCGGACATGAAGGTTGTGGTGTTGTTGATAAATTAGGTGAAGATGTTACTGATGTTAAAGTTGGTGACAGAGTTGTTGTTATGACTACATATAAAGTATGTGGTAAATGTAAAAACTGTGCAGTAGGTAACACAAACGTATGTATCGAAAGATTAGGTATCGGTTCTAAAAAGAACGGATGTTTCGCTGAATACGTAGAAGTTCCTTCAACAAGCTGTATCCCAATGCCAGATAACATGAGCTTTGAAGAAGGTGCTTTAATCGAAGTATTAGCTTGTGGTATCCATGCTGTTAGAGAAACAACTACTACACATGCTGACGAAGTTGTTGTAGTTTGTGGTCCTGGACCAATCGGTACACTTGCTGCTTTAGCTGCTAAAGCAAACAACTCAACAGTTGTATTAACAGGTATCAACCAAGATAAACACAGATTAGAAATCGCTAAAACATTAGGTATTGATTACTGTGTAAACCAACAAGAAGAAGACTTAAAAGCTCTTGTTATGGATTTAACAGATGGCTATGGTGCTGATGTTGTTGTTGAAGCTTCAGGTGCTTATCCATCATTAAATACATGTCTTGACATCGTTAAGAAAACTGGTACAATTTCTCAAATGGGCGTATTCCATGGTCCATCTCCAGACTACTTAGATTTAGGTAGAATTCAAGAAAAAGAAATCAGAATCCAAGGTACACTTTCTCAAAAACCAACAGCTTGGAGAAGAGCTATTGATTTAGTTGCTGCAGGCAAAATCAATATTAAACCTTTAGTATCTGACGTTATGAAACTTGAAGATTGGGAAGAAGCTTTCAACAAAGCTGCTAACGTAACAGGTTTCAAAGTATTATTTGACCCAGAAATGAAATAGTTAAAAAAAGGTGCTTTAAGCACCTTTTTTTTATATGTGGTCAAAATAATGAAAAAGTTTAAATTGTTACAATTGTCATTAGCTAAATATAAAAATTACAATAGTAATTGACATTAATGTTCATATGCTATATAATAATGACAACAAAATACAATGTTTAGGAGAGTGAAATAATAATGGCTAAGAAAAATGTAGTTATTACAGGCGGAGCCAAAGGTATTGGTAAAGCTATTTGTGAAAAATTTATTAAAGAAGGTTACGAAGTTATTATCGTAGACTATGATGAAGCTGGTATGCTTGAAACTCAAAAAGAATTACAAGAAAAAGGCGCTACAGTTTATGCTGTAAAATGCGATATCTCTAATTTAGATGATTGCAAAAAAGTTGCTGAATTAGTTGAAAAAGAATACGGTTATTTAACAACATTAGTTAACAATGCTGCGATCGGACCTGGTGGAGATCCAAAAGAAATCAGCTTAGACCCAGTTTTATTCCAAAGAACAATGGGAATTAACGTAAATGGTCCTTTCCATATGATTATTTCTTTACTTGACTTATTACTTAAAGCTAAAGAACAAGATCAAGTTCCTTCAGTAGTTAACGTTGCTTCAACAGCTGCATTTACTGGTGGTGGCGGAAGCGTTGTATACGCTGCAAGTAAAGGTGCTGTAGTTTCTATGACAAGAAGTTTTGCAAGATTCTTCGGTGATACAGGTTTAAGAATCAATGCAGTTGCTCCAACATTAATTATGACACCACTTATGGCTGAAAGATTCAAAGATGATCCAGAAGCTTTACAAAAGAGAAAAGATTCAGTTCCTCTAGGAAGATTTATGGATGTTACAGAAGTTGCTGATATAGTTTACTTCTTAAATACACCTTCATTCATCCATGGTGAAGTTATTATTGCTGACGGCGGAAGAAGCTTAAGTGTATAATATGGATACAAACAAAGATATAGATATTAAAGAAAAAGATAATTTGAACGAAGAGAATAAAAACGAAGATAAAGAGTTTCATTTAGATTCGACAAGTGGAGAAGATAGAAGAAAAATACTTGCCAGCTATAAGAAAAGTTTAAGAAAAAGGGCTTTTGCTCCTTTAATAGGTGGTAACGTTGGTATTAATCCCATAGACCTTTTAAAAGAAGAAGAAGCTGAAAAAGCTAAAAATCAAACATTGGATATTTATGATTTAATGGAAAGAAGAATATCCATGTTAGAAAAAAAGGTTGATCAGGCTCTATCTATGGCACGATTTTCATTTTATGTGAGTGTAGTTGCTATTTTATTGATGTTTTTATTGCTTTATATAAAATAGGGAGAACATTCTCCCTATTTTTATGTGAATAGTAATATTATTGATTTTAGATAATATATATTAACGTAATTTAATTTGTTGTTTTACTTTTATATTTTATTGACAAATTAAAGTTAAAGTATTATACTATTATTGTAACAAAGTTTCATTGATGTTTTATTGTAACAATAATGAAAACCTTTCGATAGATTATCGAGATGCTTGACAATTTAATATTAAATAATTAATTAGGTTAGAATATTTTTCGCTTACAGATTTAATCGGGGGTGATTAGATATGAAAACAATATTGGTGGCTTGTGGAACAGCAATTGCTACTTCTACAGTCGTTGCCAAAAAAGTAAAAAGACTTTGCGAACAAAATAATATTGAAGTAAAAACGGTTCAGTGTAAAGCTGCCGATGCTGCTTCTAAAGCAAATGAAATATTACCTGATTTGGTAATAGGAACTTGTGATTTGCCTGGAACATTCCCTTGCAAAACAATTAACGGAAGGGCATTCTTAACAGGTATTAAGTTACAAGAATGTATTGATGAATTATTGGAAACATTAAAAAGTTAAATTCATTAGGTATTATAAGAACATTTACGTAGGCGGGAATATTTAACATAGAAAACAAACAATTTTAATTTTAAAGGAGAAAAACAATGCAAGTCGTAACAAGTATATTTAGTTATATAATTGACATGGGTGCATCAGTAATGATGCCTATTATCTTTACAATTTTAGGTCTTGTAATGGGCGCTAAATTTGGTGAAGCTTTAAGAGCTGGTATGACTTTCGGTGTTGGTTTCATCGGACTTAATGCTGTTATCGGTATTATGTCTAGCACAGTTACACCAGTTGCTAACGCATTAGTTGAAAACTTAAACTTCAAATTAACAGCTGTTGACGTTGGTTGGGCTGCTGGTTCAGCTATCGCTTGGTCAACAGAAGCTGTTCCATTCGTATTCTTAGCTGTAATCTTAACAAACATCGTTATGATTATGTTAGGCTGGACAAAAACAATGGACGTTGATATCTGGAACTACTGGCATGTATTATTTACAGCTTCAGCTATCCTATTAATCTGTGGTAACTCTCCACTTTCTTGGGCTTTTGCTATCGGTCAAGCTGTTATCATGATGGCTATTATCTTTATCGTAGCTGACTGGACACAAGCTGACTGTGCTGAAATCTTTGGTCTTGAAGGTATTTCATTACCTCATATCCAATCTATGTGTAACTGTATCGTTACATACCCATTAGATAAATTATTAGGTATGATCCCTGGAATCAAAGACATCAGCTGGACAAGTGAAGGTATCGCTGAAAAACTTGGTTTATTAGGTGAACCTATGATGATGGGATTCATTATCGGTGGATTCTTATCAGCTTTAGCTCAATTTACAGCTCCACAAGTTAATGTAGGTACAGCTATCCAACAAATTCTTATCGTTGGTATGAACATCGCTGCTGTATTAGTACTTATCCCTAGAATGGTTGCATTACTTATGGAAGGTTTAATGCCAATCTCTGAAATGACTCAAGCATTCCTTGAAAAGAGATTCCCTGGTAGAGAACTTTACATTGGTCTTGATGCTGCTGTTGCAACAGGACATCCATTCGTAATTTCTTTAGGTCTATTAGCTATTCCTATTATCTTAGTAGAAGCTGTTGTTCTTCCATACAACTCTTTACTACCATTAGCTGACTTAGCTGCTTTACCATTCTACGTAATCTGTGCTGTATTACCAAACAAAGGTAACTTATTCAGAGGCTTAATCGAAGTAATCATTATGTGTGCTATTTACTTATGGTTCTCTACATATGCTGCAGACGTTATGACATCTTTAGCAGGTGCTGCAAACTTAACAATTCCTGAAGGTGCAACACAACTTTCAAACATCGCTTTAGGTGCTCAATGGATTACTTGGTTCCCATTCATGATTGCTAAAGCATTATTAGTTTAATTTAAATATTAATTAATTTTTAGTAAAATAACTTAATCTGGTCACACCCAAAGGGTTCTCAGTTGAGAACCCTTTTTTATTATTAAAATAATATTGCAAAAAATTAAACTTATGGTATAATAGATAAGTAATACAAATGTCATGTATATGTATTACTAAAAAATATTATATATGCGCCCTTAGCTCAGCTGGATAGAGCGTTTGACTACGGATCAAAAGGCCGGGGGTTCGAATCTTCCAGGGCGCGCCATCTGAAATTAAACACCTTTGAGGTGTTTTTTTTTATTAAAAGTTGTTATTTATAGAAGTAAATAAATTATAAAATAATTTAAAGAAATATGAAAAATATAGTAAATATTTGACAAAATATGAAAAATATTATAACATTATAATGACTAAAACTATAAGTAAACTTTGGAGAAACTATGAAGAAAAAATTTATTGCGATTATTTTAATGCTTTTTTGTGTGACTGCTTTTTTAGATTTCCCATTTGCAACAGTTAGTGCGAAAAAATCTACTGAACAGCAGTTAGAAGAGAAAAAACAACAAATAGAAAATAAAGAATCTGATTTACAAGATGCATCGAGTGAAGCTGATCAACTTCAAAGTGAAATAGATGATTATGAAAGTAAGATTTCTGACTTAAATAAAAAGATAAAAACTCAGGAAACTAAGAGAGATAAAGTTGAGAAGCAACTTGAAGAAGCTCAAAAAAAATTAGATGAAGCAAAAGAAAAGAAAGAAAAATATGAAGAAATATTTGCTCAAAGAATGGAAGTAATGTACATGTACGGAGGCAGCGGATATTTAGATGTAATCTTTTCTTCTTCTGGATTATCAGATTTAATAAGCAATATATCTAATTATAAAGAGTTAGTTACATATGACCAAAATATAATAAGTAATTTACAACAAGCAGAAGCAGAAATAGCAACACAAACAAAGAAAATAGAGAATGATAAAAAAGAACTTGATACTATCATTGCTGGGCTAGAAGCAGATAAAGAAGAACTTAATGTATTGACAGAAGCTAAAAAGTATCAGTTAACTGATACAAATGAAAGTATTGAAGCTATTGAAGAACAACTTGATATACTTGAAAAAGAAGCTATTGAATTAAATGATAAACTTTATGAAGAAAATATAAAAAATGGTAACTATTCAAGTGGTAATGCATATTATGGTAGAGGTCGTACAGCTGTTGTAAATGCAGCAAAAGCTCAAATAGGAAATTACAATGGAGATAAATTCTGGAGCTGGTATGGGTTTAATTATAGAGTTTCATGGTGTGCATGTTTTGTATCATGGTGTGCGAATGAAGCAGGATATATTAAAGCCGGTGTAATTCCAAAATTCTCATATGTTGATAATGGTGCAAATTGGTTTAGAGCAAGAGGAAGATGGAAAGGCAGAAGCTATACACCATCTCCGGGAGATATTATATTCTTTGATTGGGATGGTAATGGAGTAGGAAATCATGTAGGTATAGTTGAATACGTAAGCGGTGGAACTGTACATACAATTGAAGGAAATACATCTAATATGTGTGCAAGAAGAAGCTATTCTATAGGTTCTTGGAGCATTATGGGTTATGGAGTACCAAATTATTAAAAAATAAAAATAGCGGTGCAAAGGTACCGCTATTTTTTTATTATATTACTGCAAATAAAAAAGAGAAGTTATACTTCTCTTTTTTTAATTATTTTAATTTGTTAATTGCATCATAAAGTTTTTTTGCACCCATTTGAGGGTAATTTAATGCTAAACCATCAATTACAGGAATATCTGTATCAGGAACTTTTACACCAACTTTAACGATAGCATCAGGAGCTTCTGAAGCTATTAAGTCTTCAATCTTATCTGTAATAACATTACATTTTACAACTTCAACGTCTTTTCCACAGTTAGTGTGAATTAAATCTTCAAATTTAGCAAATTTAGCATCTTTCATGCTTGCTGCAATAATAATTTTCATGTTCATTCTCCTTTTCTTGTTACTTACAATATTATAATTTATATTACAAATGATTGCAAGTATTCTTATGTAAATTAGTATAAGTTAAGTTTTGATGAAGAAGGATTTAGTGTTTTTAGACCACCATCAATATAAATTGTTTGTCCTGTAAGATAATCTGACAAATCAGTTGCTAAAAATTCAATAACTTTTGCACAGTCTTCTGTATTGCCAAGTCTGCCCATAGGAACTTTTTCTGTAAGTTCACTAAATTGTTCTTCAAAATGAGCATCCCATTTTACTGTGTGGATATATCCTGGAGCAACTGCATTTACATTTACTTCATATGGAGCAAGTTCTAATGCAAATGTTCTTGTTAATGAGTCAACGCCTGCTTTACCTGCAGAGTAATGTGCTTGCGTAATGAATAGAGGTACAGAGCCTCCAACGGAAGAAATATTAATTATTTTACCACTTTTTTGTTTTTTCATTTGTTTTCCAACATATTTGCAGAAAATAAATGTTGAAAGTAAATTTATATGTAGAGCATGAACAAATTTATCTGTATCCATTTCAGTAGCAAGAGCAGGGCCAGCTCCGCCTGTTCCACCAACATTATTAATTAGAATATCAATATGTCCAAATTCTTTTATTACTTCGTCTACAACCGTTTTACCAAATTTATCATCGGTTGCATCTCCTTCAAAAGCCATTGATTTTCTTCCAAGAACTTCAATTTCTTCTTTTACTGTTGGTGCAAGTACATCTTTTTCTTTAAATTTTGTAGCTTTTAAATCTAAATCTGTAATAACAACATCTGCACCAAGTCTGGCAAGTCTAAGAGCATATTCTCTCCCTATGCCTCTTGCGGCTCCTGTAATTAAAGCGACTTTTCCTAAAAGTTTTTCTTCCATTTTATTATTCTCCTTAATTTTATAATTTTATCTTATTGTTCTTCCACCATCTACGTGGATTTTTTGACCTGTTACATAACTTGACATATCACTTGCAAAGAACAGAACAGCTTGAGCTGTTTCTTTCGGATCTCCAAAACGTCTTAGTGGTATTTCTTTTGTTACTCTGTTTCTCTTTTCTTCATCAAAGAATTCTTTTACCATGTTTGTTTCTGTAGGGCCTGGAGCAACTATGTTACATCTTATACCGTTTACTCCATGATTTTGTGCGATTGAGCGCATTAAAAGTTCTACTGCAGCTTTACTCATTGCATATGGACCGTTTCCGCTGCTTGGTTGTGCAACCGCAGAAGATGATATGCTTACAATGCTTCCTCCTGTTCCTTGTTCTTCCATTTGTTTTAAAGTAAGTGTTGTCATATAATATGTTCCATCTATGTTTGTTTTCATTACTTTATGATATTCTTCATCCGTTATATCAAGGATATTACCTTTTGAAAGTCCCATTCCTGAGTTATTAACTAAAATGTCAATATGTCCAAAAGCATCAAGAGTTTCTTTTATAATTTTTTTGCAATCATCGTAATTAGAAATATCTGCTTTTACTGTTATTGCTTTTGAACCCATTTGTTCAATTTCTTTTTTTACTTCATTGGCTTCTTTTTCGCTTGATCTGTAATTTATTACAACAGATGCATGGTTTTTGCCAAATAATTTTGCAACTTCTTTTCCTATGCCTGTTCCAGCGCCTGTCACTATTGCAACTTTGTTTGTTAACATTTTAAATCTCCTTTTTTATTTGCATTTATTTTTGTTTTAAATTCTATTAAAACAATGTTATCTTTATTATATGATATCACATTATAAATAAAAGTGTCAATAAACATAATTATCTTTTCTTAAAATTCACAAATGGTAATTCTCTTTAAACAAAAAAGAACAGATAAAAATCTGTTCTTTATGTAAAGTACTATTTCATTCGGTCTAATAGAATTGTGTTTCGTTCTTTAAGATAAATCTTTTAACAATAAATACTTAAAAATAAAATGTAATTAAATTAATTATTTAACAGCGTTAATTAAATCTTCTTTGAATTGATTTAAACCAACACCTGTAAGTAGGCATCTACCGTTTAAAAGAACTGTATCACCGATATCTCCAGGAATATCTGTTGTACCAACGATTACGTCTGGTTTAATAACTTTTACTTTTGAAGCAGCTTCAGCAGCTTTACATTGAACTGTTTTTACTTGAATACCAGCTTCTTTACAAATTCCTTCACATTTTTTTGCAGCTACTGTAGATGTAGCAATACCTGTTCCACATGCAACTAAAATAGTTTTCATATAATAAAATCCTCCATTAATTAAATAAATAATAAAATCCTATTATTTACCAAAATATGTACTTTTAAAAAGATTTATTTAAAGCAACTTTTATTACAAACGGTTATTCCGTTTTGTACTTAATTTGAATTTGAACTTAACAGCTTGACAATAACGGAAAATAATTCTTTTTTAAATTCTGCGACCCCATTTTGTGTAATTAATGATTTTCCGTTTATGACAGGTATATTAAATTCTTCGTTTAATTCAGCGGTTGTAACGATTATATTGGGATCAATCATTTTTGCTCTTGCTTTGGCATCGCTGACTTTGCATTGATAAGTTTCAATATCAATATTTTCTTCTTTGCAAATTGATTTAAGCTTTTCTGATGCTAAAGTTGATGTTGCGACACCACTTCCGCATATAACAAGTATAGTAATCATAATTATCCTTTCACGTTACTTTTGCACAACACTATTATAACATAAATATAAATAATTTAAACAATAAAATTGTGTTTTTTTTAAAAAAGTTCGATGCTGTTACATTTGTCATGCTTTAGAATTAATAACATTTTTTTATTAGAACTTTATATTTCTAAATAGCATTTTAATGTTTTATTTGTTTTTTTTCAATATATTTATACAATAAATTTATAAAAAAATATATATTTTTTAAATGTTAAATTTTTATTAATAATTGTGTATAATATTGATGAAGAAAGTTATAAATGATAGAATTATAAATTATATTATTGTGCGCCTGTAGCTTAATGGATAGAGCAAGCGGCTTCGGCCCGCTTAGTGGGGGTTCGACTCCTCTCAGGCGTACCACTTGGAGAATGTAAGCATGGAGAGGGAAAAAAAGAGAAGAATATTATTTTTAATTCTATTTTATATTTTTATAATGTTTGTTTTTGTTCTTTTGCTTGGAGGTAATATAAAATACAATCCAACAATAAGATATTCTGTTAAATCTTTGTTTGCCGGACTTGATTATGAAAAATTGGTTTTACATAATAATTATGATGCACAGATAGATTCCCCTTTTTTAACAAAAGAAGATTTGAATAAAATGGATTTATCGAATGTAGATAATTTGATGATAGTAGCTCATCCTGATGATGAAACATTATGGTCAGCCATGGAGCTTATAAAGGAAGATTACTTGGTATTATGTATTACAAATGGTAAAGAAACCGGAAATATTAGGTATAATGAACTAACTGATGTAATGAAAAAAACAAATGATAAATATATAGTACTTTCTTATCCTGATGCATATAAATTTAGGAGAGTTGACTGGAAAAAAGTCGGAGTAATGGATTATATAACAAAGGATATTGAAACTGTTTTGTTATATAAAAATTGGAATAAGGTTGTAACGCATAATCCTGAAGGTGAATATGGACATATTCATCATATATACGTTAATAATATTACTACCGGATTATATAATAAATATATAAATAAAGATACATTGTTTTACTTTACAAAATATTATGATAAGGGAGAACTTTTTAGGGTTGACAATTATCTTTCTCCATTAACTCAACAACAGGTTGAAGAAAAGATGGATCTTTTAGATTTATATAAATCTCAACCCGGAGCTTTTGTAAAATATGGACAGATGATTAAGTACGAAAAGATAGTAAATGCTAAGGATTTTGAAAGCAGTATATAACTTGTAATTAGATAGTTTTATGTTATAATTATATCAAATTATTTTTGTTTTGGAGGATTATTATGAACGCAAAAAAAGCTTTGGTTATTGTTGAGGGATTGGTTGTTGTAGCATTATTAATTTGGGTTTTATTTTTTAAATAATATTATTTATTAAAGGGGATATCTATGAATAATTTTATTAATCGTGCAGTAATTAGAGATAGAGCCAAGGAATTACTTAAAGGAAAATTCTGGTATATTATAGGTTCATTTTTCCTTGTTTATTTAGTGCAAGTAGCATTTTCTGTTTTAGGCGGGTTTATTGCAGACGAGTCTTTTATTTTAAGTATTGCAATATCTATTATAAATTTATATGTTTCTGCAGCATTTACAATAGGTTTATTTAGGCTTATTTTTGAATTGGATGATGGAAAAGAATTTAACATTACAAATCTTTTCTTATATTTTACAAGGTTTAAAGAATGTTTAATTCCTGCATTAATTGAGCTTATTTTTGTATTAGTCTGTGTTATATTATATGTTATTTTTGCTATGATATTTTTAGCAGGGGATATATATTCATTAATGTATGCTTATCCATATGTTTCAGATAATATGCTATACAGTGTTCTTGCATCAATGATGCCTAAAATGTTCCTTTTTACAATTATATTAGGAATTATATTCTCTTTCTTAAATGTAATTCCTTTAAGTGGATATGCAATTTCTGCAAAAGGTGATAATCGACTTTTAAATAATTTGTTTTCAAATTCATTTAAAATTGGTTTAAATAACATAAAAGATTATATATTTATGTTACTATATTTCTTTGCTTTAGGGATTGTCTTTTTTATTTTATACCTCATATTCTATATGATAATAGGTTTTATTGCTTTTATATTATGGCCTGTAGGTCTTATTTTAATCTTAGCTTTATTATTTGGTGCATTTGTGTTTTTTGTTTGGAGTGAAATGTCTTTTGCATTATTATGTAAGAAATTTATTGAAAAAGAAATATACTTAAAATATGAACAATATGGCAGTTACTCTAATAACAATTTTAATTATGGTAATCAATATAATAATTATACAAACGATACAAATGTTTATAATGAAAATAATAAAGATAGTATATACTATGAAACCAATAATGATGGAAACAAAACAACTGAAGATAATATCGTTGATGTAGATAAAAATAATAATATTGATACAAGTCTTGAAAAAGGTGAGTTTGATATTGAAGCTTTAAAAAAGCAACAAGAAAATAAAGAAATGTAAAAAGAACGAGAAATCGTTCTTTTTTTTATGAAAAATCTAAATACAATCATATAAATTTAAGGATAATTTAAGATTGATAAAGTAAAATATTAAATGTATAATTATAAATAAAATTTTATAAAAATTATTTGTTTTGTTAGCTTTTTTGGATTTATAAGGATATAACTATTTAAAATGATTTTATAAATATAAATAGATTAAATTTTCTGAATTTTTACTTATTTATGTTTCCCATATAGATAAAATATGATATAATGAATTAATTATACTTAACTTGTAAGCTGGGGGAGGTTTATATGTTACAAAAAGAAGACAATACTCAAAAAAAATATGCATTTATGAAAGATACTTTAAGTATGCTATATAAAAAATATGGTTATGAACAAATAACAATACCAATGTTTATGCCTTATGATTTATATAAAAAATATGATATTAGTCATAGCAATGAACAATTAAAATTAATTGATGGGGAAGGTAATATTCTTGTAATAAGACCAGATGCAACCTTTCATGTTTTAAAAACTGTTGCTAATATGAAAAATAAAGAAAGCGAAAAATATTTTTACGAATCAAAAGTATTTAGAAATAAATTTAAAGATTATACTTTAGATGAAATTAACCAAACAGGAGTTGAATGTTTCTTAAAAGAAAGTGACTTAGTAGACAGTGACATTATTGCACTTGCTCTTAATAGTGTTTTTGCTCTTGGAATTGAAGATATAAGACTTGATTTATCTCATGCAGATTTTGTTTACGGACTTATAGAAGAAATACATGAAATAAAAAAAGAAGAGGTAGAAACTGTTCATAAATACATAGAACAAAAAAACAGTGCAGACTTAATAAGCTTTTTGGACGGAAGAAATATAGATAAAAAATATCTAGATAAACTTATTGATATATGTATGCTTTTTGGTGACTTTGAAGATGTAATGAATAAAGCAAGAGACATAGCCGTTAATGATAAAATGAATAATGCTCTTGATAAAATTGAAGGCGTTTATGAACTTTTAAAAATTCATGGTCTTGATAAGTTTGTTTACTTAGATTTAGGTTTTACAAACGCAATGCATTATTATAGTGGAATAATGTTTAAGATTTATTCTATTGATGCCGGAGGAGAAATCATTACAGGGGGAAGATATGATAGACTTGCAAAAAAATTCGCAGGTAGACAAGGTGCATGTGGATTTAGTCAAAACTTAGATTTAACTTCTCAAATACTTAAAGAAGATACAAAATTCTTCGGGGTAGATTATGTAGTTCATTGTTTGGAAAGCGATAGTAAAAAAGGTATTGAAGTTTCAAATAAATTAAGACAAAAAGGCTATAATGTTTCAATGGTAGCAGATAAGAGTTTTAAGGTTGTAGCAAAAGAAAATAATAAAACCTTAAAAGAAAATGAATTATTAGATATTTTAGGAGAGTAATATGATAAAAATAGCAGTTGCAAAAGGAAGAGTAGCAAAACAAGCCATAAAGTTGTTTAATGAATTCGGTATTACTTTTTCCGAATTTGATTTGAATAGAAAACTTATTTTAAACAGCGATGATAACAGTGTACAAATGGTTCTTGTAAAACCAAGTGATACTCCTATATATGTAGAAAGCGGAGTATGTGATTGTGGTATTGTAGGTAAGGATATACTTCTTGAAGATAATCCTGATGTATATAGATTGTTCCCTTTAAATATTGGAAAATGTAAAATGTGTGTTGCAGGATTTAAAGGTACAGATGTAAAGAATATGAAGCAAATTGTTGCTGCTTCAAAATTTGTAAATATTGCAAAAGAATATTTTGACAAACTTGGAATAAAAGCAAAAATTATAAAAATAAACGGTTCCGTTGAGCTTGCACCACTTCTTAAAATGTCAGATGTAATAGTTGATATTGTTGAAAGCGGGGTTACTTTAAAAGAAAACGGACTTTGTGTATTGGAAGAAATTTTTGATATATATTCTGTTTTTATCGTAAATAAAGCAAGTTTAAAAATGAAACATTCTTCATTAAAACCATTTATAGAAAACTTAAAAGCAGCAAATGAAAGAATGGAGTAAAAATATGAAAATAATAGATTTAAAAAATAAAGAAAATTATTTAGATATATTAAAAGAAATTTTACAAAGACATGGTAATAAGTTAAACGAAGTAGAAAAAATTGTTGAAAATATAATTAATGACGTAAAAGAAAATAAAGATGAAGCTTTAAAAAGAATGATGAAAGACTTTGACCATGTTGAAGTTAAAAGTTTAAGAGTTGATAAAGAAGAAATAAAAAAAGCATATGAAAATGCAGATGAATATTTTATTGAAGTATTAAAAGAAAGTAAAGAAAATATAGAAAAATATCATAAGAACCAAAAATATTCTCATTTTGATATGGATGAAGGAACAAAAAGACTAACTCAAAAAGTTACTCCTATCGAAAGAGTGGGATTATATATTCCAGGCGGGAAAAGTCCTTATCCTTCAACTGTTCTTATGAATTCGATACCTGCAAAAGTTGCTGGAGTAAAGGAAATTGCCCTTATTACTCCTCCTGATAAAGAAGGAAAAGTAAATCAAAATATTCTTGCTGCGGCTTATGTTTGCGGAGTTGATGAAATTTACTTATCAGGTGGTGCCGGAGCAATAGCGGCTCTTGCTTATGGAACAGAGAGCATAAAACCCGTATATAAAATTTGTGGTCCTGGAAACTTATTTGTTGCAGAAGCAAAAAGAAAAGTTTATGGTGATGTAGATATAGATATGCTTGCCGGACCAAGCGAAGTTTTAGTGATTGCCGATGAAAATGCAAATCCTGTTTATGTTGCTGCTGACTTATTATCTCAAGCAGAACATGACGAGAATGCGGCTTGTATTTTGGTTACTACAAGCGAAAAATTGGCAAAAGAAGTTGAAAAAGAAGTATACAGACAATTAAAAGAACTTACAAAAGAAGATATAGCTTCAAAAGCTGTTGAAAATTACGGAATGATATTCCTTGTTGAAGATATAGACAAAGCCTTTGCTGTTGCGAATGAAATAGCACCGGAACATTTGGAAATATCTCTTGAAAATCCTTTTGACTATATAGATAAAGTCCAAAATGCAGGAAGTGTATTTATGGGTGAATATACTCCTGAACCTGTGGGAGATTATTTTGCAGGCTCAAATCATACAATTCCTACATCAGGTAAAGCAAAGTTTTATTCCCCATTATCAACTTATGATTTTATGAAAAGAACAAGTATAGTTTATTATTCAAGAGAAGAACTTATGAAGCATAAAGATAAAATCATTGCATTTGCAAACAAAGAGGGGCTTACTGCCCATGCAAAAGCTGTTGAAAGGAGATTTGAATAATGGATATAAGAGAGCTTGTTGTTCCAGCCTTAAAAGATTATGAATGTTACAAGGCTGCGGGACAGGATTACAGAATAATATTAAATGCAAATGAGCATTATGAAAATTTTCTTTCAACAAAACTTCAAAATGATTTTATTGAAAAAATGAAAAATATCAATATAAATCGTTATCCGGATCCTGATGCAAAAAAATTAAGAAAAGCATATGCAGATTTAATAAATGTTGATATGGATAAATTGATTGCAACTTCAGGCTCAGATGAAGGTATTACTATAATCAGTGCTACTTTTGTGGATAAAGATGATGTTGTGATGAGTTGTGATCCTACGTTTTCAATGTATGGTCAAGCAGCTATTTTAGCAAAGGGTAAATATATAGGAATAGAAAGTGATAAAGAAGATTTTACTCCTGACATTGATACATTAATAAAAAGAGCAAATGAAGAGAATGCAAAAATAATTTATATATGCACACCAAACAATCCAACAGGATATTTGTATTCAAAGGATGACATAAAAAAAGTTATTGACAATACAAGTGCTATGGTTGTAATAGATGAAGCATATATTCATTTTGCAGAAGGTGAAAACCTTGATTTGCTTGATTACAGTAATAGAGTAATAATTTTAAGAACCTTATCCAAAGCATTTAGCGGTGCGGGACTAAGAGTTGGGTTTATAATTGCAAATAAAGAAGTTATTGATTTCTTATATGCCGCAAAAGCTCCATATAATTTATCAGTTACTTCTCAAACAGCAGGAGAGGTTTTGGTTGAAAACCATAAATACATAGAAGATGAAATAGAAGTTATAAAGGAACAAAGAGACAGGATTGTCGATGTACTAAAAGAGTGTGAAGGCGTATTTATATTTCCACTAAACGCAAACTTTATAACAATAAGAAGTGATAAGGCATATAAACTTTATGAAGAATGCGAAAAGAAAAGCATATCTATAAGGGCATATGGTAAAAGCCTTGAAAATATAGTTAGAATAACCGTTGGAAGTAAAGCAGAAAACGATGAACTTATTGAAGTAATAAAGGAGGTTTTCTAAATGAGATCAAGTTATGAACATAGAATAACAAAAGAAACCGACATTGAAATTAATTTGAATTTAGATGGAAGTGGTAATGTTTATGCTGATACGGGGGTAGGTTTTTTTAATCACATGATTACTCTTTTAGCATCTCATTCAAAATTTGATATAGACATTAAGGCAAAAGGTGATTTTGAAGTTGATAATCATCATACCGTAGAGGATATAGGGATTGTTTTAGGTAAATGCTTTAAAGAAGCTGTAGGAGATAAAAGAGGCATTAACAGATATTCAACTTTTTTCGTTCCTATGGATGAAGTTCTTGCAAGAGTAAGTGTTGATGTTAGCGGCAGAGGATATCTTGTATATGAAAATCCTTTTAATGTTGAAAGAATAGGTGACTTTGAAACTGAAATATTAGAAGACTTCTTATATGCATTTTGCATAAACGGAGGGCTTAATCTTAATATAAAAATATTAGACAAAGGTAATAATCATCATATGTGTGAAGCTATCTTTAAAGCTTTAGCCAGAGCTTTAAAAGAAGCTGTTACAATTACAAGTGATGAAATTCCTTCAAGTAAAGGTGTATTATGATAGGTATTATAGATTACGGTGCAGGAAATTTAAAGAATGTATACAATGCTCTTTTAAGGCTTGGATTTGACAGTGTTATTACAAATGACAAAGACGTTCTTTCGAAATGCGATAAACTTATTATTCCAGGCGTTGGAGCTTTTGGGGATGGGATGGAAGGTTTAGTAGAAAATGACTTGATAGACTTTATTGATAACTGGGTAGAAGAAGATAAGTATCTTCTTGGGATTTGTCTTGGAATGCAGTTATTATTTGAAAAAAGTTATGAAATGGGAGAGCATAAAGGTCTTTGTTATATAAAAGGAGAAATTGTTCCTTTTGATATACCTAAAGAATATAAAGTTCCTCATATGGGATGGAATGAACTTGTTATTAATAGAGAAGATAACATTGTTAAAGGCATAAATAACGGAGAATATGTTTACTTTGTTCATTCTTATCATGCAGATAAGATGAATGATGAAAACTTAATTGCTTACAGTGAATATCATTATAAAGTTCCTGCAATTGTTAGAAACGGTAATGTTATAGGTATGCAATTTCATCCTGAAAAAAGCGATAAGACAGGAGAAAAATTACTTTTAAACTTTTTGGGAGAATAAATATGATAATTTATCCAGCAATAGATATAAGAAACAGTAAATGTGTAAGACTTTCACAAGGAGATTATGACAAAGAGACGGTTTACTTTAACAGTCCTTTGTCGGTTGCAAAAGATTTTGAAAAAAAAGGTGTTAAATATCTTCATGTAGTCGATTTGGATGCTGCTTTACTTGGTCAGATGCAAAACTATGATGTTATAAAAAGCATTATAGAAAATACAAACATGAAAGTTGAAGTAGGCGGAGGAATCAGAGGAGAAGAACAAATAAAAAAATATGTGGATATCGGTGTTGATAGGGTGTCCATAGGAACAAAGGCTGTTAAGGATTTTGATTTTTTGAAGGAAATGGCAGATAAATACCCGTATAAAATCAGTCTTTCATTAGATGTTAAAGATGAATATGTATATATAAAAGGCTGGAGTGAAAACAGCGGTATTTTAATATGGGATTACCTTGAAAAAATAAAATATTTACCTCTTGTAAGCATTGTAGTTACGGATATAAAAAAAGACGGAATGCTTTCAGGTCCAAGCTTTGAGCTTTACAAAAGATTAAGTGAAGCTACAAAACATAATATTGTCGTTTCAGGAGGAATATCTTCTCTTGAGGATATTAATAAATTAAGAGAAAACGATACTTATGCTGTTATTGTAGGTAAGGCATTATATGAAAATAAATTTAAAGTAGAGGATTTGGTATGTTAGCAAAAAGAATTATACCTTGTCTTGATGTTGATCACGGCAGAGTTGTTAAAGGTAAAAATTTTGCAAATATAAAGGATGTTGATGATCCTGTTAAACTTGGAAAAAATTACTCTAAGCTTGGTGCCGATGAGCTTGTGTTTTATGATATAACTGCATCAAGCGATGAAAGAGATATCTTTATTCATACAGTTGAAAATATTGCAAAAGAGGTTTCTATTCCTTTTACAATCGGAGGAGGAATAAGAACGGTAGAAGATTTTAGAAAAGTTCTTTTAGCCGGAGCAGATAAGGTAAGCGTAAACTCAAGCGCTGTTGTGAATCCAAGCATAATAAGTGACGGAGCAAAAAAATTTGGTTCCCAGTGCGTTGTTTTATCTATTGACGCAAAGAGGAATGAAAAAAACAGTTGGGATGTTTATGTAAAAGGTGGTAGAGAAAATACTCATATTGATGCAATTGAATGGGCAAAAAAAGGTGAAGACCTTGGAGCCGGTGAAATTTGTATTAATTCCATTGATACTGACGGTGTAAAAGATGGGTTTGATCTTGAGTTAATAGAAAAGTTAAATGATGTTTTATCTATTCCTATTATTGCATCCGGAGGTGCCGGAAAAATGGAACATTTCTTGGAAGTATTAAAGTGTGGAGCAGATGCTGCTCTTGCTGCCAGTGTATTCCATTTTGGTGAAATAGATATAATGGATTTAAAAAGATATTTAAAAGATAATGATATAGAAATGAGGATATAAAATGGAATTTAAAGATTTTAAATTGGATGAAAGCGGACTTTTACCCGTTATTGTTCAAAATTATAAGACTAAAAAAGTTCTTATGCTTGGTTATATGAACGAACAGGCTTATAATGATACATTAGAAACAGGAAAAGTTAATTTTTATTCAAGAAGCAGAAAAACACAATGGTTAAAAGGAGAAAGCAGTAAGAATTATTTAAATGTTGTAAGTATTGCTAGTGATTGTGATAATGATACTTTGCTTATAAATGCAAATCCTGACGGACCAACTTGTCATACAGGAAGTGAAAGCTGCTTTTTCAATGATATAGTAAAAGCTGATAAAGATGAAAGTGCAGAAATCTTATTTACAATTCAAGATACAATAAATGAAAGAAAAGAAGGAATAAAAAATCTTGAAAAGATGCCTACAAAATATGAAGGTTCTTATACTCAGTATCTTTTAATTGAAGGTATAGATAAGATTTGTAAAAAAATTGGTGAAGAAAGTGCGGAAACTATTGTTGCCGCTAAAAACAATAATAAAGAAGAAATTATAGGGGAAGCAAGCGACCTTATATATCATTTGTTGGTACTTTTAAATGACAGAGATGTAAATATAGAGGACATATTTGCTAAGTTAAATTCAAGACATAAATAATATAATTTTATCAAACAAAGGAGGGCTAAAATGAGACATAAAGGAACAGAAATAAATTTCTCTGATATTACGCCTGAAATAAAAAAATTAAGTAAGACATGTGAAGATAACTGTTTTATTGATCAAGAACTTTATAAGATACATAATGTAAACAGAGGGCTTAGGGATAAAAACGGTGTTGGTGTTTTAACTGGGCTTACAGAAATATCTGATGTTTGCGGAAGTAAAATAGTAGACGGTAAAAAAACATCAATAGACGGATATTTAAGATACAGAGGCATTCCTATTGAATCGTTGGTTGACGGATTTATTGAAGATAACAGATTTGGTTTTGAAGAAGTAACATATTTGCTTCTTACTGGAAAGCTGCCTAAAAAAGATGAACTTAAATCATTTGAGGCTCAAATTGCAAAATATAGAAGTTTACCGCCTTCTTTTGTTAGGGATATTATAATGAAATCTCCAAGTGTTGATGTTATGAACACTATGGCGAGAAGTGTATTAACGCTATATGCTTATGATGAACATCCTGATGATATTTCAATCGATAATGTTCTTAGACAATGTATTCATTTAATATCAATTTTCCCTATGATTGCAGTATACGGATATCAAGCAAGTATGCATTATAATAACGGAGAAAGTTTATTCATTCATTCTCCAAAACCAGACCTTTCAACAGCGGAAAATGTTCTACATATGCTTCGTCCGGACAGCAAATATACAAAACTTGAAGCAAGAATTCTTGACCTGGCTCTTGTTTTACATGCAGAACATGGGGGAGGAAATAACTCTTCATTTACAATGCATGTAGTATCTTCTTCAGGTACGGATACATATTCTGCCGTTGCGGCTTCTCTTGCATCTTTAAAAGGTCCAAAACACGGTGGTGCAAACGTGAAAGTTGTAAATATGTTTGAAGAACTTAAAAGAGCAGTTAAGGACTGGAAAGACGAAGAAGAAGTTTCACGTTATCTAAATAAGATTTTGGATAAAGATGCTTTTGATAAACAAGGTTTAATTTATGGTGTAGGTCATGGTATATATTCTTCTTCTGACCCAAGAGCATTGATATTTAAGTATTTTGTTGGAAAATTATCAGAAGAAAAGGGGCTTAAAGAAGAATTTGAATTATATGAATTGGTAGAAAGATTAGCTCCTGAAATTATAGCTTCAAGATTTAGAACATATAAAGACATTTGTATTAACATAGACTTTTACAGTGGATTTGTTTATAAAATGTTAGGCATACCAAAGGAATTATTTACTCCTTTATTTGCAATTGCAAGAATTTCCGGTTGGTCTGCTCATAGGCTTGAAGAACTTATAAATGCAAGCAAGATTATAAGACCTGCATATATGAATGTTCAAGAAAAAAGAGAGTATATTCCTATTGATGAAAGATAAAAGATGCTTTATGCATCTTTTTTGTTTTTATAATATAACAAACTTCCAAGAAGTATCATAAATAAACCTATAACTTGAATTATGGTGAATTTTTCACCTAAGAATATTATTCCTGCAAGAGTTGATATTAAAACGGTTATATTATTCATAAGCCCAACACTTATTACGCTTATACTTTTTACTGCATAATTATTTAAGTAAAATACAAGTATTGTTGCAAGCAGGGATAGATATAGTATTCCAAAGATAAAATCTTTAAGAAAAATTATTTCTAAAATATCTATTGTAGGGTTTAGAAAGAAGAAAACAAAAAACATTATTGTAAAAGCAATAAATCCATAAAAAATTTGGTAAATTGATACTGCATTTATGTCTTTAATTTTAAGCTTCTTTAGTTTTCCTTGATAGTAGGCTCTTGAAAAAATAGATAAAATAATAAGTATGGTTCCTAAAAAAGCAAATTCGGTTTTATTGGTATTTAAAGATGAAACACTTGCAATGAGCGTACCTAAAACACATATTCCCATAAACATACTTTCTTTTAAGGTAGGTTTTTCTTTTAATAAAAAATAACTTACTATAACATTTGCAATGGGAATAAGGGCTATAAGAACACTTACGGTTGTTACGGGACATAACATTACACCTATTGTTTGAAAAGAAAAATTTATTACCGGATTATAAAAAGACAGTCTAAATAAATCTTTATTTTTAAAAGACAGATGAATTTTTATTTTTCTTATATAAAAAATTAAAAGCATAAATATAAATGCAATAAAAAATCTTATGCTTAAAACTAAAAAAACATTATTATGGGATAATTTTATTAAATCTTTTATAAAGATATACTGCATTCCCATTATTAAACTCATTATTATCGTTGCAATATATCCTTTTTTATCGCTACTCATAATAGTAGTATATGTAAAAAAAATTCAAATATAAAAAAAACAGAGAATAACTCTGTTTTAGTCAAGCATGCTGTATGCAATTTTATCAAGTTCTTCGCTTGTTAAATTTTCGTTTATATCAATTTTTTGAACCAAGTCATAAAAGGTTCCTTTTAAAAATTTTTTTAAAGTATATCCTAAAAAAACTTTTTTTGTTACATATATGTCATACTTGTCATTACTTGCTCTTAATTCGTTAAAATTACTTTTCATGTCATACTCCTATGTTTTATTAAATTATATGATATAATAACCAAGTAGAAAAATCAATAATTTAAAGGTATTTTTATGAGAGAAAACTTCAGTGAAAATTTAAATAAAAAAATAAAACTGCTTCCTCAAAATAGTGGCGTATATCTTATGAAAGATGAGAATGGTACTATTATTTACGTTGGAAAAGCAAAGGTTCTTAAAAATAGGGTAACCCAATATTTTAGAAAAAATTCAAATCATACACCTAAAGTTCTTAAAATGGTTGAGAATATTGCTGATTTTGAATATATTATTACTTCCAACGAAATGGAAGCGTTGATTTTAGAGTGTAACTTAATAAAAAAATACAGGCCTTATTATAATATTTTAATGCGAGATGATAAGACATATCCATATATTAAGCTTACAACTAAAGATGAATATCCAAAATTATTTATAACAAGAAAATATGTAAATGACGGAAATAAATATTTTGGACCATACGCAAATGCAACATATGCAAAGAAAACAGTAAGTACAATAAATGAATTATATCCAATTGCAATGTGTAAGAAAGAATTAAAGTATGGAGTTAAAAAGGGTAATGTATGTCTAAATTATCATATCGGACAATGCCTTGGAGTTTGTCAGGGAAATGTTAATAAAGACTTATATAATTCATATATAAAAGAAATAACAGATATTCTAAATGGTAAAACAGGTAAAATAATATCAAGTCTTGAAAGCAAAATGAATGCTTACAGCGAAAATTTAGACTTTGAAAATGCCGGTAAGGTAAGAGATAAGATTTTTGCAATAAAAGGGCTTAAAAGCGAGCAGAATGTCTCTAATGCCACAGCAGACAACATGGATATACTTGGTCTTGCAATGGGGGAAGATATGGCTTGCGTACAGGTTTATGCCTTAAGGGATAAAAAAATTGTAGGAAGAGAGAATTATATTTTAAAAGGGCAAAACGAAAAAGATGCAGGAGAAGTTTTGTCTGCTTTTGTAAAACAATTTTATACAAATACTCCTTTTATTCCTCCTTTTATATTGGTAGAAAGGGAGTTTGATGATATTGAAAATATACAAAATCTTCTTAGTGAATTAAAAACTACAAAAGTCCAAATTAAAGTTCCTATAAGAGGAGAAAAGAAAAAATTATTAAAACTTGCTACTGATAATGCAAAATTAAATCTTGAAAATATTGTAGGCAAAGAAAAACAAAGAATACTTATGGAAAAGAAAGCCGTTGAAGAAATAAATGATTATGCTGGAATAATAAAAGAAGGTAACTTTAGATATGAAGCATATGATATTTCAAACACTTCCGGAGTTGACAGCGTCGGTGTTATGGTAGTGTTTGACGGAGCAAAAAGGAATAATAAAGCTTACAGAAAGTTTAGAATAAAATCAGTAGAAGGTCCAAATGATTACGGAAGCATGGTTGAAGTAGTATTCAGAAGACTTAACAGAGCAAGAAAAGAAATGGAAGAACAAGATGAAAATGCAAGGTTTTTACCTCTTCCTGATATTATATTTGTAGATGGTGGAATAGGTCATGTGAATGCAATAAAAAATGTTGTAGATACGTTTGGATTTAATATTAAAGTTTTAGGGCTTGGGAAAAACAACAAACATAAATTAAAGGAAGTTGTTAAAGACAGCGAAGAAGCAAGAAACATAAAAGATTTTGAATATGCAAAAAAACTTCTTAATGATATAAGTGAAGAGGTTCATAGATATGCTATTGATTATCATAAAAACTTAAGAAGTAAAAGTTTCTTAAAAACTACATTGGAAGAAATTGAGGGGATAGGAAAAGTAAAATGCAGAAATTTACTTACTCATTTTAAAAACTTAGAGGAAATAAAGAATGCTTCAATCGAAGAGATTATGAAAGTTGACGGGATGAATGAAGCTTTGGCAAAAAAAGTTAAAGATTATCTAAAAAATGATTAGGGAGAGCCAATGGATAAGAATTTTTATTTAAAACTTTATGAACCATATAAAAAAGATTTAGCTAAAAAAAGAAGGCTTAATATTCTTGATAAGATAGTAACATATTCTGTATTTATTTCTTTTCCTGTTTTTTTGATAATAGGATTTCTTATGGGGAAAGATTTTGTATTAAGGCTTGTTCTTACTACTTTTATTCCTTTTGTTCTTTTAAGTTTTTTTAGAAAACTATTTAACTTTAAAAGACCATATGAAGTTTTTAATATTACTCCTGTTTTGGATAAGGATACTAAAGGTAAATCTTTTCCAAGCAGACATGTTTTTTCTGCTTTTCTTATAGCCAGCTCTTGTTTATTTGTTAACTATTATTATGGTATTTTTGTTTTAATTCTTGGAGTTCTTCTTATGTATATAAGAGTCGTTGGGGGAGTCCATTTTTTAAGAGATGTGCTTTTCGGTATGGGGCTTGGAATCTTATGTGGAGTAATAGGAATGACAATAAATATACCTTTTTTACATTAATATTTAAATTGCAACCGTAAGTTTACATAAAAACTTAAAGTTGCAAATAAAAGTTGGTAGAAAAAACGGTAATGCTCTATTAATATTATTGCAAACAGGAGGTAATCAAAATGAATTTTGGTTTGAATTTACAAAACTTAAGAAAAAAACATAATTTATCCCAAGAGCAATTAGCAGAAAAATTGGAAGTTTCAAGGCAGGCTGTTTCAAAATGGGAAAATGGTTCTTCTTATCCTGAAATGGATAAACTTATAATGTTAAGCGAGTTATTTAATATTGATATTGATATGCTTATTAAAGGTAATCTTGATACTGAAAATAATGAAGATGACAGAGAGTTATATGAGAAAATGTATAATAAGTTTACTAAGATGATTACTCTTGGAGTAGTTCTTATTCTTCTTGGTGTTACCTTTGTTGCTTCTTTTGAAGAGACTTATGCTAACAATATTAAAGCTTTTCCTGTTATAGTTTTATTAACTCTTATTGCAATATCAGTTTTTTTATTTGTTTATTATGGAATAAGCTGGGGTAACTTTACTGAAGAGCATCCTTATTTTGAAGATTTCTATACAAAAGATGAGAAAAGAAGATTTAATAAACTTTTTGCAGGCATGATATCCTTTGGTGTATTTTTAATACTTCTTGGAATCATTGTTGTTGTAATTGGAGAAGAGGTCTTACAGTTAGGTGAGGATTATCCGCCTATAATTACAGCATTTTTACTTCTGGTTACAATTGCCGTTGGTATATTTGTTTATTTTGGAATGCAGAAAGCAAAGTACAATATAAGTGAATATAACAAAGAATATAATAAAGAAAATGAAAGTCATGAATTAAGTAAAAAAGAAATTTATTCGGATAAAATACAAGCTATAATAATGCTTATTGCTACAATAATATTTCTGCTTATTGGTTTTATTTTCGGATTATGGCATCCCGGCTGGGTTGTTTTCCCAATTGGTGGAATATTATGTGGAATAGTTTCAATTATATTTGATGAAAAATAAAAAACGAGGTTTGACCTCGTTTTTTATTTTAAAAATCCAGAAATGATTTTTTCTTCTGCTTCTTCTTTTGTAAGTCCCAGACTTTGAAGTTTTAAAATTTGGTCTCCGGCGATTTTCCCAATAGCTGCTTCGTGTATAAGTTCTGCGTCTAAGTTAGAAGCTACAAGGGCTGGAGCTGCGGCAACTTTTCCGTTTCCAACAAGTATTGCATCACATTCTGAATGTCCGTTACATTTTGCTTCTCCGTTCATTTTAGAAGTAAATTCTTGATAAGAATTTCCCTTTGCAACAGAACGTGATACTAAATCTGCAGATGAGTTTTCGCCTTTTAATGTTACATCAAAATCAGTTTTGGCAATTTCATCTCCGTCTGTCATTATTCTTTCTCTTACAAGAAGTTTTGCGCCTTCTTCAACAACACCGCTTGTTTTTCTTATTGAGCTGTCTACGCCTTCAAGTTGTATTGTATCCATTTCAAGTACTGAATTTTTCTTAAGGTAAACATCTGTAACAGGATCAATTCTCTTTGTCCCTTGTCCTTTTCCTGTCGCAACGTGTTTTTCCTCATATACTACATGAGCATTTTCTTCAAGGAAAAATCTATGTATTCCGTTGTGTCTTGCGTCATGTCCATCATCTGTATGAACTCCGCATCCCGCAATGATTTTTACATCTGCATTTTCACCCACAAAAAAGTCGTTATATACAAGGTCATCTACGTTCCCGTGAGTTACACAAGCTGGAATATATACATTTTCTCCTTTTGTATTTGGTTTTATATGAATTTCAAGTCCGGGAGCATCTTTTTTAGATTCTATTTTAATATTTTCGCTTGATTGTCTACCTGCGCATTTGCCGTCTTCTCTTATATTAAAAGCACCTTCAAATTTTCCGCTGAATCCTGAAACTACTTTTAAAAGTTGTTCTGTTGTTTTATTCATTTACTGCTGCCTCCTTTTCTTTAGGGCACATATTTGCTCTTTCTTCCTTAAATAATGTTGGTAAAATCTCTTTTTTATTTCCTTTAACTCTTACTTTTCCGTCTGATATTACTACTATTTCGTCTGCTATTGAAAGTATTCTTTCTTGATGAGAAATAATAAGAAGAGTTCCTTTTGTATGTTTTCTTAAAATTTCAAAGGTTTCAACAAGTTTTGCAAAACTCCAAAGGTCTATTCCTGCTTCAGGTTCGTCAAAAATATATAGTTTTGCATCTCTTGCAAGAACTCCTGCAATTTCTATTCTTTTGCTTTCTCCTCCTGATAAAGAGTCGTTTAATTCTCTGTCGATATATTCTTCCGCACATAAACCGACTTTGCTTAGTAATGCACAGGCTTCTCCTTCGTCAAGGTCTTTCCCCGCAGATAATTTAAGAATATCTCTTACAGTTAATCCTTTAAATTTTACAGGTTGTTGGAAAGCATAAGCTATTCCTTTTTTTGCTCTTGTTGTTATGTCTAAGTTTGTTATATCCTCATTATCTAAGAATATTTTACCGTCTGTTACATGTTTTATTCCTGCAATTAATTTTGCAAGACTTGTTTTACCGCCTCCGTTTGGGCCTGTAACAACGATAAGTTTACCGTCTTCTATATCAAGATTAATATCTTTTATTATAGATTGACCATCTTCTGTATCCCATTTTATATGTTCAAGTTTTAACATTTTATTGCCTCCGTTTTTATATGAAAAGATATTTTATTTCTATTTCGTTGATAGTATATCATAAGTTTTTATTTAAGGAAAGTATTTCCTACTAATTTACTATTCTTTTTCTTTGTTTACTAAATATATGCCTATGCAAACCAAAATCAGTGATATAATTCCAAGAATATTAAATACGCTTCCTTCTTTTAGAAGTATCGCAGAAAGAATTACTCCGCATACAGGGTTTAAAAATCCATAAACAGCAACTTTCCCAACAGGATTATATTTAAGAAGTGTAGCCCATAATGAATAGGCAACTGCTGAAATAAAAGCCATATAAATTAATAGAATAATACCGTTTATTGTTATATTATTTATTTTTCCGCCTGTAAATATACCGATTAATATCATTATTATACCGCCGATTACAAATTGGTAACCGCTTAATATAACCGGTTTTTCATGTTTTGAATATTCTTTTATCATGATTGATGAGAATGCATAAAATACGGCAGAAAGAAAAATTAAACCTTCTCCACTTAATTTCATGTTAAAGTCAAAACTGCTTCCGTTTAAGTTTATAATTACAACTCCAATAAAGCCTATTAAACACCCAAATATTTTTGATGGGGTAAGTTTTTCATGTTTTAAAATAAGTGCGGGGATGAGGATTGCAAGAAATACATTTGATGCTTCTATTATTGATGCTTTTGTTCCCGTTGTGTTTGCAAGTCCAACATAAAAACATACATATTGCAGTACAGTTTGTACCATTGATAATTTTAAAATAGAAGGGTAGGCTTCTTTTTTAGGTATAAGAACTTTTTTAGAAAGAATGCTTCCGATAACTATTGCAAGTATTCCAGCCATTGTAAACCTAAGCCCTGCAAAAAGCATTTGGCTTGCAGTATCATTTCCTGCTATATTAAATAATGCATACCCGATTTTTATTGCCGGGAATGCGCTTCCCCAAAGGATGCAGCATATTGATGCCAAAAGGCAAATTATTATAGGTTTAGTTAATACTGTTTGGTCGTTTTTTTTCATTCTATGTCCTTTCAAGTAAAAAAGCCCTTTGGGGCTTTATTTTTTCATAAGAAAATTATATAATTCTCTTTTGTTTAAATTATTTTCTTTTGCAAGATTTTTTATTATGTCTTTTGGATTTTCTCCGCTTTCAACTCTTTTTTGAAAAATTTCTTTTGTTTCTTCCATAGAAAGATTTTTCTTTTCTTCTTTGTTGCCTTCAACAACAACAACAAATTCTCCTTTGATATTTTCTTCATTTTCGAAAATATCAATTAGATTTATAACTTCGTCTCTGTAAGTTGTTTCATGAATTTTTGTTATTTCTTTTGAAATGGCAACCTTTCTGTTTCCTAAAACATTATTTATTGCTTTTAACAAATCTTTTAATTCATAAGGGGAAGAATAGAAGATAAGCGTTTTATCCAAATCTTTTAATGTTTTAAGTTTTTCCTCTTTTTTATTATATTTCTTTTGAAGAAATCCTATAAACAAAAACTCTTCACTGTTAAATCCCGATAATATCAAAGCGGGTAAGAGTGCATTTGCTCCCGGAACAACCGTAAATTTTATATTATTTTCTATAAGCTCTTTTACGAGTATGCTTCCCGGGTCTGATATAAGGGGAGTTCCTGCGTCAGAAATAAGCGCAATTTTCTTTTCTTCATTAATCAAGGAAAGAATATAATCTATTCTTTCCTTTTCATTAAATTTATGGTAACTTATTAACTTATTTTTTATTTCAAAATGGTTAAGAAGTTTTATGGAATGTCTTGTATCTTCGCAAAGAATTACATCCACTTCTTTTAAAACTTTAACCGCTCTGAAAGTCATATCTTCTAAGTTTCCTATTGGGGTGGAAACTATGTATACTTTATCATTCATAATTAAAAATATTGTCTTCTTACTATTGTATCTTCTCTATCAGGACCAACAGAAACTATTCCGATAGGTATTTCGCAAAGTTCTTCAACTCTGTTTACATATTTTTTAGCATTTTCAGGAAGATCTTCAAATTTTCTTACTTTTGAAATATCTTCATTCCAGCCTTCAAATTCTTCATAAACAGGTTCACATTCTGAAAGAACGCTAAGTTCTGCTGGGAAGTCAGTTATAATTTCATCTTTGTATTTATATCCTACACAAAGTTTGATTTTATCCATTCCTGTTAATGTATCAAGTTTTGTGAATACTATGCTTGTAAGAGAATTGATTCTTACTGCATATTTTAAGATTACAGCATCAAGCCATCCGCATCTTCTTGGTCTGCCTGTTGTTGTTCCATATTCGTAACCTTTTTCTCTTAAGAAATCTCCGTCTTCATCGAACAACTCTGTAGGGAAAGGTCCTTTTCCTACTCTTGTTGTATATGCTTTTGCTATACCGCATACGTCATCAATATAAGCAGGTCCGATACCTGAACCGATACAAGCTCCTGCAGCTGTAGGATGTGAAGATGTAACATAAGGATATGTACCAAAGTCTATATCAAGAAGTGTTGCTTGAGCACCTTCAAATAATACTTTTTTACCTTTTTTAATGTAATCATAGATAATAACTGTAGCATCATCAACATATTTTCTTATGATATCTGCACATTTATTGTATTCTTCAAAAATATCTTCAAATTTTAAAGCTTCTCCGCCGTATACTTCTACGATTTCTTTATTTACGTTTTCAAGATTAATTTTTAATTTTTCTTCAAATAGTTTTGTATCTATTAAATCGCAAATTCTTATACCGCTTCTTTTGATTTTATCTGTATAAGCAGGTCCGATACCTCTTTTTGTAGTTCCGATATCATTTTTGCCAAGGGATTTTTCGATAAGTTCATCAAGTACTCTGTGATAAGGCATAATTACTTGCGCTCTTTTATCAATAATTAATTTGTCAAATTTAACACCTTGTTCTTTTAATGTGTTCATTTCTTGTACTAACCATGTAGGGTCTACTACCATTCCTGCGCCGATAATTGATGGTTTGTCTTGAATAACACCTGAAGGAATAACGTGTAATTTATATGTAATTCCGTTTGCTATAACCGTATGACCGGCATTGTTTCCTCCTGAACTTCTTACTACGATATCGCATCTATCTGTAAAATAATCTGTTATTTTTCCTTTTCCTTCGTCGCCCCATTGAGAACCGACTACTACTAAATTTCCCATCATTAATACCTCCTAGTACTTTTTCACGACACTTAATTGTACCTTATTTGTATTGTTTTATCAATAGCAAAATCCTTAAATTATCGACTTTTTACATAACTTTCATGAATTTTCAGAATTATTTTATAAGTTAAATTTAAATATGTTTTTATTCTTATGTTATAATCGAGTTATAAGTAAAAAAGGGGTGTGCTATGAAAATTACAGTACTAAACGAAAACATGGTTTACAGAAAAAACATAATCGCCGAACATGGACTTTCTGTACTTATAGAGCATGATAATAAAAAAATATTAATGGATGTTGGACAGAGTGATGTATTTTTAAAAAATGCAAAGGCTTTAAATATAGATTTGAATGACTTGGACGCAGTTATTATATCTCATGGACATTATGATCATGGAGGAGGAATAAAATATCTTAAAAATTTAAGTAACATTCCTAGTATTTATATAACAAAGAATGCTTTTATTCCAAAATTTAGTATAAATAAAAAAACAAATAAATATTATTTTAATGGGATAAATGAAAGTGATTTGAATTTATTTAAGGATAAATTATATTTTACAGATGAAAAGGAAGAAATCTTTAATAATTTTTATTTAATAAGTAATATACCTTATGTTAACAGTTTTGAAAATAAACCAAGTAAATTTTATTTAAAAAAGAATAACAAAATGATAATGGATGAAATGAAAGACGAGCAGGTTTTTGTGATAAGAACAAAAAACGGGCTTTGTGTTTTTATGGGGTGTGCTCATATGGGGGTAGTGAATGCAATAGAATATATAAAGAAATTGTTTAAGGGAGAAAAAATATATTCTTTATTTGCCGGTATGCATCTTATAAATGCCGATAGTTTTAGAGTAAATAAAACAATAGAATATCTAAAAAATAATAATATACAATATATTATGCCTTGTCACTGCAGCGGATATAGAGTTGTTTCCAAAATAGCCGATGAATGCGAAAAGAATTTCATTGAAGTGCAGTGTGGAAAAACAATACAGCTATAAAATTTATAGCTGTTTTTTTGTATCTTTTATAAACTTTATAATTTCTTTTATATTTTCTTCTTTTACATAATCTATGCCATTTTTCGTAATATCAATATTTTCTTCTTTTTCTGGCTTTAACAATTTTGGTGCAATTTTAATAATTGTTTTATGAATAAAATTAAGTTTTGTTAAATCTATTCCACCTTGAAGATAGAAAAAAGGGATATCAATATTATTGTTTTTAATTAAATTATTTATGTTATCTTTATCATCTTTTGAATATATTCCAACGCCTGCCAAACCCTTAATATTAAAATTTTTCCTTGCTTTTTTAAATCCGCAAATTTGACTTGCACATATCCATCCTATAAAAAAAATTTCAGCATTTTTATTTAAAATATTTAAAGCTTCATCAATATCATAACACTTTAAGCCTGTTTCTTCTTTTATCATTTGAGCATATCGTAGGGAATGTCCGGAATTACTTTTATATACTATTGTTTCTACCATTTTATTTCTCCTTAAAGTTATATAACTATTTTACACTATTTTTTTATTAACTTCAATTTTATTTATAAAAAGTTAAAGTTCATTCCTCTCTTTTCTCAAAAACGACACTACAAATAAGTATATTAATACTAAATTAAAGTTAAAGGACAAGTTATATGAATTTAAATGAAATACCTAAGGAAGTAACTGATATATTGCCAGAAAAAATGCTTCAAGTAATTGAGAAGGTTGAAACAAAAAATCAAGTTGAAGAAATAAGAATCAGGCTTGATAAAAATATACATATAGTATGTTCAAATGAGGATTTTTTAATTTTATATAAAGTTACAAAAAGCGATATAGAAGGAATATTAAATCTTGCAACGGATTATTCCTTTTACGCAAATGAAGAAAGTTTATTAAAAGGGTTTATTACATTAAAAGGCGGACATAGAATAGGCTTTAGCGGAAGTGTAATAAAAGAAAATGACAAAATAATTTCTATAAGAAATATTAATTCCTTGAATATTAGGATTGCAAGAGAGATTGTTGGAGTAAGTAACCTTGTAATGCCATATATATTAAATAAAGACAAAATACTAAATACTCTTATTGTTTCTCCTCCAAAAGTAGGAAAAACAACATTGCTTCGTGATATTTCCAGGGAAATATCCACGAATAAAAAAGGATATATAGGTAAAAGGGTATGTATTGTCGATGAAAGAAAAGAGATTGCAGCACTACATAATGGTATAAGCCGGTTAAATGTAGGGCAGAAGAGTGATGTTTTGGAAGGAATCGATAAAGCTTATGGAATGAATATGCTTATAAGAGCAATGTCACCACAAGTGATAATAACCGATGAAGTAGGGAAGATTGAGGATGTTTCCTCTTTGGAGAATTGCGTTTTAAGCGGAGTTAATGTGATTTCTTCTGCACATGGGAAAAGTATGAAAGATATATTAAATAGAAAAGAGTTTGTCTCTATTATTAAAAAAGGTATTTTTGATAGATATATTTTTCTTGAAAATAAAAATGGAATAAGAAAAATAAAAGAAATATATAACAAGAGTTTGGTGAAGTTAGTATGATTGTTTTTAAGATTACAGGAATGTTTTTTTTGTTTTTATCCAGCGTGTTTTGTTCAAAACAGATTACATCAAAAATAAAAAAGAGAGTTTATGAACTTGAAGAAATAGATAATATTTTAAATGATTTTATTGTAAGTATAAATGTTGGGCTTTACGATGTTAGTTTTTTACTTTCAGAAGCTATAAAAAGAACAAAGACAAAATATCATGATTTTTTATGTGAAGTAAAAGATAATCTTGAGAAAAAATCTTCAAATGATTTTTCAAAGATTTGGTTTGATTGTTTGAAGCATTATCACTTTGATATTACATTGGAAGAAAAGATACTTCTTGAAAATATCGGTGCAAGTCTTTCCTTTAATGATAAAAACAGAATGATAAAGCAGCTTACTTTGCTTCAGACTTCCATTGAAAATCAGATACAAAAGGCGAGAAAAGATAAAGATACAAAAGTTTCGTTATATGAAAAAATGGGAGTTTTGGTAGGAGGTTTTTTAGTGATTATTTTTATATAAGGAGAGAATAAATGCAGATAGATATTATTTTTAAAATAGCAGGTGTAGGTTTTATTGTTGCTGTTTTAAGCATAATTTTGAAAAAAAGCGATAGGGATGATATGGCAACAATGGTCGCTTTAGCGGGAATAATCGTTGTTTTAATGCTTATCGTAAATATGGTAAATGAGTTTTTCTCTACGGTAAAAACTATGTTTGGATTATATTAATATGGATATTGTAAAAATTGCTATTGTTGGAATTCTTGGCAGTATCATAAGTTTGTTTTTTATAAAAGATTTTAAAGAATATGCTTTGTTTGTTTCTGTTATTGCAGGAATAATTATATTAGGTTTTGCCGTTAAATATTTATATGGTGTTATAGATGTAATAAATACTTATTCCGTTAAAGCAAATTTGGACATGCTTAACATAAAAGCAATATTTAAAATAATAGGTATATCGTATATAGGGCAGTTTGCGTCGGAACTGTGTATTGACAGCGGTAATAAAATGCTTGGAACAAAGGTAAGCTTTTTTACAAAAATACTTATATTGTATTTTTCTCTTCCGCTATTAATAAGTTTGTTTTCTTATATCGAGGAAGTATTATGAAAAAAATATGTTTTTTGTTTATATGTTTTTTTATTATTGTCTGCCCTGTAATAGTTATTGCTGGGGAAGAGGGAAATAGTGAAGATTACAGCTCTTTAATAGATGGAATATATGAGCAAGGACAAATTTATAAACTTGATATGTATACTAACGATAATAGTTTCTATGAACTTTTTAATTTTAATAATATCCAAACTTTCATAAAAGATGTTTTAAGCGGAAATTATTCTTTTGATTATGACAGGTTTATAAATACCATAAAAGATATGTTTTTTTATACCTTTAAAGAAAGCACTTCTATACTTTTAACTTTTATTGCACTTTCTATATGTTTAAGTCTTATTAACTTATTAAATTCTTCATTTATGAACAAAGAGATAAGCGATGTTGCTTTCTTTGGAGTGTATCTGGTTCTTATTATGGTTGTTGTTAAATGTTTTTTTGATATTGTAAGCACAGCTTATTCTCTTGTTAAAGCAATAACAGGTTTTATGAATGTGCTTCTTCCAATAATAATAGTTTTACTTAATTTAAGCGGGAATGTTTTTTCCGGAAATATAATAAGCGTAAGTTTAGTATTTATAATAAATTTCTTTGCATCATCTATGACATATTTTATTATTCCAGCTTTAAGTTTTGGTTTTATATTAAGCATAATAGATAACATTTTAATAGATATAAATATTTCTTATTTGGTATCTTTTATAAAACAGATTGTGTTGTTTTTAATGGGGATATTTTCATGTTTGTTTTTAGGTATTTTAGGTCTTCAAGGAAGTTTGTTTTCATCTATTGACAGTCTTTCATTAAAGACAGCAAAGTTTGCGGTAAGTAATCTCGTCCCTGTTCTTGGTTCTTTAATTTCTGATAGTACGGATGCAGTAATTGGGTTTATAAAGGTTATAAAAAGTTCTGTAGGAATTGTAGGTATACTTATTTTTATATCTTTGCTTATTATTCCACTTATTCATATGCTTTGTTTGGTTGTAACTTTTAAAATATCCGCTTTTTTATCGCAGCCTATAACGGATGCAAGAATAAGTAAGGCTCTTAATGATACTGCAGGATTTTTAAGTTTGATTTTTGCTTGCTTTATGGTTGTCTCAATATTATTTATTATGCTTATTGGCATCATCTCAATGATAGGAGGGTAGGATGAATGGTTATTTAAAAAGTTTTATATATTTAATGCTTGTTATAAGTATTTTAAGGATGTTATCACCAGCTAAAGAATATGATAAATACATAAAATTTTTTGTTTCATTACTATTTGTGGTATCAATTTTATCGCCTATTATATCTGTGGTAAAAAAGGGAGACTTTTCTTCTTTTTTAAATAAAAATTATGTAACTATAGATGAGTTTGAGGCTAATATCAATAATGGAAGTATTGACATTAACACCCTTGTAAAAGATGAATATAAAAAGAAACTTGAAAATAACATTAATAGTACACTAAAAAAACAATATTATGTTAATGCTGATGTTTTGGTAGTAATAAATGAAGATGAAAATTCTGCGTATTATGGGGATATAAAAAACGTAACAGTTACTTTAAACGAGGAAGATATAAAGAAAAAAGACAAAATAAAAAGTTACATAAATAAAACATATATGCTTGATATAAAGAATATAAATATAAAGACAGGAAGTGTATCAAATGGATAATAAGAAGATTTGTGATATGTTTAACAAATTTTTTAAAGATAGTGATAGTAGTAAATCATTGCTTGTTTTACTTTTAATAATAGGGTTATGTTTGATATTTTTTTCTTCTTTCTTTTCATCTTCGTCTAAGGAAGATATTAAAAAAAACAGTGAAGACATATCGGCAAATGAATATAAGGAAAGTTTAGAGAAAAGTATTGAAGATACCTTGAAAGATGTAAGCGGGGTAGGTGATGTAAGCGTAACAATTACACTTGATGGTGAGGTTGAAAAAAATATCGCTTATAACGAGAATAATTCTTCTTCAACTTCATCGAATGATAATACCACTTCATCTGATAATAATACTTCTTCAAAAGATGCGGTAATGGTGAGGGAAGGTTCAAGTGAGACACCTTTTACAACAAAAGATACATATCCTGATGTTGTGGGAGTTGTTGTTGTGGCACAAGGGGCAAATGATAAAACGGTGGAGTATTATATCACAAAAAGTGTAGAGGCTTTATTGGATTTGCCTAGTTATAAAGTGGTAGTTTTACCAAGTAATAATAAATAAGGAGAATGATTATATGAAAAATGTAAAGAAAAAAAATGCAGTATTATTGGGGCTTGTTGCTTGTCTGCTTGCCATAAGCATTGCAAATTATACGGTATTTTATAATGATGATACCAGCGTATCAAATGTAGAAGATGGACCAAGCAATGCAACGTTGGTTTCAAACGTTACAGAAGAAGACATATTAAGCGGGAATGCTGAACTTTCCTCTGAGTTTTTCAGCGAATATAGATTAAACAGAGATAAAGTTAGAAGTCAAAATTTAGAAGCTCTTCAAAATATTACAAAGGATACATCACTTGATAAAGATATAATAAAAGAAGCTGTTGAAGAAAGTGTTAGTATTTCTAAATTGTCTGAAACAGAACTTGTTGTAGAGAACCTTATAAAATCAAAGGGTTTTGATGATGCAATTGTAATAATACATGAAGGATATGCAAATGTTATTGTAGATGCAGCTACATTAACACCTTCAGATGCAGCACAGATACAAAATATTGTAAATAAAGAATGTAATATTGCAATTTCTAAAATAACAATCGCCACAAGCAACAATGGTGAAAAACAAGACACAGAAGAAAAAAATCAAAGTAATGAAAATATAGATAATAATGAAAAAATGCAAAATAATATACAAAATTAATTGTTTTTGACAAAATATGACAAAATATGATTATATATTACTTTATCATATTTTAAAGTAATGTAAAATTTTGGTAGTATACTATATAATAAAATAAGATTAAGTGATATGGGAGGATGTATAAATTGAGACCATTAAAAGCAAAAGTTAGTATTACCCTGGATGAAGAGTTGATAAAAGATATAAAAAAGTTAGCAGAACAAGATGATAGATCATTCTCTCAATATATTAATGTTGTATTAAATAAGCATCTTATGGAAATAAAGAAAAATGATAATAAAAAAGAATAGTTAACACTATTCTTTTTTATTTATCAATTAACTTATAGAAATAATCAGGAAGTTCGCTGTTAAATTCCATGTATTTTTCTGTTGAGGGATGAATAAATCCAAGTTTATATGCATGCAATAGTTGTCCAGTAAACATCTTGTCTATTTTTTTATTATATCCATATACTTTATCTCCAACGACAGGATGAGAGATGTATTTTAGATGTACTCTTATTTGGTGTGTTCTTCCTGTTTCAAGATGAACATCTAAAAAAGTATAATCTTCATACCTTTTTAATACATCAAAATGTGTTACTGCCCTTTTAGAATTTGTTTGGGTTACGCACATTTCTTTTCTTTTTATTTTATCTCTTCCAATAGGGGCATCTATTGTTCCTTGGTTTTCGTTTATTACTCCATGGCATATGGTTTTATATCTTCTGTTTATGGAATGTTCTTTAAATTGTGCAGCCAAATGGTTATGTGCATGGTTATTTTTTGCTATTATTAAAAGACCAGAAGTGTCTTTATCTATTCTATGAACTATTCCAGGTCTAATAATTCCGTTAATTGTGGATAAGTCTTTTATATGATACATTAATGCATTTACAAGTGTACCGGTATAATTTCCGTTGGCCGGATGAACGACCATTCCTTGTGGTTTGTCCACAATAACAACATCGTTATCTTCATAAACGATATTTATTGGAATATTTTCTGCTTCTACGTTAAGAGTTTCTATTTCTGGCAGTATAACAGAAATACTATCATTTTCTTCTATTTTTTTTGAAGGTTTTACAGTTTCCTCATTAATAAAGACTTTTCCGTCTTTAAAGAGTTTTTTTATTTTTTCTCTGGAAAAGTCTTCTAATTGTTCTGCTAAAAATTTGTCACATCTTTTATTTATATCTTCTTTTGAAATAATAAAATTCTTTTTATCCAAAATTATACCTGCTTAAATAAATTTTTTAACTAAAAGTTTTGTGTTTCCTTTTTTGGTTTGTCCGTTTTCGCTGTCTATAATTGCTCTGCCTTTTGTTCTTACGGATATCATATCTCCTGCTTTGACATTCATTGCAGGTTTAGAAACAGGGGTATGGTTTACTTTTACTTTACCACCTTTTACAAACATATTTGCTTCATTCCTTGAAAGTTTAAAAATATTTCCTATAACTGCATCAAGTCTCATTGAAGGAACAATAATGTTTTGTTCTTTAAATTTTGGCTCTACAATTGTTGCTTGTGAAATGTCATATTCTTTAAATGTTACACTATGTCCGCCAATTTTAGTTAGTTCTTTTGTTAGGAATTCACTTATTGTATCATAAACAAATATTTGAATATGGTCTTCAAGTATATTAATATCACCAATTTTTGATCTTTCTATGCTTAAAGATAAAATTGAGCCCAAAACGTCTTGGTGTCTTACATCAAGTGCTTCTTCAGATTTTAATACCTTAATAGGATATTCTAAATTTTCTGGTTCCTTACCGTTAGGGAAAATACTCATTACTTTTCTTTCTGTATATACATGACCTCCGAAGAAAGAACAATCCATATTTTTATATCTTCCTATTTCTCTTCCTGCCAACATTTGGTTTGTAGGATCCAAGAAATCAGAAAAGACACTTCCATCTTTTTTATCAGATAAAAGTGCCATATCTTCTATTCTGGATATGAAAATATCATATTCATTCATTGTTTTTTATCCTTCGTATTCCCAAGTATCTTTATTTGTTGTTGTGTAAGAATCGTTAGGTCTTTCTTGAGTTTCAACTTCAACACCATATGGTGCTAAAATAAATACGTTTTGAGCAATTCTTTTCATGCTTGCAGCAAGTACATAAACAGCACCGCTTAAGAAATCAAATATTTTTTTTGCATCTTCATTTTCAACTTTATCCATGTTTACAACAACTGTAATTCCGCCTTTTAGTTTATCACAAACTAAAGGTGCATCATTAAAGTTTCTTGGTTCAACAAGCATTACAGTAGATGCAGCATGAGTTGCTACTGGTGCATTTTCACTTCTTGAACTTGATTTTTTACTTCCAAATAAACCGCCTCTTTTTGGTTCATCATCATAATATTCATCATCATAGTATTCATCTTCGTAATATTCATCTTTACCAACAATTTTTTCGCCTAATTCGCCTATAAAATCATTAAATCCCATTTTTCTCTCCTTTAAATATACTTGTCCCTACACGGACAATATTACTTCCTTGTTCTATGGCAATTTCATAATCATTTGACATTCCCATAGATATTATAGTTAAGTCTATATTATCATATTTGTTATATATATTTCTACAATTATCATAAATTTTTCTTAACTTTCTAAAAACATTCACGATAATTTCTTTATTGTCTGTAAATGGAGCCATACACATAACACCTTTTACTTTTATATTTTTAAATTTAAGTGCATTTTCGAATATAGAGTCAACTTCATCTTCGTTGAATCCATATTTATTTTCTTCTTTTGCGATATTAAATTCAATTAAGATATTTGTTATAACATCTTTTTTTTCAGATTGCTTGTTTATTTCTTCCATTAGCCTTATGGAATCTACTGAATGTATTAAGGCAGTTTTTCCTATTAGATTTTTAACCTTGTTTCTTTGAAGATGGCCGATAAAATGCCAGTTTATATCTTCACCTTTAAAAAACTCGTATTTTGTTTCAAATTCTTTTACTTTGTTTTCTCCAAGATTATTTATTCCAAAATCTAAAACTTCTTTTATTTCATCTGTTGTTCTAAATTTTGTTACAGCAAGAAGAGTAACATCTTCATCAAATTTGCTGTTTTTCTTGCTGTTTTCAATATTTTGTAGAATTTGTGTTAAATTATCTTTGATACTCATTTTAAACCTCCTATGTTGGATTTGATATTATTTCCATATTTTCCGTTAAATCAGGATTTTCACTTGGTTTAAGGAGCACGGTTCTAAACTCTTCACTATATATTTTAACTTCAACCAGTTCTTTTAAATTCCCATCTGTAACGGCATATACATATGTTTTCCCATTTTTTTCTATAATTGCTTTTTTAGGTATTTTATAAACCGTTACTTCATTAGTATGTATATCAAGTTTTGTTTTATCTACATTAATTAAATGACTAAATTCATCTTTTAGGCATATAACAAGAATTTTTTTGTCTTCTCCATAATCAAGAGAGTTAATCAAATATCCTTCATCTATTTTTCCTTCGTTGTCTTCAAATTTGATTGTAGGGTATGTTATTAAAATATCAACTCTTGTAAGAAGATAATCGTAATATTCTCCGTCTGTCTTTAAATCATGATTTTTCTTTACTAATGCATTATATTCTTTTGCATCTTCTTCACCGTCTATATATGTATCTTTATTGACAACCGCACAAACATATGCACATTGATTATTTACTATTTTAATTATTGATTTATCTTCGCTGGTGCTTTCAGGAGTAAATCTTTTTAAGTAGTCAATATAGTCACTGTCAAGGGCTGCCATTACATTTGTATTTAAGACTTCTTCATATCCTGTTCTAGAAAAATATATATTTCCTGTGAAAGAAAAGTTTAAATTAGATATTGTAAGGTCTTTTTCTTCTGAGCTCATTTTGCTTTTTAATTCTTCTTTAAGTTTTTTTAATGTTTCATCATCGGCAAAAATGTACTTCATTGATTTCTGCATCATTTCTTTTTGGCTTTTTAATTTTGTAAGTTCTGTGCTGTATTCATTCATTTTAGTTGTGTTGTTTGTAGATTTTGCCTGATTATATTCATTTTCTACATTTTTTATTTTTTCTTCAAGCTCATTTAAGTCTTTGAAAAAAACGTCACGGTTTTCGTATGAGTTATTTTGAAGTCTCCAATCAATTACACTGATTGCATCGTCTATATATTTATTTGTTTTTATTTTATATGTTTTTGAAAGAATTGTGTTTGCACCTACTTTTTGTCCTTCTTTTACGGTATATTTTATAGGTGTTGTTTCATTTAAATCTACATATTCTGAATTTGTGAAAATATAACTTTCTGCTGTTTCTGTTGTTATGTCTTTTTCTTTATTAAGAATTATTGTATTTTCTGAATGGAATATCGAAAATAAAAAAAAGACTAAAATAGAACCCAGAATAATTATTTCTTTATATCTTTTTTGAAAAAAGTTTTTTTTGTGTCTTTTCCTTTTTATAGGAATGTTTTGTGATGTTGTGATTGGATTTTTATTTAAGTCTTTATTCTTTTTCTTCATTTTATATACCTCTTATATGCCTTTTAGCACAACAAAAATGGTAGAGAAAAATATTTTAAGGTCTAAAAGTAAGGAATAATCATTTAAGTATTCAAGGTCTATTTTTACAACTTCATGAATATTTAATTTAGATCTTCCTTTTAGTTGTGCAAGTCCCGTAAGTCCCGGATATGCAATATTTCTTTGTAGTTCATATTCGTTAAGCAAATCTGTTTCTATAGGGATAAAAGGTCTTGGGCCTATAAGGCTCATATCTCCTTTTAATACATTTATTAATTGTGGTATTTCATCAAAACTTGTTTTTCTTAAAAATTTTCCGAATTCGGTAACTCTTGGATCCTGTTTTATTTGAACGAATCCGTTTCTTGATTTCTTTAATAGCTTTTTCTCTTCTTTTTCGCTTCCTTCTTTCATTGTTCTGAATTTTATTATCTTAAAGCTTTTTCCATATCTGCCAATTCTTTCTTGAACAAAAAATATTTTCCCTCCATCGGAAAGTTTTATTATAATTGCTATTACTACTCCAGGAATTATAAAAGCTATGCAAAGTAAAAGAGCGCATATAATATCAACCAGTCTCTTTACAATGATAGTGCTATTATATTTCCTTATTTTTTCTTTACTTATTTCTTTCATAATTTTTCCTTATATAAGTAATAATTTGCTGATTATATATTATATCATTTTATAATATTTTTTACAAATAATTCTTTAATTGGCATAAAAAATTTAAAAAACTAATAGAATAAAGGATTTTTATGCTATAATTAAAAATTATAAAACTTATGGAGAAACATATGAGGAAAAATAAAATAGTTAAACCAAAAAGATCCTTAAAAAAACATTCTAAACAAAAAACATATGAATCAAAAAAAACAAGAAGAAAAAAAATATGTATTATCTTAGTGGCATTGCTTGTTATTTTTTCTTCAAGCGGACTTGGACTTGCTAAGTCTTTAGGATACAACGTGTTAAATAATAATCCTTTCCAAAGTCCCAAATATACAAGATTAAGCGACAAAACAAAACTTAACAATTCTGCAACTTTGGAAGATACAATAAATATACTTATATTCGGTATAGATAAAAATGAAGAAAGAAGTCAGACTGCAACAATATTTAGACCTGATACAATAATGCTTGCAAGTATAAATTCAAAAGAAAAAACCATTAAACTTATTTCTATTCCAAGAGACAGTAGAGTAGATATTTATAATACAGGTGGAAGAGATAAGGTTAATTCATGTTTTTACTATGCCAGCTTAGGGCTAAATGAAACGGATGCTGCAAATCAAGATAAATTGTTTGATACAGGGGTTACATATTTAAAAAATACAGTAAGTGATATCTTAGGTGGAGTTCAAATAGATTATTATCTTGGTATAGATATGGATGCACTTCCAAAAATAGCTGATGTTATGGGGGGTGTAACCATAGATGTTCATCAAGATTTATATGCACATAACGGGCATGATACTTCTCAAGTTGTAATAAAAAAAGGAACCCAAGTTTTAAATGGAGATCAACTTCTATACTACAGCCGTTACAGAGCATATGTTGACGGGGATATCGGAAGAGTTCAAATTCAACAAAAAATAATGAAAGCTATATTTACAGAATTTAAAAACAAAGGAACTTTTTCTCAAATTCCTCAGATATACAATCTTGTGCAAAGTATGGTAGAAACTGATTTACAATTTGCTCAAATAGCAAGCTTAGGACTTTCATTTAAAGATTTCAATATAGATGATTTACAAACTTATACATTACCTGGAGATTTTGGTAATTTAGGTGGAGTATCTTATTGGATAGTTAATCAATCTGAAAGGGTAACATTTATTAAAGGATTATTTAATATTGACGCTGAACAATTAACTCAGGATCCAAGGAGTGATTAAAAAATATGCAAATTAACATAAATAGTTTAAGTAAAAGTTTTGGAAGCGAACATTTATTTACTATTGATTCTCTTGTTATAAGTGATAAAGATAAGGTGGGCATTGTCGGCAGAAACGGAGCCGGCAAGTCCACCTTGCTTAATATTATAATGGGAATTGATGAAGATTATAGCGGTAGCTTTTCAAAAATAGATAGGAATAAAATAGGATTTTTAAGACAAAATCTTAATTTGAATTTAGATAACGATATTTATTCTGAAGTTTTGCTGGGCGCAGAAAAATACACAAAAAAAGAAGAAGAAATAGAAGAGTTATCTATGATGCTTGAGTTTGAATCGGATAAACAAAAGCTTATAGAATTAAATGAAAAATATCACGAACTTGTAAGTGAGTTTGAGGATATGGATGGATATAAATATAAAAGTTTGTTAGTTGGGATTATAAAAGGTCTAGGATATAAAGAAGCAGATTTTTCTAAAAAAATATCTACTTTATCAGGCGGACAGAAAATGAGAGTTGCTCTTGCAAAGCTACTTGTTTCTACTCCTGAAGTTTTAATACTTGACGAACCTACGAACTATTTGGATACGGATAGTATTTCCTGGTTGGAAAATTTCTTGTATTCTTTGAAATCAACTGTTATTGTTGTAAGTCATGATAGATATTTCTTGGATAAATTCACAAATAAAATAATAGAAATAGAAAATAAGAAATGCTATGTATATAGCGGAAATTATTCTGACTATGTAATAAAGAAAAAACAAAGAGTTGATATTGAAAAGAGTGCTTATAATAAACAACAAGCAGAAATAAAAAGACAAGAAGAAGTAATAAAGACTCTAAAGCAATTTAACAGAGAAAAGAGCATTAAAAGAGCTAGAAGCAGAGAAAAAATGCTTGAAAAAATAGAAAGAGTAGATAGTCCTTATTATGCTAAGAATTCTTATATAAAATTTGGGTATATTCCAATGATAAGTAAAAAAGCCATAACAGTTGAAGGGCTTGACTTCGGATATACAAAAGAAAAGAGATTATTTAAAGACTTTAATATTACCATTTCAAGCAGTGATAGACTTGGTATTTGCGGAAGGAACGCAACCGGAAAATCTACTTTTTTAAAACTTATTACCGGTATTTTAAAAGAAGATAAGGGACTTATAAAGAAAAATCCTAAGTGTCAGATTTTATACTTTGAACAAGAACATAACGATCTTGATGATTCTCTTACTATTTTAGAAGAACTTAGAAAATCCACAAATGCTGATGATGGCGAAATAAGAAATATTTTGGGATGTATGCTTTTTAGTGGCGATGATATAAATAAAAAGATATCTATGCTTTCCGGAGGAGAGAAGAGCCGTGTTGCTATAGCAAAACTTATGATGAAAGAATCCAATGTGCTTATTCTTGATGAACCTACCAATCATTTGGATATTGAAACAAAAGAAGTACTTGAAGAGGCTTTATTAAAATATGACGGAGCAGTCATAAGTGTAAGTCATGATAGATATTATTTAAATAAAATATGCAACAGAATAATGTATTTGACCGGTAGCGATATAAAAGTATATGACGGTAATTATGATTATGCTATGGAAAGAGAAGCTCTTTTAAATACAGAAAAAATACAGGAAACAAAAAAGGAAGTAAAGAGCGAAAAGAAAGAAAAGAAAAATTCATCTTTAAGTAACAATAAGAGAAAAGCATATGAAGAAGAGCTTAAAACTATAGAACAGGATATGGAAAGTTTGGAAGAAGAAAAAACTGAATTTGCAAATAAGATGAATGATCCAGAATACTTTAATGATGCAAGTAAGGCGCAAAGTGTTTCCATAAGATTAAATGAGATAGAATTGTTACTTGAAGAAAAAGAATCAAGATGGCTTGAAGTCAGTGAGATTTTAGAAAATGATCAGTGAGATTTTAGAAAATGATTAATATTTTAGCTATATATTTTTTAATATATAGCTTTTTTAATAAATAAAATGAAGGTATTGTTATGCAAAAGGTAAAATCTTTATCAAAAAAAGAAATAGATGATATCGTTAAAATTTATGTTGAGTCAAATTTGAATGAAGAGGGTACGATTTCCTTATTTAAAGATGAGAATACATTTAGAAGATATTTAAAAGTACTAATAAAAGCAAGTATTAAAAATAATATGTTGTATTCTTTAAGTGAAAATAAAGAGGGATTTGTTATATTAAATAGTACTCTAAATCCTTTAAGGTCAAGTGCAAAGATATATATGTTTTTAAATTTTATAAGAACTTTTGGTTTTAAGGGATATTATAATTTTTTGGAATCAATGAAAAGTGATAAATCTTCTTTATTAGATAAATTAAGAATGGAAAATAAGGATTTTATAAAAGTAGAAATGCTTCTTGTTGAGACTGATTTTCAAAATAAAGGATATATGCATAAAATTATGAATGAAATTTTTAAATTTGCAGATGAGTATTCTCTTCCTGTTATATTGTCAACTGACAGCGAGCTTAAGAAAGATAAATACGTGCATATAGGTATGAAATATTTATATAAAAGAAAATTAAAAGGCGGAATATATCTTTATGAATTAATTAAAGAATAAAAAAGACACTTAAAAGTGTCTTTTTTATAATCTTTCAATTACTTTCTTTGTAAATTCTTTTGTTCCAAGATTTCCGCCTAAATCTTTTGTTAGGTATTTTCCTTCTTTAATTAATTCTTCAATTGTTTTTTCTATTCTAGCGCCTTCTTCTGTGTAACCTATGTAATTAAGCATTTTTGCACCTGCAAGAATACATGCTGTAGGGTTTGCTATATTTTTACCTGCTATATCAGGGGCTGAACCGTGTACAGCTTCAAAAATTGCACCGTCTTCACCAATGTTTGAACCTGTTGTAAGACCAAGACCGCCTATTAATCCTGCGCAAAGGTCGCTTACAATATCTCCAAATAAGTTTGTTGCAAGTAATACATCATATTTTTCTGGGTGCATAACAAGGTTCATACAAGCTGCATCTATAATTAAATCATTTAATTCAATTTCAGGATAATCCTTATGAACTTCATTTACAGCATCTAAAAAAACTCTGTCTGTAAGTTTACAAATATTTGCTTTATGAAGAGCTGTTACCATTTTTCTGTTTTCTCTTCTTGCAAGTTCAAAAGCATATTTTGCAATTCTTTCACTGGCTTTTTTTGTGATAAGTCTTGTTGTTTCTGCTCCGCCTTCAATTTCCTTTTCAATTCCTGCATATAATCCTTCAGTGTTTTCTCTGATTATTACAAGGTCAATATCTTCATATCTATTTTTTAGTCCTTCATATGTTTTTACAGGTCTCACGTTAGCATAAAGGTTAAGTTCTTTTCTTAAAGTTACATTTACGCTTCTAAATCCTTTACCTACAGGAGTTGTTACAGGTCCTTTTAGAGCTACTTTGTTTTTCTTTATACTATCAATTACTTTTTTAGGAAGTGGTTCACCGTATTTTTCAATGGCTTCAAGTCCTGCTATTTCTTCTTCAAAATTAATTTCTGCGCCTGTTGCTTTGATTACTTCAACGGCACTTGCCATTACTTCTTTTCCTATACCATCACCATAAATTAATGTTACGTTTTTCATGAATATTCTCCTTTTTTAAGCTTAACTGTTATTATACTTTACTTAAAGACATTTAACAATAGTAAAATGTCTAAATATTCAAAATATTAAACACTCGTATTAACTGGTATTATTTGACATAACCGTGTTTTTTATAGTAAAATTATAAAAGATAATTAAGTTTGAATTTAATGATTTTTATATATTATTTTAAGGAGGAGTTATGGACTATAAATTACTTATCACCGATTTGGACGGAACTATGCTTAACTCCAAAAGTGAAATTAGCGAAAGGAATTTAAAAGCAGTTCACGAGCTTCAAAGAAGGGGGAAATTTATAAGTGTCGGAAGCGGCAGGCTTTATGTTGATGCAATAAAATATGCAAGACAACTTGGTTGTCAATATAATTACAATATTGCAAATGCAGGTCTTACGATATTTAAAGAGGGTGAAGAAGAATATGTTGCTCATTTTGAAGAAGGATATTATAAAAGAATAGTTGATATTTTAAGATACAATCATATTCCTTTTGTTGTAATGACAAGTGACTATGAAGGTTCTTTTTATGATGAAACAAGTGAAGAATTTGTACACAGATGTAGAGAGTTAAATCAAGGAACACTCATTGATTTTATTGAAGCTGATGTAAGAGATTTAAAAAACGTATATAAAATAAGTTCTTCTTACAGAAATGTTGATGATATTTTTCTTCATAGAGAAGTTGAAAGATTAAACCGTCAAATAAGAGCAGATATATCAGGAGAATATTTTATAGATTTATCTCCAAGAGGTATTTCAAAATGGACAGGTGCAATAAGGCTTGCAAAGGAAATGGGAATATCTACAAAAGAGATAATAGCAGTTGGAGATCAGGAAAATGATATGCAGATTGTTGCAAATGTAGGGCTTGGTGTTGCAATGAAAAATGCTGTGGACAGCTTGAAAAAAGTGGCAGATGTTGTTCTTCCTTATACCAATGATGAAGACGGAGTTGCTTATTTAATAGAAAAATATATGCTTTAAATTAGTTAATGAATAATAATTGGTATTTGTTTAAATGATAGGGAGGATTTTATGAAATATAAACTTATTGTAATGGATGTTGATAATACACTTTTATGTACAGATAAAAGTGTATCAAAAAAGAATCTTGAAGCCATAAAAAAGTGTATGGATAAAGGTGTAATGGTTTCTCTTGCAAGTGGAAGACCTGCACTTGATGTTTTATATTACGCAAAACAAATCGGTATAGAAGATAATTATCATGTTTCCGATAACGGCGCAGGAATTTTTAAAGGCAATGATAGAAAAATAATAAAGGAATTTAACAGAAATTTTTATCTTGATTTAATAGATAAACTTAAATCTAAAAATATAGAATGTGGAGTTTTCTCCAGTGAAAACTTTGATTTTGTTTATGAAGAGGGAGATGAAGTAATCGCAAAAGGAATAAAAATATACTTCCCTGTTACAAAATCAAGGATAGGTAATATTAAAGATATAAAAGGAGTATACAAAGTAAGTGCATATTTTCATGATGATGAAGAATATGAATTTGTAAAAAGCCTCGAAAAAGAAGGAGAAATGGAAGGTGTTGTGCCTGATCCTAACTTTTTTGATATGATGCCTTATAATGTTACAAAAATAGAAGGAACAAAAGCAATAGCAGAAAAACTTGGCATTTCTATGGATGAAGTTATAGTAATGGGAGACCAGGGTAACGATTATACAAATGTAAAATATGCAGGTCTTGGAGTTGCTGTGGCAAATGCAACAGATGATTTAAAAGAGGTTGCAGATGTAGTTTTAGAACAAAGTTGTGATGAAGATGCTGTGGCTTATGTAATAGATAAATATATTTTAGGAGAATAGACATTGAAGTACGAATTGCTTATTACAGATCTTGACGATACACTATTAAAAGATGACGGAACAATTTCTAAAAAGAATAAAGATGCACTTAGAAAACTTATAAACAGTGGCGGTAAAGTTGCTCTTGCCAGTGGGAGAGCAGAACCGACAATGGAAAATGTTATAAAAATGGTAGGGCTTAGTGATCAAAAACATCTTGCTCATAATGGACTTAGTGTTTTTAATTTAGACGGGTACAGAAAAGTGTACAATTTTATTCCCAAAGATGAAGTTAAAAGGATTTTAGATTTATTAAAGGTAAATAATATAGAATCAAATGTACTTAGTTTAGATGGAATATTTCATAATCACAGTAATAAACTTGTTGATGTTATGGATAAGTATGAACACGGATATCCTGTAATTGATGTTGATTATACACCTTATGATATAGAAAATATATTCTTAATGTATGGTCTTATTAATAATGAAGAACAAAGGAAGATGATGCGTTCATGGGGGAATGATGTTATAGAAACGGGAGAGGGAAATGGTTTTGTAATATTCTTTGTAAGGGGAGAAGGTAAGTTTCAAGGGGCAAAAAGACTTGCAAAAGAGTTTGGGATTGATGAAGAAAAAATAGTATGTGTGGGAGACGGGGGAAATGACCTTCAAATGCTTAGAGATGCGCCTCTTGGAATAGCAGTTAAAAATGCAGTAGACGAAGCAAAAGAAGCTGCAAAAGTAGTTATTGATAAAACAAATGAAGAAGATGCAATAAGTTATGTAATAGAAAAATACTTTTTAGGAGAATAAAAATGATTAAATTATTTGCTGTGGATTTAGATGATACTTTACTTAGAGATGGTAATATAATTTCAAAAGAAGACAAACAGGCTATAAGAGATTTAGAGGAAAGCGGAGTTAAGGTTGTTATTGCTTCGGGAAGAAGTGAACCTACTCTTAAAGATGTAGTATTAGAACTTGGACTTGAAAAAAATAAACATGTAGGAGTAAATGGTGCATTAGTTCTCGATTTAAATGGAAAAAATGAATTTTCTAAATACATTGACAGGGATACATATGTAAACCTTATAGAAAGATTAAGAAGCGAAAACAGAGAATTTTTCTGTTACTGCGATGGGGGGCTTATGTATGAACATGTGGATAAACTTAGACCTCAAGTTGAGTATTTCCATTCTGCAAAGGCTCTTATTAAAGGGGATGTTATGAGTATACCTCAGTGTCCTAGAGTAAATACATATTATGGTGATGAAAAAGAGCTTGCATATGTAAGAAGTATATGTCCAGAAGGTTTGTATTCAACTGCAAATAGCGGTATTTTGGATTATATGCCAATAGGATTAAATAAATTTTCAGGTTTAGAGCTTGTATTAAAGGAATATGGAATAGATAAAAATGATGTTACATGTATAGGGGATCAAGAAAGTGATCTTGATATGTTCAATAACTGTGGATATTCTTTTGCAGTAAGTAATTGTGATGATTTTGCAAGAGAAGCTGCTGATATAGTTCTTCCAAGAAGTCATAACGAAAATGGTGTTGCATATGCAATTTATAAATATTTATTAAAAGACGAAGATAAATTATCAAAAATTTAAGTAGAAAAAAATAAATAAATTCGGTATAATAGCCATGGCTTAATGTTATGGCTATTAATTTTGTGGAGGAAAGTATGATAAAATTATTTGCAGTAGATATGGATGATACTTTTTTGGATAAGAATGATCATATGTCCAAAGAAAACATACAGGCAGTAAGAGATCTTGTAGATGCTGGAGTAAAGGTAATTATAAATTCAGGCAGAACAGAAGTATTAATGAGAGAACATATTCATGATTTAGGACTTGAAGATTTTAAACACGTTGCAGTAAACGGAGCTTTAATTCTTGATGTTAAAGGAGAAAATGAGCTTATCTCATATTTTAATAAAGAAGATTATGATAATTTTATAAAAATTTTAAGAAAGGAAAACAGAGGATTTTTCTGTTTCCATAAAGATGGAATTATGTATGAAAATGCAGATGAAAAGCTTATGAACCACATAAAAAGATTCCATACTTTAAAAATGGCTTGTGAGGGAGATACTCTTTCTCTTGAAAAATGCTGCAGAGTTGCGGTTGTAAGAAACAATGAAGAGGATGTTCCTTATTTAAGAAGCCTTGCACCTAAAGGAGTTTATACAACTGCAAGACCTTTTGGTTCTTGTGTAAGTTATATGCCGGACGGACTTAACAAAGCAAACGGCTTAAAAGTCTTAATGGATGAATATGGAATAACTAGTGAAGAAGTTGCAAGTATTGGAGATCAAGAAGTAGATACATATATGTTTGATATATCAAAATATGCATTTGCAGTAAAAAACAGTGATGAAAAAACAAAACAGAGAGCAAATATAGTGTTGCCTAGAACAAATAATGAAAATGCATTTGCTTATGCTGTTTATAAGTATATTTTAAAAGATGAAAATAAACTTAAATTAGTTTAAAAAAGAACGCATATGCGTTCTTTTTTATATTCCTTTTTTATATAAAATAAATGAGTATGCAATTGGTACTATTACCATTACGGCAACACTAGTTAAGAAAATAGCTTGAGGTAATCTGAAGAATGCCGATGCAATTTGAATTATTCCCGCTATAACCCATATGAAGCCAGATAGCCTATGAGTTTTATTCCAGTTTACTTTACTGTTTAATGTCCATGGTAGTTTTACTCCCATTGTGTAATTTTGTTTGCATTTTGGAAGGTAGTTTCCGATAATGATAAACACCAGGCCCATTAATGCGAGAACAAAAGTTGATGTATTTATATTTTCATAAAGAGCAGATAATATAGATATGAAACAAAATAGTATTGTTAGTATCGGTATTATCCATTTACTTAATGTAAATATAACTTTTGAAGCATTTTTTCTTTTTGGGTCATTATTTATAAATACATTTACCAGTAAGTTTAAAGCAGCATAAATGAAAGGCATTACAAAGATAAATATTTCTTTTGATACATATCCGTCGGGATTTCCTGATGCGTCAAAATGTATTGGCAGACTTCCAGGAAGTTTGTCATATACAAAAAGACATAAAATTGTAGGTATAAAACAACATATTGTTGAAAGGATTATTTCTTTATTTATTTTTATTTTCATCTTTTCCTCCGCTGAACTGAGATAACCACAACATTAATTCTTCAAATACAGATGTGTTTATATCGTAGTAAATAAAGTTTTTATATTTTGTTTCGAATATTAAATCCGCTTGTTTTAATTTTGATAAATGATAGGATACCGTTGCTGCAGTCATATCGAATTTTGAAGCAATTTCTCCTGCCGACATTCTGCCGTCTTTAAGCATTACAAGAATATCTCTTCTAACCGGATCAGACAGTGCCTTTAGTGTATTTGCAAAACTCACTTTGTTATCTCCTTTCTTTTATTTAGATATTTTTCTAAATAGATATTATATCTTTCCTATAAAAAAGTCAAGAACTATTTAGAAAATTTTCTAAATAGTTCTCTTGTTTAAAATATTATTGTATTTTTGTATTATTTTATCTTTTTCTTTATTGTCTAATTCATTTATAGGTGTAATAGCTTTAGGATGTTTTTCAAATTTGCCAATTTCTAAGCTATACCATGCTGTGTCATACCAGTTATTATCTTTATAACCGCTTTTTTCAAAAAATCCTATTTCTTTAAATCCTAATTTTTCATGGAATTTATTACTTCCCAGTGTTTTATGTACGGTTATACAGGCATATACTATTTTAAAGTTTTGTTTTTTTAGTATTTCTATTAATGCCATGTATAAATTTTTTCCTATGCCTTTTTTATTATATCCCTCTTTTATATATATAGACAGTTCTACCGTGTAGTCATACGCTTTTCTTCCTTTGTATTCACTTGCATAAGCATACCCTATAATTTGATTATTTTCTTCACATACCAAATAAGGATATTTACTTGTTATTTTTCTTATTCTTTCTTCAAATTCCTTAATACTTGGTACGTCATATTCAAAAGTAATGGGAGTATTTAATATATAAGGTTCGTATATTTTAAGAATGTCTTTTGTATCTTCTATTGTAACTTGTCTTATGTTTAATTTGTCCATTTATAATACCTTCTTAGTTTATAATAATTATCTATTTTAAATTAAATAAATAATATAGTCAATTTTAAATTAACTTAATTTGAATGTTTAATGTTATATAGACTTAATATCAAATCAATTGTAGTAAAAAATAAGAGAGTAAATACAGAGTATGTTATGGCTCTTTGTGATAAAGTCTCTTTTACAATATCCAGTAAAATTGGATGAAGAAAGTTAAGCAGAAAAAGCCCAAAAACTCCAAATACTACAAAACCAAGAGCACAGACTCTGCCGTCTAAGTTAAATAGGTTATTTGAATAATCCCAGTATTTTTTATTAAATTTTTTTTCTAAAATGTAAGAGCTAATATATTCTACGGTGCATGAAAAAAATCCAACAAGAAAAAATAATGGAAGAGTATCTATATGGAAATTATAAAAAACAAAAATAAGAAGGATACATCCAAGTCCGTAAATTGGCCTTAAAGGACCGTAAAGAAATCCCCTTGAGTTAATTGGGACTTTGTTTTTTAAATTAATTAATGTTTCATAAATATATCCAAGAAAACTATATATAAATATAAAAAGAATGGTTGTAAAGAAATTCATAAAAATACCTTTTATTTTTTATAATGTGTAAAATTAAATAAAAAATACGAAAAAGAATAAACAAAAAGAAATTTTTTTCATAGTATATTTTGAAGGATATTATTATGGAGGTAAATATGGTAGATGTATATATTTCTCCGTCAGTGCAACATTTTAATTTAGGTTATGACGGGTTTGGAAGCGAAGAAGAAAGGATGAACGAGATTGCGGATATTGTTGAATACGAACTTAATAGGCATGGGCTTGTAACGGCGAGGAATTCTCCTAATATGACTCTTGCACAAGTTGTTGAGGATTCAAACAGCATTAAACCGAGGGTTCATGTTGCAATACATTCTAATGCTTCAAATGGAGAAACCAGAGGTGCTGAAATCTATGCTCACAGGTTTGGCGGTGAAGGTGAAAAACTTGCAAGGGATATTTATCCTTATCTTGAAATGTTAACACCAACGGACGATTTTGGTGTGAAAGAGGGGTATTCTACTTTTAACGGAAAAGGAATGTATGAACTTAGAAAAACAGTATCTCCTGCGGTTCTTATGGAAGTAGCTTTTCACGATAATCCAGAAGACAGCGATTTTATCATAAATAACATATATGAATACGGGGTTGCAATTGCAAAAGGTATACTTGATTATTTTAATATACCTTATGTTGAAGACAGTAAAGAAAATATTGATTTTTTAAAAAATAAATATAACGGAAAATATTATGAATAAAAAGTGCTTTCTTTTTTAATAATAAAATAAAAAAGGAAGTTAGCATGGATAACAGTATTAGATTATTGGAATTTATTTATAAAAATGCAAAAATGGGTTCAACATCTATTGAAGACTTAATAGATGTTAACGAAGATTTAAGATTTAGAGACGAACTTGTTCATGAGAAAGAAACTTATGATGCTTTTGTTAAAAAAGTAATAAAAGTAATGAATGATATGGGCAAGGAAGTAAAAGATTTATCTTATTTTTCAGAACTTCAAAGTTATTTAATGATAAAAATGGAAACAATAAAGGACAAATCTGTTGAACATCTTGCCGGAATGATGATGCAAGGCAGTACAATGGGTATAGTTCAAATAACAAAGAAAATAAGAGATTATAAAGACAGCGACAAAAGAGTTGTTGATCTTGCAAAAGAACTTCTTGAAATAGAAGAGCAGAATTTTTATGAACTAAAAAAGTATTTATAAAACAGGCTATGCCTGTTTTTTTAGTATAATTAAATTTTTATTTCATATATTTAATTGATGAAAAGAAAATTAAGCATTAAAAGAAAATTTTATAAAAAAGTATTATATTTTATTTTAAATTTATTTTTTACTTTTATTATTTTATATCCTGTATTAAATGATATTGATACAATATTTTATTTGTTTAATAAAAATTATATTATAAGTAAAAATGAAGCAAAACTTATAGAATATAAGGCAGAAAAATCTGATTTTATTAAACCTGTGGAGGGAGTTATTACAAGCGAATTTTCTTATAGAGTTCATCCAATAACAGGTAAAAAAACAAAACATAACGGTATTGATATTGGAGCAAAGTGGCATGATGACATAAAGGCAACAGCAGATGGAGAAGTTGTTGAAGTGGGGTGTGATAAAGAAGGGTATGGAAATTACATAAAAATAAAACATGAGTATGATATATATTCTTTTTATGCTCATCTATCAAAAATAAGTGTAAAAAAAGGGCAGAAAGTAAAGCAGGGAGATGTGATAGGAAAAGAAGGCGGAGATCCAGAGAAAGATAAAAACCCCGGTTCGTCTACGGGGCACCATCTGCATTTTGAAATAAGGACATCTTCAGATGTTAAAGATTGTATTAATCCTCTTATATTTGTTGATTATGAATAAAAAAAGAGCTTATGCTCTTTTTTTTTACAAACAATTTTATTTTTTAGGGGAATATATATATTATTTTTTTATTATTTTAATGAGTTAATTAGTTCTACTAATTCATTTTTTGAAAGTCTGCCTTGAGATCTTTCTACTTGTTTTCCATTTTTGTAAATTAATAATGTAGGAATTGACATTACTCTATTTTTCATTGCAAGCATTCTTTCTTCATCAACGTTTACCTTGCATATTTTTACATCATCCATTTCTTCGCTTACTTCATCAATTATAGGTGAAAAAGCTTGGCAAGGTCCGCACCATGGAGCCCAGAAATCTACTACTACCAATTTGTCATCATTAATTTCACTTTTAAATGTTTTATTTGTTAAATTCATTACACTCATTTTATTTACCTCTTTTCTTATCTTTGATTATATTATAAATAAATAAAAATATAATACAGTGACTAAGTCACATAGAGATGAAATTTATAAATTTATTGACATAATAATGTTTTATAAAATAAAATAATAATAATTGGCAAAGAAAGATATGAAAAGATTATTAGTAACACTTTTAACTTTATTTTTAATATTAAATGTAGGTGTTGTATATATTTTGCAAATGAAAATCAAAATAGAGATGAAAAAGATTCTGTTGTTACTTCAAATGGAATAGCGCTGAGAATGTAGATTTTTATATCTACATAATAAATGTAAACAACTTACTCTTACAAAAGATATTGATTATGTTATTAAAAAAGAGATAACAGATAAAAGTATAGATTTTTATATAACTTTTAAAGGAAATTATGAAGGTGTAGTAAAGAAGAGTGTTAATATAAAAGATAGTGAAAATATGGAAGTCGAAGATGTAAATAATAATAAAAATAAAGACAAAAATCAACCTGTAAACAGTATAGATACTTCAGACAAAGAGAATATTATGTTTTGGGGTATGATGCTTATAGTTTGCTCTTCATTTATCATTTTTTTACTAAAAAATTAAAAGAACAAAAATAAAAAGGGAAAGAAAATGGAAACAAATAATATAGAAGAAACTCTTTCTGATTTAATTCCCGTATGGGACAAAATGGAAGAAAAACATAAAAATCTTATTTTAAATAATATTGAATATAAAACATTTAAACAAAATGATGCTGTTCATGACAATGATGTAAGCTGTCTTGGTTTGGTACTTATAAAAAAAGGTAAGCTTAGAGCATATATGGTTTCTGAGAGTGGAAGAGAAATAAGCCTTTATTATCTAAATGATATGGATATTTGTTTAATGTCTGCATCTTGTGTCATGAAAGATATCTCAATTGATGTGTTTATAGATGCGATGGAAGAAAGCGAAGTCATAATAATTCCTACAATTATATATAATAGGATTTCAAAAGAGTCTTTAGTTTTCTCAAATTATATAAATGAAATAATGGCTTCAAGATTTTCTGATGTGATGTGGCTTTTAGAACAAGTTATGTTTAAGAAGTTTGACCAAAGGCTTGCTGAGTTTGTTCTTTACCATATGAACGATGATAAAAAACTAAATATGACTCATGAACAAATTGCAAATCACCTAGGAAGTGCCAGGGAAGTTGTAAGCAGAATGCTTAAACATTTTGTTTCTTGTGGGTACATAAAGTTATATAGAGGTGGTATTGAGGTAGTTGATGAAAAAGGTCTTTACGGTATTAGTGAGGGAAATTAATAATAATATATAAATATATAGGAGAAAAGATATGTTGCAAATTGATTTAACAGGAAAAAAAGCTTTCATTACAGGAGGAAGCAGAGGCGTTGGAAAAGCTATTTGTCTTACATTAGCAGATTGTGGAGCAGATGTAGCTTTTACTTATCTTTCAAGAGATGAAGCAGCAATGGAGGTAGTAAGAGAAATAGAGGATATGGGAAGAAAAGCTTTATGCTATAAATGTGATGTTGGTAATTTTGAGCAGATGAAAGAAGTTCTATCGGATGTTAAAAATAAGTTTAGTAAACTTGATATTATTATAAATAATGCGGGTGGCTCTAAGGTATTTGAAATTGATGAGCTTACCCCTGAATATCTTGACAGTGTATTAAAATCAAACTTATACGGTTCTTTTTATTCTATAATGGCAGGCGGTTTGGATTTATTAAAAGAAGCCGGTGGAGGAAGTATAATAAATATAGGTTCTTCTGCAATGTATTCAGGTATGGGCGGAGGTCCTCAGTATTCTTCTGCTAAGGCAGGGCTTATGGGACTTACGAGATATATGGCTGTTCAATATGGCAGTGAAAATATAAGATGTAATACTCTTGCAATTTCTCTTATAAAAACAGAACAGTTAAATAAGTTTGATGAAGAAATGACAAAGAAAAAAATCGCTACTGTTCCTGTTGGAAGACTTGGTACTCCTGAAGATGTAGCTTATATGGCAGCATTCTTATCAAGTGATATGGCAACTTATGTAAGCGGCGAAATTATCCTTATGGATGGTGCAAGAACATATGCAAAATAAAACTCCTTATGGGAGTTTTTTTGTTTTTATAAATGAATTATATAAGTTTTAAATAAATCATTTTGTAATATTAAAATTTCATTAAAAATAGAAAATAAATTTAAATAATCTATTGACAAAGTATAGTCGTGGTGGTATATTTATGACAGTGTTAGCACTCATGTTTAAAGAGTGCTAATAAGAAGGAGAAAGGAAAATGAACTGGGAAGATAGAAAGTTTATTATTTTAAATGCAATAATACATGATTATATTAAAACAGCAGAACCTGTTGGTTCAAGAACTCTTGAAAAAAAATATAAGCTTGGTGTATCTTCTGCAACTATCAGAAATGAAATGTCCGATTTGGAAGATATGGGCTTATTAATAAAACCTCATACTTCTGCGGGTAGAATTCCTTCTACTACGGCATATAGATTATATGTCGATAACTTTATGAAGAAAAATGCTTTAGATGAAAAAATAAGAGATGTTGTTAAAGCTGAGTATGAAAATTATATGTTTGAACTTAATAAAACAATAGAACAAACACTTAATATTCTTACTAAAATGACGAATTATACTTCTCTTGTTATGGCTCCAAGACTTTCATCTTTAAATGTAAAAGACGTAAAACTTGTTTACATTGAAGAAAAAAGAGTCATGATTATCGTCGTAACAAAAGAAGGTCTTATCAAAAATGCAGAGATAAGGTTAAAAGACAGCGTTACTTTAGAGCAGCTAGAAAAAATAAATAATTTCCTTATTTCAATAATAAGAAACAGACCTGCAAATGAAGTAATTGAACTTCTAGGTAAAGCAATTGACGGTTTAAGTGAAGATGAAAACAGAATTTTATCGGAAATAATGCCTGTATTTAGAAGTTTAGTTGAAAAGGCGCATTCTTCAAAGATTTATTCTAAAGGAGTAAGCAAAATATTAAACTATCCGGAATTCGAGAATTTGGAAAAAGCTAAACACTTTATTGATTCGGTAAACAGTAAAGATAAATTGGAAAATGCAATATTATCTGCTGTTGATGATGATAAAGATATTCATATAGTTATAGGTAATGAAAACAAAGTTGAGGACTTTAGTGATTGTTCGATTATAACTGCCGATTATAAATTAAACGGCAAAACAATAGGAACAATCGGTGTTATTGGTCCTACAAGGATGAATTACGATTATGCTATTTCAACACTTGATGTTTTAAGTGATGAACTGACAAAGCATATTTCAAAAATATTTGAAAAGTGAGGTAGCTAAATGGATAATGGTAATATTAAAGATATAAATGAGCTTAGAAAAGAAAAAGAAGAAAAAGAAAAACAAAAAAATATGAAAGATGAAGAAAAAGAAGTGAAGAAAGAAGAAAACAAAGAACAGATAAAAGAAGAAAAAGTAAATGAAACAATAGAGGAAAAAGAAGAAGTTAAAGAAGAAAAGAAAGAAGAGAGCTTTGAAGAAAAATATAATAAATTAAATGAGAGCTATCTTAGAATTTTAGCCGATTTTGATAATTATAAGAAAAGAGCAGCAAAAGATAGAGAAGCAATGATTATTTATTCAACATCTAAATTCGCAGAAGGCTTATTTCCTATAATTGACAACTTCAAAAGAGCTCTTGAAAGTGAGGAGGATAAAGAAAGCGGTTTTTATGCAGGTGTTAACATGATATTCACTCAATTAAGTGAACTGTTAAAAAGTGAAGGAATTGAAACAATCGAAGCTATTGATACCGCATTTGATCCAAACAAACACAATGCGGTAGCAGTTGACAAGGTTGAAGATAAAGAAGATAATATTGTTCTTGAAGTTTTTCAAGACGGATATGTTTATAAAGAAAAAGTCTTAAGACCGGCTATGGTCAAAGTTAATAAGTTAAAATAGATTTTATAAAAAGGAGAGATTTAAAATGAGTAAAGAAAAAATTATAGGTATCGATTTAGGTACAACAAATTCATGTGTAGCAGTATTAGAAGGTGGGGAAGCTGTTGTTATAGCTAATGCAGAAGGCGCAAGAACTACTCCATCAGTAGTAGCATTTACAAATGACGGAGAAAGATTAATTGGTCAAGTAGCTAAAAACCAAGCAGTTACAAACCCAGAAAAAACAGTTGCTTCAATTAAAAGACATATGGGAAGCGATTATAAAGTTGATATTGATGGTAAAAAATATACACCACAAGAAATTTCAGCTTTTGTATTACAAAAATTGAAAAAAGATGCTGAAAGTTATTTAGGACAAACTGTTTCTAAAGCAGTTATTACAGTTCCTGCTTACTTTACAGATGCTCAAAGACAAGCAACAAAAGACGCTGGTAAAATCGCAGGTCTTGAAGTTTTAAGAATTATCAACGAACCAACAGCAGCAGCTCTTGCTTATGGTCTTGATAAAGAAGAAAATCAAACAGTTATGATTTTCGACCTTGGTGGTGGTACATTCGATGTATCTATCTTGGAACTTGCTGATGGCGTATTTGAAGTTAAAGCAACAAACGGTAATAACCACTTAGGTGGGGATGACTTTGATAATAAAATCATTGAATATCTAATTTCTGAATTTAAAAAAGCTAACGGTATTGATTTAAGCGGCGATAAAATGGCAATGCAAAGACTTAAAGAAAGTGCTGAAAAAGCTAAGATTGAACTTTCAAGTAAAACAACAGCTCAAATCAATATTCCATTCATTACAATGGACGCAGCTGGCCCTAAACATTTAGACGTAACTTTAACAAGAGCTAAATTTGATGAACTTACAGCAGACCTTGTTGAAGCAACAATGGAACCTGTAAGAAAAGCAATCGCTGACTCTGGTTTATCAGCAAGCGATATTCATAAAGTAGTACTTGTTGGTGGTTCAACAAGAATTCCAGCAGTTCAAGAAGCTGTTAAGAGAATCACAGGAAAAGAAGCTGATAAAGGTATCAACCCTGATGAATGTGTAGCAATCGGTGCTGCTATTCAAGGTGGTGTACTTGCAGGGGATGTTCAAGACGTATTACTTCTTGATGTAACTCCATTATCACTTGGTATTGAAACTCTTGGTGGAGTATTCACTAAATTAATCGACAGAAACACAACTATTCCAACAAAGAAAAGCCAAGTATTCTCAACAGCTGCAGATGGTCAAACAGCAGTAGATATTCATGTTCTTCAAGGGGAGAGAGGAATGGCTGCCGATAATAAAACATTAGGTAGATTCCAACTTACAGGAATTCCTGCAGCTCCAAGAGGAGTGCCACAAATCGAAGTAACATTTGATATTGATGCTAATGGTATCGTTAATGTTACAGCAAAAGATTTAGGTACAGGAAAAGAACAAAACGTTGTAATCCAATCTTCTTCTAACATGTCTAAAGAAGAAATTGATAAAGCTGTAAAAGAAGCTGAACAATATGCTAACGAAGATAAAGCAAAAGAAGAAGAAATTAATACAAGAAATAATGCTGATGCAGCAGTTTACAATGCTGAAAAGACATTAAAAGATCTTGGCGATAAAGTGACAGATACAGAAAAAGCTCCTGTTGAAGATGCAATTAAAGACTTAAAAGAAAAATTAGAAGGTTCTGATACAGAAGCAATTAAAAAAGCAACAGAAAAATTAAGTGAAGCTTTATATCCAATAGCAGAAAAATTATATGCTGATCAAGCTAACCAACAAAACGCAGGTGCAAATGCTCAAGGTGCAAGCGATGCTGGAAAACAAGATGATAATGTTGTTGATGCAGATTATGAAGTAGTAGATGATGACGATAAATAATTAAAACAACTTCACCCTGCTAAGTAAATACTTTGCAGGGTGCTTTTCAAATTTAAAAGGGAGTAGATGATAATGGCAAAAAGGGATTATTACGAGGTTTTGGGCGTAGATAAAAGTGCCAGCGAAGCTGATATAAAGAAAGCATATAGAAAACTTGCTATGAAATATCATCCTGACAGAAATCCTGGTGATAAAGAAGCAGAAGAAAAGTTTAAAGAAATAAACGAAGCTTATGAAGTTTTATCTGATGCTGATAAAAAAGCCAAATACGATCAATTCGGTCATGCTGCTTTTGATCCAAACATGGGCGGTGGAGCCGGTTTCGGCGGTGCCGGATTTGGTGGATTTGAAGATATGTTTGGTGATATCTTCGGTTCAATGTTTGGCGGCGGATTTTCTTCAGGTGCAAATAGACAAAATGCTCGTCAAAAAGGTAGAGATTTAAGAGTTAATCTTTCAATATCTTTTAATGACGCAATTTTTGGATGTAAAAAAGAAATTAAATTAAAAAGAACAGAAACTTGTGAAACCTGTGCAGGCAGGGGGGCTGTAAATGATGCTGACATTAAAACATGTGAAACTTGTCATGGTACAGGTCAAGTAAGAGTAACTCAACAAAGCTTGTTTGGAACTGTTCAAACAGTAAAAACTTGTAGTGAATGTAATGGTACAGGTAAGAAAATTATTAAACCTTGTCCTACATGTTCCGGTAGCGGTACTGTAAGAAAAGAAAGAGTTATTTCAATTAGAATTCCTGCAGGTGTTGATACCGGAAGCGTTCTTCCTTTAAGAGGAGAAGGTGAAGCTGGTAAAAACGGAGGTCCTAACGGAGATGTATATATTTACATAACTGTAAAACCTCATCAAATATTTACAAGAGACGGTAGCGATATTTATTGCAAAATACCGATAACTTTTGTTCAAGCAGCTTTAGGGGATCATATAATGGTGCCTACGGTTGATGGACAGGTTAAACTTAAAATTCCTGAAGGAACACAATCAGGTCAAGTATTTAAACTTAAAAATAAAGGTATTCAAAATGCCAACGGTTTTGGCAAAGGTAACCAATATGTTGAAATAAAAGTTGAAGTTCCTAAGAACTTAACAGAAAAACAAAAATCTAAGTTAAGAGAATTCGGGGAACTTTCAAGTGATAAAAACAATGAACAAAATAAAAGTTTCTGGGATAAGGTAAAAGATAACTTTAAATAAAAAGACTTCTTATGAAGTCTTTTTTTTGCTTTATGTTATTTGGATGTTATAAAAAAGAGAAGTTTTAAACTTCTCTTTTTTTATTCTACGCTTTTTAGTGATTCTACCATGTTAATTTTTTTCAGTGTTCTGTTTAAGAAAATATTTACTATTACCGCAAATACAATCGTAAGAACTACGCCATATATATAACTTGATATTAAAATATCATTATAAAATTGTACGAAGTCAACAGCAACTGTGTTCATAAGGTATTTATGGAAGAATTTTCCTATTAAGCATCCTACTATTATACCGATTATATTAAGTATAATATTTTCTCTTACAATATATAAGTTTACTTCATTATTATAAAATCCTAAAACTTTTATGGTTGCAATTTCTCTAAATCTCTCACTTACATTAATATTATCAAGGTTAAACATTACTATAAATGCTAACATCCCTGCTGCGATAATTATTACAACAATAACAAAATCCAAACTGTCGAGCTGTTGAGAAAATCCTTCTGCCGTTCTTTGATTAAATTCAACACTTAATATATTTTTGTTTTTCAAAATTTCTTTACTTAGATTATCATAAGTTTCTTCATCATTATTTGTAAGTCTTGATAAAATAAGATTTGCATTTACATCTTCATTTGTTAATTGTTCATAATAATCTTTACTGATGAATGCATAGTGGTAAATATAATTATTTACTACCCCTGCTACAGAAACTTGATATTCTTTTCCGTCCATATCTTTTATTTTAATTGTGTCGCCTTTTTTTATTCCGGCTATTTCACTTAATCTGCTGGTTATTATAATGCCATTATCAGGAAGAGTTAAGCTTTGTTCCGTTTCGTAGTCGGTTAAGTAAATATAGTTGTTCATTGCATCAGTATCTATCGGAACCATTAAAGAGAAATTATAACTTTTTTTATCTCCGTCTACTTCATAGGTATCTTGATAGAATAGTTTGCTTTCTTTTATTTCACTGTTATTATTAAATTCCTGTTCAATTTCTTTTATTTCTTTTGTAGATACATCGCTGTCCAAAGATGTTTCCATGTTGTAATTTCTTACATGGGTATATTGTAAATCTATCATTGAAGATACTGAATATCTAAGCCCAAATCCTGCGATTAAAAGTCCGCAGCATGCGCCGATCCCTACAACGCTCATTATAAGTCTTTTCTTATATCTCATAAGATTTCTTATTGTTATTTTCCATTTAAAGCTTAATCTGTTCCAAATAAAAGGAATTCTTTCAAGTAATGCTTTTCTTCCGCTTTTCATTACTTTTGGTCTAAGAAGACTTGCTGCAACTTCTCTTAAGTCTGAATTACAAGCTACATAAGCACTGAGAACCGTACACATCACACCTACTACAAGAGAAATAACGATGTAGTTAGGATAAATTACAGGGATAAGTTCAGGTGTTTTATATAAAATTCTATATGCTTCGTAAATCATGTTTGGAACAAATGTAAAACCTATGATAAGTCCTATAATGCTGCCGATAAAACTTGCAAGGAATGCATAAACAATAAATTTCATGCTTACTGCAAATTTGCCAAATCCCAAAGCTTTTAATATTCCAAGTTCCGTTCTTTTTTCTTCAACCATTCTTGTCATGGTTGTTAAGCATACAAGTGCTGCAACGAGGAAGAATATTAAAGGAAATACTTTTGCGACTGATGTTATTTTTTTTGAATTTTCTGCGTAGCTAAAATAACTTTCGTTTGTGTTTCTGTCAAGTGTATACCACTTAACTTCTTCCATATCTTCAACTTCTGCTTTTGCATCATCTATTTTTTTTTGTGCATTTGCAAATTCTTCATCTGCTTTTTCTTTGTTTTTGTTGTATTCGCTGTATCCGCTGTCAATTTCTTTTTGTGCTGATGTTATTTGGTAAGATGCGTTTGCAAATTCTTTGTTTGCTGTATTTTCTTGTTTTTCTATTTCGCTGTATCCGCTTTTAATTTCTTTTTTTGCGTTTGTTATTTGAGTTTGTGCGATGCTTAATTCTTTTTCTTTTGTCTCTAATTCCGTTTTTGCATCTTTTAATTCTTGTTCTTGTTTAGAAAGAATATCTTTTAAGGCTTCTTTTTCCTCTTCTGTTAATGAAGCTACATAGTTATAAAATTCTTCTTCTTGTTTTTCTAATTCCTCTTTTGCTGTTTTTAATTCTGCTTTTGCTGAATTTATTTGTTTTTCTTTAGTTTCAAGTTCTTTTTCGCTTTTGTTTAGTTCAGCTTTTGCATTTGCAATTTCATTTTTTAAAATGGACTTTTGATCTTCAAGTTCATTTTTAGAATCAGAAAGTTTAGAAGTGCTGTCTTTAAGTTTCTTTTCTGCACTGGATAATTCATTGTAAGCATCTTTTTTCTTTTCGTCCAGCTCTTTTTGTGAATCGTTTATTTCTTTATATGCTTTGTCTTTTTCTTCTTGTAACCTTTGAGTTTCTCTTAAAGATGTTGTTTCTTTTATTCTATCTTTGTAGTCCGTAATGATTTGTTCATATTCTTCACTAAAACAATTTATATCTTTAGTTGATTTTAAACTTACGTATAAGTCTGTGTAGTAATCGCTGTCAAAAGCATCCATACTTAATATTAAGAATGTGTTTATTGTTCCGTCTCCAAGTTTTGAAGAGCCGTAATCATCATCAGTAATGTAATATGACCAGCTTGCTGTTCCTACTATTTTTAGTTCTTTTTCTTTTATTTTTACGCTTTCATAATCTTCTACTTTTAAAGTATCTCCGAGTTTTAAATTGTTTGCTTTTAAATAATTATCTGATATTACACATTCATTTGATTCTTTTGGATAACTTCCGCTTATAAGTTCATAATCCATCATTACGATATCTTCTTTGTTTGGCATACCATAAGCCTTAGCTACAATGCTTTTGTCGTTATGACCTAAAAGAAGATCTGTTGAATATGTGGCAAAAATATCTTTTGTGTCTTTATCGTTTTTTATCGCTTCTATGTCTTTATTACTAAAACCATATGTGGACATAAAACTTACATCGTACAAGCTGGTGTCTTCAAAATATTTATTTGCCGTATACTCCATTTGCGGTCCTATTACTCTTAGCCCGACAAAAAAGCACACTCCAAGAAGAGTGATTAATAAAATGGATATAAATCTGTTTTTTGTAAGTCTGATTTCTCTTAATAAGTCTTTTATTAATGTCTTCATTTAAGGCACCTTCATATGTTGTTATTTAAAATTCTACCATTCTATGTCTTCGACGTTTTTAACATTTTCGTTAATTATAATATCTTCAATTTGTCCGTTTTTTACCTTTATGATTTTATTTGCCATTTCCGTTAATGCAAGGTTGTGGGTTACCACTATTACGGGAATATTGTTCATAAAGCAAATGTCTTGAAGTAGTTTTAATATTGATTTTCCTGTTTTATAGTCAAGTGCTCCCGTTGGTTCATCACATAATAATAATTTAGGATTTTTTGCAAGAGCTCTTGCTATTGATACTCTTTGTTGTTCTCCGCCGGATAATTGAGACGGGAAATTGTCAGCTCTTTTTTCTAGCCCTACATCTCTTAGAGCATCCATTGCAGATATGCTAGATTTTGATATTTCAGTTGCAAGTTCTATATTTTCTTTTGCAGTAAGGTTTTGAACAAGGTTATAAAACTGAAAAACAAAGCCTACATCGTATCTTCTGTATGAGGTAAGTTCTTTTTCGCTTAATTTGCTTAAGTCTTTGCCATCTACGATTATGCTTCCTTTTGTGATTGTGTCCATTCCTCCAAGGAGATTAAGAAGTGTTGTTTTTCCTGCGCCACTTTGTCCCACTATAATCGTAAATTTGCCTTTTTCGATTTCAAAGCTAACATTATCCAAAGCTTTTACTTCGTTTTCTTTGCTGCCGTAAATTTTACTGACGTTTTGAATAATAATATTATCAGCCATATCTTTTCTCGCTTTCATTTATTCTACGTTTTCAATTAAACCTTTTCATTTATATTATTATACTATATTATTATGTTTTAACATAATAATATTTGAAATAACTTTGTGATGAAAAGTAGAAAATAAAATATACCTGTGCTATACTCTAATATATAAATTTTTTAGAGGTTATTATGAGACAAATAGATACTAAAATTATAAAAGAAGAAGTAAAAAAACTTATCCTTGAAGCAAATGTTTTTCTTGGAGATGATATTAAAAATGCTTTGATTGAAAGTGAGAAAGAAGAAAAGTCAGAGATTGGAAGAGGACTTTTAAGTGTTATAAACGATAATATAGATATTGCAGCGAAAGAAAACTGCCCTATATGTCAAGATACAGGTATGTGCCTTGTGTTTTTGGAGGTAGGTCAGGAAGTTTTCTTTACTGGTAATTACATTTATGATGAAATAAACGATGCTATAAGAGAAGCTTACGATGAAGGGTATTTTAGAAAAAGTGTTGTAGGTTGTCCTTTAAGAAGAGAAAATACCAAAGATAATACACCTGGGATAATATATTATAACGTAGTAAAAGGTGACAAGGTTAAAATAAAAGTTATGCCAAAAGGTTTTGGCAGTGAAAACTGCGGTGATACAAAGATGTTAAAACCAGCAGATGGATATGAAGGCGTTGTTGATTTTATTTTACAAACAGTTGAAAAGGCAGGAAGCAAGCCTTGCCCTCCTATGATTGTTGGAGTTGGAATAGGAGGAACAATGGAAAAGGCTGCATTAATGGCAAAAGAAGCTTTACTTCTTGATATTAATCATAAAAATGAAGATGAGTTTTATAGAAATATGGAAGAAGAGCTTATTGATAAAATCAATAAACTTGGAATAGGCCCCGGAGGACTTGGCGGAAGCACTACAGCTCTTGGAGTAAATATTCTAACTTATCCTACTCATATTGCAGGTCTGCCTGTAAGTGTTAATATAGGTTGCCATGTATCAAGACATAAGGAAACGGAGATTTAATATGGAAAAGAAAGTAAAATTACCACTTAGTGATGATGAAATCATGGATATAAATGCAGGGGATAAATTATATTTAACGGGATATATTTATACTGCAAGAGATGCTGCTCATAAAAAAATGGTGGAAACAATGGAAAATGGCGATAAGCTTCCTTTTAATATAAAAGGAGAGTGTATATATTATGCAGGTCCATGTCCCGAAAAACCGGGGGAAGTAATAGGTTCATGCGGACCTACAACATCTGCAAGAATGGATAAATACACTCCGTTTTTACTTGAAAGAGGATTAAAGCTTATTATAGGAAAAGGGGAGCGAAACGACGAAGTAGAAAAAAGCCTTAAAGATAATAATGCTTTATATCTTGCGGCAGTTGGAGGATGTGGAGCTTTAATAAAAAAATGTATAAAAGAAGCTGAGCTTATAGCTTATCCTGAGTTATTATCCGAAGCCGTTAGAAAATTATATGTAGAGGATTTTCCCGTTATTGTGGCAATAGATTCAAAAGGAAATAATTTATATAAAACAGAAAAAGAAAAATATAAAAGACCTTTCTAAAAAGGTCTTTTTTTATTAATCTTCTGATACTCTTACCCCTTTATTTTAAGGCGTTTTTATTATATAATTGAAAGGTAATTAAATTTTGGAGAATGGATATGTATAAGTATATTGTTTTTGATTTAGATGGAACTCTTATTGATACTGCTGAAGGGACGGTAAAAATGTTTCAAGAGGGACTAAGATATGCGGGAATCATTGAAGATGACAAAGTAGTAAAATCTTTAATAGGACCTCCCTTTGCAAGAACTCTTGTAACAAAATACGGGCTAAGCGAAGAAAAAGCAAAAAAAGCCATAGATGTAAGTAACGAATACATGTTTGACAAAGGCGTTTATGAATGTAAACTTTTTGATGGAATGAGGGAAACTTTGGAAATGCTTAAAGCGAATAATATAAAATTATCAGTAGCGACAAGCCAGCCCGAAGATTCCGCATTGATAGAAGCAAAACATGTAGAAATACTTGATTATTTCGATCATTTTATTGCAAATAATCTATATCAAACAAGAGGAAGCAAAAGCGATTTTGTTGGAATGTGCATTGATAAAATGGAAGTATCAGACAAAAGCAGTGCAATTATGATAGGAGATAAAAAACCGGATATAATCGGGGGGAAAGAAAACGGCATTGCTACTATGGGTGTTTTGTATGGATATGGTGATTTGTCTGAGATTAAAGAAAGTAATCCTATACATATTGTAAAAACACCGATTCAGATTAAAGATATTATTTTAAAATAGATTTATTATTTTTCTTGACAGTAATAATTACAATATATTAAAATTATATTTTAAGGAAAAGCAAAAAATAGCAATATTACAAGCTTTTTAATATAAATTTAGGAATGGAGTAAGATATGGTTTTTGAAGATTTGAATAAAAACAGTGTTAAAGACATGGAAAAAGAAATATCAAATTATTGGGAAGATATTGATATTCTTAAAAGGTCTCTTGAAACCAGAGAAGGATGTGAAAACTTTGTATTCTTTGAAGGTCCTCCTACAGCTAACGGCAGACCTGGAATTCACCATGTTATTGCAAGAACATTAAAAGACAGCGTGTGCAAATTCAGAAACATGCAAGGTTACAGAGTTAAAAGAAAAGCAGGATGGGATACACACGGACTTCCTGTTGAAATTGAAGTTGAAAAAACTTTAAATATGAACGGAAAAGGTGATATCGAAAAATACGGTATTGCAGAATTTAATAAAAAATGTAAAGAAAGTGTATTTACTTATGAAGCTCTTTGGAGAGAAATGACAAAGAGAATGGGATATTTTGTAGATCTTGATAACCCATATATTACACTTGACAATAATTACATTGAAACAGTTTGGTGGATTTTAAAAGAATTCTTTGATGCAGGACTAATTTATGAAGGTCATAAAATCGTTCCTTACTGTCCAAGATGTGGTACTGGTCTTGCTTCTCACGAAGTAGCTCAAGGATACAAAAACATTAAAACAAATTCTGTTTATGTTGCATTTAAAATAAAAGATAAAGATGAATATTTCTTAGTTTGGACAACAACTCCTTGGACACTTCCTTCAAACGTTGCCCTTTGTGTTGGTGCTGATATTGATTATGTAAAAGTAAAATCTAAAGGAGTAACTTTCATTCTTGCAAAATCACTTGCTAATACTGTTCTTGGTGACGAATATGAAGTAATGGAAGAAATGAAAGGTAAAGACCTTGAATATATCGAATATGAACAACTTCTTGATTTCGTAAAAGTTCCAAACGGCAAGAAAGCGCATTATGTAATCCTTGGTGATTTCGTTTCTACTGAAGATGGTACAGGAATCGTTCATATTGCTCCTGCTTTTGGGGAAGACGACTACAATGTATCAAGAAAATACAATTTACCTGTATTAAATCCTGTTGGTGAAGACGGTAAATTCCTTGAAACTCCATGGAAGGGTACTTTTGTTATAGATGCAGATTTAGATATTATTAAATATCTAAAAGAGCATGATATGTTATTTAAGAAACAAAAAATTGAACATAACTATCCACATTGCTGGAGATGTAAAACTCCATTGTTATACTACGGAAAACCAAGTTGGTATATTGAAATGACAAAACTTAGAGATGACCTTGTTGCAGCAAATAATACTGTAAAATGGTATCCTGAATTTGTTGGTGAAAAGAGATTTGGTAACTGGATTGAAAATGTAAAAGACTGGGCAATTTCAAGAAGCAGATACTGGGGTACTCCTCTTAATATTTGGAGATGTGAATGTGGAAATATTCACAGTGTAGGTTCAAGAAAACAACTTGTGGAAGAAGCAATTGAAGATATAGATGAAAGTATCGAACTTCATAGACCATATGTTGACGATGTTCATATTAAATGTGATAAATGCGGTAAGACAATGACTAGAGTAACAGACGTTATTGACTGTTGGTTTGACTCAGGTTCAATGCCTTTTGCTCAACAACATTATCCATTTGAAAATAAAGAAGAGTTTGAAGAACAATTCCCTGCAAACTTCATTTGTGAAGGTATTGACCAAACAAGAGGATGGTTCTATTCACTTCTTGCAATATCAACATTCCTAATGAAAAAAGCTCCTTATAAGAGTGTTCTTGTAAATGACTTAATTCTTGATGCTAACGGTCAAAAAATGAGTAAATCAAAAGGAAACACAGTTGACCCATTTGATTTATTTGACAGATATGGTGCCGATGTACTTAGATGGTATTTACTATATGTATCACCTGCATGGACTCCAACTAAATTTGATGAAGAAGGATTAAAAGAAGTAATTTCTAAATTCTTCAATACATTAAAAAATGTTTATACATTCTTTGTAATGTATGCAAATACAGATAATGTAGACCCAAGAGAATTCTTTGTTGAATATAAAGACAGAGATGAAATAGATTTATGGATATTATCTAAATACAATAACCTTGTTAAAGCCGTAACTGCTGATATGGAAATTAATGAACATACAAAAGCAGTTAAGAAAATACAAGATTTTGTAAATGAAGATTTATCTAACTGGTATATCAGAAGATGTAGAAGAAGATTCTGGGCAAGCGAACTTGATAATGACAAAAAAGCCGTATACAATACAACTTACGAAGTATTAACAGGCTTAAGCAAACTTATTGCTCCATTTGCTCCATTTATTTCTGAAGAAATTTACAGAAAATTAACAGGTAAAGAATCAGTTCATATTGAAAGATATCCTGTTGCAAATGAAGATTTAATCGACGAAAAGAATGAATTTAAAATGGATTTAGTCAGAACTCTTGTTTCTCTTGGAAGAAGTGCCAGAGAAGAAGCAAATATCAAAGTTAGACAACCTGTAAAAGACATTCTTGTTTATGGTGCTGATAAAGAAGTTATCTCAGGACTTGTTGATTTAATCAAAGAAGAACTTAACGTAAAAGAAGTTACATTCCCTGAAAACCTTGAAGAATACATGAACTTTATTTTAAAACTTGACTTTAAAGTTGCTGGTAAGATTTTAGGTAAAGATGTTAAGAGAGCTGTTGCTGCATTAAATAGCTGTGATGCAAAGGCAGTAATTGACGAACTTGATAAAAATGGTGAAGTAACACTTGATACACCTGAAGGTCCATTAATGCTTAAGAAAGAATGGGTTGAAATAAGAACAGAAGCAAAAGAAGGCTTCAATGTTCAAAAACAAGATAATTTATTCGTAATCTTAGATACAAATCTTGATGAAGAATTAATCAAAGAAGGTTATGTAAGAGAAGTTATTTCAAAAGTTCAACAAATGAGAAAAAATAATGATTATGAAGTAACAGACAGAATTAACATAACAATTGATTGTAGCGATGTAATCAAAAATTCTATTGAAGAATTTAAAGCTTATCTTACAAAAGAAACTCTTTGCGATGAAATTATCTATGCTGAAAATGACGGTGCTAATGTTAAATTAAACGATCAAGAAGCAGTAATAAAACTTGAAAGAAAATAGATAAAAAGACTCCTTTTGGAGTCTTTTTTTATTAAAAAAAATTATATTTTATCATTAAAGACTTTTATGTCTTTTTTATTTTGACATTTTGTGAATGTCATATAAAAACAAAATTTATATATAATTTTATAAAAAAGGTTGTTTTTTATAGATATAAAAATTTGTTGTGTTTAGTAGTTCTTTAATAAGTATATTGTTTTATATAGCATTTTTATTAGTTTTTATAATCTTTTTTACGACATTCTAATCATTTTATGATTTTTGTAAAATGAAACAAAAAAGTGTGGCTTTGGTATGGAAATAAATTATAAAAAATTGGGATTAAAGATAAAAGAAAAAAGAAAAAAATTAGGGTATACACAAGAAAGTTTATCAGAAAAAATCGATTTGTCTGTAAGTCATTTAAGCCACATAGAAAATGGAAGTGCGAAAGTTTCACTGCATGCAATAGTTAATATTGCCAGTATATTAAATTTAAGTTTAGATGAGCTTTTTAGTATTGATCTTGGTAATAATTTTATAAGCGAAAATATTAAGGATATTAATGAGTTTTTAAAAAATTGTAGTAAAGAAGAGAAAAAACTTTTATTTGAGAATCTAAATTTTTTAAAAAAAGTAAATTTAAAAGAGAGTGAATATATTTAATAAAATGAGCGAAAGTATTTTAAATGAAATTCTATATTTTTATCTTGAAAATAATAAATGTGATGATAATCAAAAAATGCTAAATGAAATTATTGATTTGTTTGAAAAACTAAATAAGAACATTGATAAAACATACAGTGAAAGTTTTGAAGAGATCTTTGAAAAGATGCTTAGATATAATCAAAAAGAAAATGAATATTGTTTTAAAATGGGATTTAATATTTGTATGAGAATAGTTATAGAGATGTTTAGTTTTACATAATACATATTTTGACAAATTTCGCACTTTAATAAATGTATCTTTTATCTTGTAAAAAAATATTAAGGGGATAAGATAATGGATAAAAAGTGTGCCATAACGGGAATAAGGGATGTGAAAAATTTTGATGAAGAGAAAAAGACAATATTGTTTGAAAAGATAAAAAATATAATAGGATTACTACACGTGAAATATGAAATAAATACATTTTATTGTGGAATGGCTCTTGGTGCGGATTTGTTATGTGCCGGAGCTATTTTAGATTATAATGACAGATTTAATACAAATATTAAAATTATTCCCGTTATTCCTTGTAAAAATCAAACTAAATTATGGAAACAAGAAGATATTAAAAACTATAATTACATATTAAATAACTCTTTAGATGCAATAATTCTAAATGAAAAATATACAAGAACTTGTATGCTTGAAAGAAATAGATATATGGTAGATAACAGTGAGTTTTTATTTGCTGTTTATGACGGAAGAGACAGCGGGGGGACAAGATATACTCTTGATTATGCAATAAAAAAAGAAAAGAAGATAATTTTTATAGACACAAAAACTTTTAAGCTGTTTAAAAATTTTTATTAGGCTTAAGGTTTTATATGGAAAATATTTTACCAAAGTGATACTATATATAAAAATATAGAAATGAATAAATACAACTTAATTTGTTTTTTACGAGGTAAAATATGAAATACGATTTTGATAAAATAATTGACAGAAGAAATACTAACTGTGAAAAATATGATAGTTTAAAAAGGGCATACCCTCTTTCAGATGAAAATACCATACCTTTATGGGTTGCTGATATGGATTTCCCTTGCAGCGATGCAATAATCGAAAGCATAAAAGAAAGACTTTTAAATCCTGTTCTTGGATATACTTTCGTGTATGCTGATGATGAATATAAAAGTGCTGTTTGCGATTGGATGAGGGATAAACACGATTTTATAATTGATAAGAAAGATATATATTATTCCGGCGGGATTGTTCCTGCTATGTGTGTATTAATAACTTCTCTTACAAATGAAGGGGACAATATTATTGTAAACCAACCTGTTTATACTCCTTTTATGAATATAGTAAAGGATAATAACAGAAATCTTGTTAATTCTCCTCTTGTTAAAGATGAAAATGGAGATTATACTCTTGATTTTGAAGACTTTGAAAAAAAGATAAAAGACAATAACGTAAAAATGTTCCTGTTCTGTTCACCTCATAATCCAATAGGGAAAGTCTGGACAAAAGATGAGCTTTTAAAAATAGGTGAAATATGTAAAAAATATAATGTTATAGTTTTTAGTGATGAGATACACTGCGATATTGTAAGAAAGGGAATAAAACATATTCCTATTGCATCTTTATTTGAAAATGACGATATATTTATAACAGGAACTGCACCGAGTAAGACATTTAATATTCCGGGTATGAAGGTAAGTAATATAATTATCAAAAATGAAGAATATAAAAACAAGTGGAAATTATATACACAAAAAAGATTACATACTGCAGACCCTAACGTTTTTGTTCCGGGGATTGTTAAGGCAGCATATAAAGAAAGTGATGATTGGTATAATTATATGCTTGAATATGTGGAAGAAAATTTTAAATACATAAAAAGATTCGTTAATGAAAATTTAGAAAATGTAGGTTTTGAAATCCCTCAGGCGACATTCCTTGGATGGCTTGATATGAATAAGTACGATATAGATTATAAGGAATTATCGGATTTATTTGTTACAAAAGGCGGTTTTGCTATTCAGCACGGTAAACAGTTTGGAGAAGAGGGAGTTGGCTATTTTAGAATAAACGTTGCAACAAGCAGGAAAAATATCGAAAAAGCAATGAATGGAATGAAAGAAGTATTAAAAGATATACCTGTTAAATAAAAAAAGAACATCATAAGATGTTCTTTTTATTTTTAGTAGTTTTTAGCTTTAATAAAGAAATGAGCTCTTGGATGGTCACATACAGGACAAACTTCAGGAGCTTCTTTTGCAACTACTAAGTGTCCGCAGTTTCCGCATTCCCAAACAACTTCTTCTTCTCTTTTAAATACTCTTCCTTTTTGGATGTTTTCGCATAAAGCTCTGTATCTTTCTTCATGAGCTTTTTCGATTTTTGCAACACCTTCAAAAGTTTCAGCTATATCATCAAAGCCTTCTTCTCTTGCTTCTTTTGCGAATGTAGCATACATGTCTGTCCATTCATAATTTTCGCCTGCTGCTGCGTCAAGAAGATTTTCTTCTGTTGTTCCGATTCCATGAATTAATTTAAACCAAAGTTTAGCGTGTTCTTTTTCATTGTTTGCTGTATCTTCGAACAATGCAGCAATTTGATTGTAACCGTCTTTTTTTGCTTTGCTTGCGTAGTAAGTGTATTTGTTTCTTGCTTCGCTTTCTCCTGCAAATGCAGTTTTTAAGTTTTCAAGTGTTTTTGTTCCGTCTAATTTATTAGCCATATAATTTACCCTCCTATATGCTTTTCTTGTTAAGGTTATTATATCACAAAAAAAATTTTAATGTTTAATTAAATTTAAAGTTTATTAATTCTTAATAATTTAGATTATTTTGAACTTATAAATTTTCACAAAATATTCAAAATTTTACCATATTTATATGTATATTTAGAAAGAAGTATGATATAATTTAGAAAAATTTCATATATTATGGGTATCTTAACCGATAAAAATAAATTTAATTTGTTTTTATATTTTTAATAAAATAATAAGTAACTTTGGTTATTGATATTTAATAATTAATGTGATAATAAAATTTTTTATTATATATATTTTTTTATTTATTAAAATGCGTAGGGGGGTAATTTTATGCGCGTAAAAACGAAAAAAATATTATTATCATTTTTTTGTTTTTTATTAACTTTTTGCATAATTGCCGGTCTTGTTAAAGTACAGGCTAATGATGCAGTAAGTAACCCTGATTCTGTTATTGATATTGTTGTAAATATCCCAGCAGATTATCCGGGTACTTTTTTAGATTTTAAGGAGGAATTGACTGAGAAATTAATCGCTCAAGGGTTGGATGAAAATAAATTCCGTATTGTTTCATCTGCAATCAAAATTGATACAACCGATACATCTGGTTGGTATGTATATGATCATTATCTTGATCAATCTACATATAACAGTCTTGGCTTAGACTCAACAAAGCAACCTTATAGAGCAGCAGATAATTCTTATGCAAGTGGTACAAAACCAACAACCATAGAAAAGGAATTTGAAAAAACAACTCCAACAAGTTGTAAATATTTTAAAAGACATATTTCTTCTACTTTAGATGAAGCGGGAAAAGCAAAGATGACATTTGCCGGTTATGGAACACAGGCTCTTGCTGATTTTATGATATACCCTGCCCCAAGCAACTCAAGAAGAACATTTAGTTTTGATATTGATGCAAAAGGTGTTGGTAATCATACATTAACAGGTGCAGGTTTCTTTGTTAATGCCGGTATAAATGGTACAAGTTCTTCTGCTACAGTAAATGGATATTTATTATTTTATGAATTTACTACTCAAGTAAGCGGAAATATTTATTTAATTCCTATGAATAATGTTAATGCAATGAATTTCCAAACTTCAAATGTTACAGGTTTGTATAGTAAAGCCATTGCAAAAGATACATTTAATTTAGGTGCAAGTAAAAAAGCAAGAATTGATGTTGATTTACAGTCAAGATCTTTAACTGTTCAACAAAGAAACTATACTTCTTCAGGTACATTTGAAGAAACAAAAACATTGTTTGGCGGTAAAGCCGTAGCAATGGAAGCAACAGGATATAATGGATTTGGTCCTATGGCTGCTTATAAGTCTCATGGCTGTTCAGAGCTTTCATCTTTTGTATTCTCTGACCTTGAAATGAACTATGAAGCAAATGCTTTCGATGCACTTAAAAATGTACAATATGCGGAAGATGCAGACTATAAATATTTCATTAACTTAGCCGGAACAAATGCTGATCCGGGCGTTCCAGAAGATAAAGAAAATTATTTGGAAGGTATAAAACGTCTTAATGAAAATGAAATATTCTATATTAGTAATGTTGATGATGGAAAAATATTAAAAGACCCAACAGCTGATAGTTCTGGTATAGGACCTGATAATGGTTTGTATGCAACAGACCAAGACTATGTTTCTCAGATTGCAGAATATATTGCAAATAACTATAAAGATAAAGTTAAGTTTACACCTGTTGAAATTCAACAGATAAAAGAAAATCCTATTGCAGACTTTTCTATATATGAAAAATTAGGAACGGAAGAAGAACGTCAGATTTTGACAGTTCACTTGCAACATTTAAAAACATCAAACGATAAAATAGTTGCACAGATAAAAGATAAATCAATGCCTGCAGATTCCGGGGCTGAGATTACACAGTGGTCTCTTAAAGTGTATGACCCAGATAATAGTATAGTCGCAAATTCAGGCGGATTTGTAGACTCACCTGAATTATTACCAAATTATACTTTTACCAAAGATTCAAAACAAGGTAAATATACATTTGAACTTGTAGTAAAAGATGAAGAAGGAAATGAATCAAGTACATTCCAAACATATTTAACAGCTTATAAAGATGATAAAGCTGCTGCAATTGAAGCTACTTCTGAAGGTTATAAATCTTCTGCTCATATTGCTCTTGTAGATAAAGGTTATGGTATCGATAGAGATGGTGTAACACTTATTGAAGATGAAGGAAGTGGCGTATTAAAATATCAAGTTAATGATGGAGAAGTTATTACTTTAGATGCACCTGTTCATGCATATAATTTCTCACAAAAATTAACAGCAGATCCTTTGAAAGTAACTTCATGGGATGAATGTGGAAACCAAAGTACAAATACATTTAATACTGTATCTGTTTCTTTTGAAGATGATTTATATGATACATATTATGTTTTAGAAAATGGAAAACTTGGTGAATTACCAGAAGCACCAAAAAATGAAGATCCAAATCAAATTTTCCAAGGCTGGGCTGATGCAGATGGAAACTTAGTATCTTCAGAAACTGTTGTTTCAGATGATATTGTTTTACATCCTGTTTATACAACAGAAAAAGTTCAACTTACATTTAGTCCAAACGGCGGAAGCTTTGGTGATTCTCAAGAATCAAAAGTTATAGAAGTTCCAAAAGGAAGTAATGTAATAGATCATTTACTTTCAGGTGATGAACTTCCTACAAAAGAAGGATATCATTTCACATATTGGACATATGGTGGAGCACAAATTACAACTCAAAAAGCAAACAGTGATATGACACTTGTTGCTAACTGGGCTAAAGATTCATTTACATTAAAATTTGATGCAAATGGCGGAAATTTAGGTAAATTAAAAGAAAAATCTGTAGAATACGGTGCAAATATTGTAAATGCCGTTACTAACGATGAAACTGGTTCCCCTTACCAAGGAACATATCTTCCAACAAGAGAAGGTTATACTTTCCAAGGCTGGGCAAAAGATAAAAATGGAACTGCAATCGGAGGAAGTGAAACAATGCCAGCAGGTACATATACTGTATATGCAAAATGGCAAAAAGATACTTCAAGATATATTGTTCACTTTGATAGTAATGGTGGAAGTACTGTAAATGACAAATCATATCCAACAGCAACTACAAACTACGGAACATTAAATACACCAAACCGTTCAGGTTATACATTTGAAGGTTGGTATGATGAAGGTGGAACTTTAAGAGAATCAGGCGATGCTGTATATAAACAAGCAGATCACACATTAACAGCTAAATGGTCTGCAAATACAAATACACAATATAAATTAGAATATTGGTTTAGTACAGAAAACGGTTATGTAAGAAATGATGACTTAACTGTTGTTAGATATGGTACAACTGATGAACAAGTTTCAATTAAAGACGGTGATATTAAAGACTTTAGCGGATATTGGTATGATGAAGGTTCTGAATTAAATAAATTATCAGGAACAATAAGCGGTGATGGTAAATTAACATTAAAGATTTACTATAATAGATACTTATCAGTATCAACAAGTAAAGACGGTAGTGGTACAATTACTCCTTCAAAAACAATGAAAGAAGGTTCTGATTATACTGTTAGCTGGACACCTGCAAAAGGATATGTTGTAGGAAGAGTATTTGTTGATGATGTAATAAGAGATGACTTATTAGTTGATAATAAGATTGAATTCAAAGATATTAATAAAAATCATAAAGTATATGTTGAATTTGTTAAAGAAGGTGGTTCATCTGGCTCAGGTTCTACTGATATAGGTGAAACAGGCTACTATCAAGTTAAAACTAAGATTGATGGTCCAATTGATGCCGGAACAATAACACCAACTAAGACAGTAGCTAAAAATAGTGATTATGCTGTTGATTGGACAATAAATGAAGGATATTACATTACAAGTATTAAAGTTGATGGAAAAGAATATCCACTTGATACAAAGAATGTTGACTTTAAAGGTATTAAAGCAGATCATGAAGTTATTGTAACAGTTGAAAGTCTACCTGGCTTAGGTGGCGGTTCAACAACAGGATATTACACAGTAACTGTAAATAAATATGGTGGTGATGAAACTACTAAAGTAAGTGGTAACCAAGTTGTAAACTCTGGAGATAATGCTACAGTAACTTGGGAATCTACAGGCGAATATAAAATCGCACATGTATTTGTTGACGGAAAAGAAATTAGTCAAAGTGCAATAAACAGCGGTAAATATGATTTTAGTAATATTACACAAAATCATGTTGTAGATGTTTATTTCCAAAAAGACGGTAGTGGTGATGGAGATTGGCAAAAAGATCCAGTTACAATTACTACTCAACTTATAGGTGGTCCTGGTACTATTTCATCAGGCGGAATAGTTTCAAAAGGTAGTGACTTTACTGTAACATGGGATCCTATTTTACAAGTAGGCAATAGTCCAAGTGATTCTGACTATGCTGTGTATGAAATAGACAAAGTTCTTGTAAATGACAAAGTATATGATACAAAAGGTCAAAACAAAATTGAATTTAATTCAATTAAAAGTAATCAAGATGTAAAAGTTTATATGAAACCTGTTATTTATGCAGTTGACACTCTAAAATACGGAGATGGGACTGTAGATGTATCTAAAGTTTTATATAAAGGACAAAGTTACTTAAATATCGAAGGTACTCCAAATAGTGGAAGTGTTGTTTCAAAATTAGTTGTAGACGGTGTAGATTATCCTATTACAGGAATTACTACCCTTGCAGCAAATGAAGTTGAAGTAACAAAACAAGACAAAACTGGTATTAGTGTAAATGTTAATGACATTTCAAAAAATCATGAAATAGAAGTTTACTTTACTGCTGATGGAGGAAGTCTTCCTGGTGATGAAGATTTAATTTCTGTTACAGGAGAAATAATCGGTGCAACAGGTGAAATAGATGGAACAGGTATCTTTGAAAAAGGTGACGATGATACTGTTTCTTGGAATATTGACGGTGATTATAAAGTTGTAGACGTTAAAGTAAACGGAGAAAGTGTTTCATTTAGCGGAAATAGTATCGATTTAAAAGACCTTCAAGGTGATAAAGACGTAGATATCTATGTTGAAAAAAATAGTTTACCTGGAAATGATGATGTTCAAGACGGAAAAGGTGATAATCCTTTATATGACATAAATACTAGCATCGTAGGTGGTCCTGGTACTATTACAAACAGTGGAAAAGTAGAAGAAGGTAGCTCTTCTAAAGTTGAATGGGAAGTGACTGATCCTGATAATTACGAAATTAGAGATGTAATTGTAGACGGTGTAAGTCGTCCTGATCTAATCAGTCCTGACGGAAAAGGCGAAATTACTTTTGATGATATTAATAAAGATCATAAAGTAGAAGTAATTGTAGGTAAAAAACCTGAATTAAACGTTGATGTTGATGGAGATGGTATTCCTGATGTAAATATTGATACAGACAAAGACGGAAAACCAGATATTAATATTGACTTAAACGGAGACGGAAAACCTGAAATAAATATTGATACAGATAATAAAGGAACATGGAAACCAAGCGGAAATGGTGGAAATAGTGACGGCATCTGGAAACCTGATACAAAACTAGATACAGATGGAGACGGAAAAGTTGATACAGATCATTTATATAGACCTGGTAAAGATACTGATGGTGATGGTGTAGATGATTACTGGAAACCAAGTATAGATGTTTATCCTGATGGAATTGGAAACCCTGGATATGATACAGGTCATCCAAATCTAGATTATGATAAAGATGGAGATGGAAATCCAGATATCAATATTGATACAAATGGAGACGGAAAACCTAATGTTGATATAGACACAGATGGTGATTTAAACCCAGATATTAATATCGATACAGACGGAGACAAGAAACCAGATATCAATATCGATACAGATGGAAATAAGAAACCAGATGTAAATATTGATACAGATGGTGATAAGAAACCAGATATCAATATAGATACAGATGGAGATAAGAAACCAGATATTAATATTGATACAGATGGAGATAAGAAACCAGATGTAAATATTGATACAGATGGAGATAAGAAACCAGATATCAATATCGATACAGATGGAGATGGAAAACCAGATATCAATATTGATACAGATGGAGATGGAAATCCAGATGTTAATATCGACTTAGATGGAGATGGTATTCCTGACGCAAATATTGATACAGATGGAGACGGTATAGCTGATTATAAATTATTAGGCGATACTCCAGCTACATCAGATTCATCAAATGTATTATTATGGATTGTAATGTTTGTAATTTCAGGAGGTTTTATAACTTACTTACAATACAAACGTAAAGAAGAAACTAGTTTAAAATAGTTTAGACGAATAATTAAAATACACCTATTTTGTATATACAATTTAGGTGTATTTTTTTATTAAATATGAAAATAAAAATAAAATTAAATGATTTTAATGAATAAAAAACGAATATTTTTTATTGACATATCTTGTATATTTTTTTATAATAATTTGTGTTGACTATAAACGTGATAACCCACGGTAGAGGGGAGGGTTGAGAGATGTCAGAAGTAAGATTAAGAGAAGGCGAATCACTAGAAAGCGCTTTAAAAAGATTTAAGAAAAAGACTGCTATGGCTGGTGTTATGTCTGAAATCAGAAAAAGAGAACACTATGAAAAACCTAGTGTAAGAAGAAAGAAAAAAGCTGAAGCAGCAAGAAAGAAAAAAAATAAAAGATAATTAGGAAGTGTTTTATATGTCACTTAAAGAAACTTTACTTGGCGATTTAAAAAAAGCCATGAAAGAAAAAGACAATATAACAAAATCTACTGTTACTATGGTTAGAGCTGCAATCTTACAAGTTGAAAAAGACAATAAAGTTGAACTTGGCGATGAAGAAATTGTAGATGTAGTTGCTAAACAAGTAAAACAAAGAAAAGATTCTCTTGCTGAATTTGAGAAAGCAGGAAGAGAAGATCTTATAGCTGAAGCAAAAGCAGAACTTGAAGTTCTAATGAGATATTTACCAAAACAGCTAACAAAAGATGAGGTTAAAGAAATAGTAAAAGAAGCTATTGAAAAAACCGGAGCTGAAACGGTAAAAGATATGGGCAAAATCATGGGCGAAGTTATGCCTAAAGTAAAAGGTAAGGCTGACGGTAAAATCGTTAATGAAGTTGCCAGAGAATTATTAGGCTAATTTAAGGAGTGTATTACACTCCTTATTTTTTTACTGTGAGGTATATATGAGTAAGGAAAATATAATTGTATCGGCATGTTTGTTTGGAGAGAACTGTAAATACAGCGGTGGTAATAATGAAATAGAAAAAGAAATTATAAAGAAAATAGAAAATAAATATAATGTTATATTATGTTGTCCAGAATGTCTTGGAGGACTATCTACACCAAGAGAGCCAAGCGAAATAAGAAAAGGAAAAGTATTTTCAAAAAGCGGAAAAGACGTTACTGATGAATATAAAAAAGGAGCAATGATTTGCCTTAATATTGCAAAAGAAAACAATGTAAAATTAGCATTAATGAAAGCCAATTCTCCGTCTTGCGGAAATAAAAAAATATACGACGGAAGTTTTTCATCTGTTTTGATTGATGGTAAGGGAATAACTGCAAAGCTTTTTGAAGAAAATGGAATTGAAGTAATAAGTGAGAAAGAACTTGAAAAGTTATTCTAAATTTGTATGAAAATGTTTTTAATGATACTGAGTATTATTAAGAGTAAAAAAAGCATATAAATATAATAAAAAGTTAATAAAATGAACAAAAAACTATTTACTTTATAACTTTAACAGTTTATAATACAAAAATACTTTGAATATCAAAGAACTTAGGAGGAATATAAATATGTTAGAAGATATTAAAAAGGTATTAGTAGATGCATTAGATATTGACGAAAGTCTTATCACACCAGAAGCAAGATTAAAAGAAGATTTAGATATCGATTCTTTAGCTGCTGTTGAATTATCACTTGAACTTGAAACAGAATTCGATGTTCAAATCGAAGATGAAGAATTAGAAAAACTTGTTACTGTACAAGATATCATTGACATTATTAAAGAAAAACAATAATATCACTTTTTTATTCAGTATAATATTTGGGCTTACGGGCCCTTTTATATTACATTTATTCATTATATTTTATTTTTTATTTATTCGGTTTTATAGGATATTATAGTTTGAATATCAAAGTATTATTTATTGATTTCTTTAAAATTAATTCAAAAGGAGAAAATTTTGGATACTAAAGCAATAAAACAAGTTATAGATATTTTTGAAGGCTCAAATGTTCATAAAATGGAAATTGAAGCCGGAGAAATGAAGATTAAACTTGAAAAAGAAGATAGCAAAAGTGTTGTAAATTATGTTAAACCACAAGAATATATTGTGGAATCACAACCAGTTATAAAAGAAGATACTAAAGAAGTTATAAAAGAAGAACCAAAAGGGAATTGGGTAAAAAGTCCTATTGTAGGAACATTTTATTCAAAACCAAATGAAAGTTCACCTGCTTATGTAAACGTGGGAGACAGTGTAAACAAGGGAGATATCGTTTGTATCATTGAAGCAATGAAAGTAATGAACGAAATAAAAGCACCTTGCAGCGGAAAAATCATAAGTGTTGCAAAACAAGACGGTGAAATGGTTCAGTTTGATGAAAATCTAATATGTATAGGTGATTAAATGATAAAGAAAATTTTAATTGCAAACAGAGGAGAAATAGCAGTAAGAATAATAAGAACTTGTAAGGAAATGGGAATTAAAACCGTAAGTGTATATTCAACTGCGGATAAAGATGCCTTACATGTTCAAATAGCAGATGAAGCTGTTTGTATAGGTTCGCCTAAAGCAATGGATAGTTATCTTAATATGAGTAATATCATAGAAGCTGCTTGTCAGACAGGATGTGATGCCATACATCCCGGATTCGGCTTCTTAAGTGAAAATCCAAGATTTGCAAGGCTTGTTATTGGATGTGGATTAATCTTTATTGGTCCAAACCCTGAAACAATAGAAAAACTCGGGAACAAGAGTGAAGCAAGAAAAATAATGATAGAAGCTGGGGTGCCTGTTGTTCCCGGTTCTAAAGAAATTATAAAAGATGTAGATGAAGGTAAAAAGCTTGCAAATGACATAACATATCCCGTAATTATTAAAGCCAGTAATGGCGGCGGTGGAAGAGGCATGAGAATTGTAAGAAAAGAAGAAGAATTTGAAGATGCTTTTAATGCTGCTACAAGTGAGGCAAAGGCTTGTTTTGGGGATAGTGATGTATATATAGAAAAATACATAGAAAAACCAAAACACATAGAGATTCAACTTATAGCTGATAAGCATGGTAATGTTATACATTTATTTGAAAGAGACTGTTCTTTTCAAAGAAGAAACCAAAAGCTTATAGAAGAAGCCCCATGTCATATGCTTAAAGATGAAATAAGACAGTCTATGATAAATGATGCAATAAAAGCATGTAAATATGTTGGATATGACAGTGTAGGAACAATTGAATTCTTGCTTGATAAAAGCGGAAAATATTATTTTATGGAAATGAATACGAGAATTCAGGTTGAACATCCAATATCAGAAATGATAAGCGGAGTTGATATAGTAAAACAACAAATTAAAGTTGCCGGCGGACAAAAACTTACTTTAAAACAAGAGGATATAAAACAAAACGGTTATGCATTAGAATGCAGAATCAATGCGGAAGATGTAGAAAGAAATTTTGCACCTTCCGGAGGAAAGATAAACTTTTTACATATTCCCGGAGGAAGAGGAATAAGAGTTGACAGTGCTGTGTATACAGGATATGAAATACCTCCGTTTTATGATTCCATGATTTTAAAACTCATTACTTTTGCACCTACAAGGTTAGAATGCATAAAGAAAATGAGAGTTGCATTGGAAGAATTAATAATAGACGGAGTAAAAACAAATATAGAATTTCATTATTTGGTGCTTCACAATAAAACTTTTATTGAAGGAAAATACGATACGGGATTTTTTGAAGAGTTTATAAAGGAGTTGGAAGAACAAAGTGGAGAACTTATTTAGGAAAAGACAGGAAAGACTTGAACTTTTTAAGTCCAGAAGAATAACTTCTTCAAAAGAGGTTACAAAAAGAGAAGTTCCTGAAAATTTAATAAAAAACTGTGAAGTATGCCATAAAAATACTCCATATGATGAAATGATGGAAAATCTTTATGTATGTCCAAATTGCGGTCATCATTTAAAGATAAGTGCCAGAGAAAGAATAAGACAGCTTACGGATAAACGAAGTTTTAGGGAAATGGATAAAAACATTGAAAGTAAAAATGAAGATGATTTCCCAGGTTATTCTAATAAACTTGATAAGTTAAAAAGAGCAACAGGACTTCATGAAGCAGTTGTTACCGGAGTTGGAAAAATAAACGGTCAAAAAATTGCCATTGCCGTTATGGACAGTAATTTTATGATGGGAAGTATGGGACAAGTTGTTGGAGATAAAATTACTAGAATAATAGAGCTTGCAACAAAAAGAAAGCTTCCTCTTCTTATAAGCTGTACCAGTGGAGGAGCAAGAATGCAAGAAGGGATTATGTCTTTGATGCAAATGGCAAAGACAAGCGCTGCACTAAAGAGATTTTCTGATGAGGGAGGCTTTTATATATCTTTACTTACTCATCCAACTACAGGTGGCGTAAGTGCATCATTTGCGATGCTAGGAGATATAATAATTGCTGAACCGAATGCTCTTGTAGGCTTTGCCGGAAAAAGAGTTATTGAAAATACAATCAATGAAACTCTTCCAAAAGAATTCCAAAGAGCTGAGTTTTTACTTGAAAAAGGTTTTATAGATATGATTGTAAAAAGAACTGACATGAAGAAAACCATTTATGATCTTATAGTACTTCATAAAGGAGTAAAACAATGAGCATAAAAGAATGTGAAATAAAAATAAGAGAATTAGAAGCAAAAAAAGCTTCTCTTTCTTTAACGGACAATGAAGAATTTGACAAAATAAATAAAGAAATAAGACAGCTAAAGAAAAAGGCATATGCAAAATTAGAGCCTTGGGACAGAGTATATCTTGCAAGACATCAAGACAGACCAAAAGCAAGCGATTATATATCACTTCTTTTTGATAATTTTTATGAGCTTCATGGAGATAGATGTTTTGGAGATGATAGTGCGTTAATTGGTGGTATTGGAACGTTTAATGATATTCCGGTAACCGTTTTGGCACAGGCAAAAGGAAAAACTTTAGAAGAAAATTTAAAGAGAAACTTTGGAATGATGAATCCCGAAGGTTACAGAAAGGCTTTAAGACTGGCAAAAGAAGCAGAAAAATTCCATAGACCTATTATTACAATAGTTGATACGGCAGGTGCGTATCCCGGAAAAGGTGCTGAGGAAAGAGGACAGGCTGAAGCTATTGCAAAATGTCTTTATGAGTTTTCAAATTTGAAAACTCCTGTTATAAGCGTTGTTATTTCTGAAGGAGGAAGTGGTGGGGCTTTGGCTTTAAGCGTTGCCGATAAAATAATAATGCTTGAAAATGCAATATATTCCGTACTTTCTCCTGAGGGATTTGCGAGTATTTTGTGGAAAGACGAAAGCAGAGCCGAAGAAGCAAGTAAATATATGAAGCTTACTTCTTTTGATTTGTATGAAAAAGGAATTGTTGACCACATAATTAAAGAACCTGAGGGAGGGGCTCAAAACGGTCTTGAGTATGTAGTTGCTCAAATATCCGTTTATATTCAAAATGAGCTTATGGAATTATCAAATAAAAAAGACAGACAACTAATCAAGGAAAGATATTTAAAATATCGAAAAATAGGAATGATTTAAGATGAAAAATAGAAAAATTATTGGATACGGTTATTACATACCCAAAAATTTAATAACAAATCAAGACCTTGAGAAAATCGTAGATACAAATGACGAATGGATTAAAAGCAGATCTGGAATAGAAACAAGGTATATAAGCAGTGATGAAAATACAAGCGATATTGCTTATAATGCTGCAATAAAGGCTATTGAAGATGCAAAAATTGCTAAAGAAGATATAGACCTAATTATATGTGCAACATGTACTCCTGACAATATGACTCCATCTACTGCTTGTTTGGTTCAAGAAAAGCTTGGACTAAATGATTCACATGTAATGGCTTTTGATTTGAATGCTGCTTGTAGCGGTTTTTTATATTCAATGCAGGTTGCATCGTTTATGTTAAGTGAATATAAATGTGCATTAGTTATCGGAGCTGAAACATTAAGCAAGGTAATTGACTGGACAGACAGAAGTACCTGTGTTCTCTTTGGAGACGGAGCAGGAGCTGTAATAATGAAAAGAGAACCAACCGATAATGATATGTACTTTTATTCTAACGCAGAAGGGGATAATCAAGGGAAATTAAGAATACAAGGTTTAAGTTTAAAACAACCACTTCAAAATGAAGAAAGAAAAGTAGGTCATATTGAAATGGCTGGTAACGATGTTTTTAGGTTTGCAGTAAGAGCAATGAGTGATGCTTTAACAGAAGCTTTAAATAAAGCAGGTAAAACAATAGATGATATTGATTTAGTAATTCCTCATCAGGCTAATTATAGGATTATAAAACACGTTATAAAAAAACTTAAGATAGATGAAGATAAAGTATATATTAACCTAAATAAATATGGTAATACCTCAGCTGCAAGTGTTGCAATTGCACTTGCAGAGGCAAAGGAAAAAGGATTAATAAAAGAAGGAGCAAAAATTGTTTTGATAGGCTTTGGAGCCGGATTTACATACGCTTCAGGGTATATTGAAATATAGTAAAAAGTTATGACAATGTTAAATAAAATTTTAGGTATTAAATATCCTATTATCCAAGGAGCCATGGCAAATATAGCAACCGCAGAATTTGCGGCAAGCGTTAGTAATGCAGGTGGGCTTGGGATAATTGCAACAGGGGCAATGACTTGCGAACAAGCAAGAGAAGAAATAAGAAAATGTAAGAAATTAACAGATAAGCCTTTTGGGGTAAATGTAATGATGATGAACCCTCAAACAGAAGAAATCATGAATATGATATGTGAAGAAAAGGTTGATGTTGTTACAACGGGAGCAGGAAACCCAGGGAAATACGTTGAAAAATTAAAGAAAAGCGGAACTAAAGTATTTCCTATTACACCGAGTGTTGCTTTAGCAAAAAGGCTTGAAAGAAGCGGAGTTGATGCTCTAATTGTAGAAGGGGGAGAATCCGGCGGTCATGTTGGAGAACAAACGACTATGAGCCTTGTTCCTCAAGTTGTAGATGCAGTTAATATTCCTGTTATTGCAGCAGGTGGTATTGCTGAGGGAAGAGGTTTTAACGCTGCATTATCATTAGGTGCAATAGGTGTTCAAATAGGAACTTGTCTTCTTGCAAGTGAAGAATGTCCTATTCATGAAAATTATAAAAATGCGGTTTTAAAGGCAAAAGATACAGAAACAATCGTTACGGGAAAAAGCCTTAATGCTCCTGTAAGAGTTATGAAGAATAAAATGAGCAGAGAGTATGTTAAGCTTGAAGCCCATGCAGGAAGCAGGGAAGAACTTGAAAAACTTACTTTAGGCGGGCTTAGAAGAGCTGTTTTTGAAGGTGATATGGTAACAGGTTCTGTAATGATGGGACAAATTGCAGGAATGGTAAAAGAGATTTTACCTTTAGAAAAAATATTACAAAATATTATTGACGAATCAAAAGAAGAACTTGAAAAACTTATTGAAAAACACAAGGAGTTATAATGTTAAAAGAAGTAAAAATCAAAGATAAAATTTTACAAGTACCAATCATTCAAGGTGGGATGGGGGTAGGTGTTTCTCTGTCTTCTTTGGCAGGTAGTGTAATGAAAGAGGGGGCTATGGGGGTAATAAGTGCTGCTCATCCCGGATATAAAAAAGAAGGATTCAATAAAAATTCTTTAAAATGCAATGTGGAAGCAATCCTTGAAGAAGTAAAAAAAGCAAGAGAAATAAGCAAGGGAAAAGGACTTCTCGGGGTAAACATCATGGTTGCAAGCAAAGATTATGCAGAATATGTTAAAGTGGCCGTAAAAGCAAAGGTTGATGCAATAATATCGGGAGCGGGTTTACCTCTTGAACTTCCAAAACTTGTAGATGATAAGAGTATTTTGCTAGCTCCCATAGTTTCAAGTGGAAGAGCTATAAGACTTATACTTAAAAGATGGGATAAAAGACATAATACGGTTCCTGATTTTGTTGTTATTGAAGGAAGTGAAGCAGGCGGGCATCTTGGGTTTAAGAAGGAAGAACTTTTAAACGGAACATGTGAAAGTTTAGATAAAATCTTTGATGATGTAAAAAAAGAGCTTCAACCTTTTGAAGAAGCTTATAATAAGAAAATTCCTGTATTTGTTGCGGGGGGAATATTTACCGGAAGCGATATTGCTCATTTTATAAAAAAGGGCGCTGACGGTGTACAAATGGGAACAAGGTTTATTGCAACAGAAGAATGTGATGCGGCTAAAGAGTTTAAGGATATGATAATAAATTGTAAAAAAGAAGACATTGCAATTGTAAAAAGTCCTACAGGTTTTCCTGGAAGGGGAATAATGAACTCTTTTATGAAAAAAACAGAAGAAAGAGGAAATATATCTATGTCTTCTTGTTTCAACTGTTTGTCACTATGTAATCCTTCCGATACACCTTATTGTATATCAGGTGCTCTTATTGAAGCTGTAAAAGGGAATGTAGATAACGGTCTTGTGTTTGTAGGCAGTAATGCATACAGAGTAAATAAAATGACTACGGTGCATGATTTGATAAATGAGCTTGTAAGTGAAGCAAATGAAAAGTTAAAGGAGAATGATTAATGAAAATAGGATTTTTGTTTGCCGGACAAGGCAGTCAAAGTGTGGGAATGGGAAAAGAATTATATGATACATATGAAGAAGCAAGAGAAGTTTATAATAGTGTTAGCCTTGATTATGATGTAAAAGATTTATGTTTTAACGGACCAAAAGAACAGCTTGATGATACTGCATATTCTCAAAGTGCTATTCTTACAACTTCTATGGCAATAGCAAATGTTGTAAAATCAAAAGGAATAAACCCTGATTATGTATGCGGACTTTCTCTTGGAGAATATTCTGCTCTTTGTTTTAGCGGTGCTTTTAGTGTTAACGATGCTGCAAACATAGTTAGAAAAAGAGGAGAAATAATGGCAAATGCTCTTCCTAAGGGAACATCAAAAATGGTTGCAGTAATGAACTTTGATAAAGACATAATAAAAGAAACTTGTGAAGAAGTTAAATGTGATGGAGTATGTGAAATTGCAAATTATAACTCTCCTGCTCAAATAGTTATAACAGGGGAAGTAAAAGCAGTTGACAAGGCTTGTGAAATATTAAAGGAAAAAGGCGCAAGAAGACTTATTCCTCTTAATGTAAGCGGAGCTTTTCATTCATCTTTGCTTGAAGATGCTTCGGTAAAATTAAATAAAGTTTTAGGTGAATATGAAATAAAAACTCCTGAAATTCCTGTTGTTTATAATGTTACAGGAAAAGAATACGATGGTGATATAAGAGAAATTTTAACAAAACAAATTAAATCAAGCGTATATTTTATGCAAATGGTTGAATACATGATAGATAACGGAGTAGAGGCTTTTGTTGAAATAGGACCGGGAAAAGTATTAAAAGGGTTTGTAAGAAAAATCAATAAAAATATTCCGGTATATAGCGTGGAAGATAATAAATCACTTGAAGAAATGTTAGGAGCATTAAAATAATGGAAAGAAAAACAGCAGTTGTAACAGGTGCAAGCAGAGGAATTGGTAAAGCCATTGCCTTGGCTCTTGCAAAAGACGGTTTTAATGTAGTTATTAATTATAACGGAAACAAAGAAAAGGCAGAACAAGTAAAAAAAGAATGTGAAGATTATGGAGTTAATGCAATAACAGTTAAAGCAAATGTTGCTGATTTTACTGAAAGCGAAAATTTAATAAAAGAAGCAGTTTCTACATTTGGAAGTATTGATGTTTTAGTAAATAATTCAGGTATAACAAAAGATACATTGCTTCTAAGAATGAAAGAAGAAGATTTTGACAGTGTAATTGATGTTAATTTAAAAGGAACATTTAATACTATAAAACATGCAGCAAGACAAATGATGAAACAAAGAAACGGCAGCATTATAAATATGTCAAGCGTTGTAGGGATATCAGGAAACGCAGGACAGATTAATTACGCGGCAAGCAAAGCAGGTGTAATAGGTCTTACAAAATCCGTAGCAAGAGAACTTGCTTCAAGAGGAATAAGAGCAAATGCCGTTGCTCCCGGATTTATTGAAACAGATATGACAGATGAGTTAAATGATAAGGCAAAAGAGGAAATTTTAAAGACAATTCCTTTAAATGATACGGGAAAAAGTGAAGATGTTGCAAATTTAGTTGCTTTTTTAGCATCTGAAAAAAGCAGATATATAACAGGTCAAGTAATCCACGTAGATGGTGGAATGTTAATGTAGTAGGAGGCAAAATGAAAAGAAGAGTAGTAATAAGCGGACTTGGTGCGGTTTCACCTATTGGAAATGATGTTGAAACAATGTGGAACTCAATCAAGGAAGGTAAATGCGGTATTGATGAAATAACTCATTTTGATACAAGTGATTATAAAGTAAAATTGGCTGCAGAAGTAAAAGATTTGGATATGGAAAAATATCTAAAAAGAAGAGAAATTAAATTTAATGATAGATTTACTTCTTTTGCAAGAATTGCTTCAATGCAAGCTATGAAAGATAGCAATATTGATTTGGAAAGTGTTGATAAAAATCGTTTTGGTGTTATAATTGCCAGCGGTATTGGTGGAATTGAAACTATTGAAAATGCTCAAAAAAATATGGAAAAGAGAGGACCTTCAAAGGTTTCTCCATATTTTATTCCAATGTGTTTAATTAACTTAGCAGCGGGTAATGTTGCAATTGATTTTGGTTTAAAAGGTCATTGTTCTTCTACTGTTACAGCTTGTGCGGCAGCAAGCAATGCAATAGGTGAGGCATTCCATAAAATAAGAGACGGTTATGAAGATTTAATGCTTGCCGGTGGAAGTGAAGCTTCTATTACTCCTCTTGCAATGGCAGGTTTTATGTCAATGAGAGCTTTACATGAAGGTGATGATAAGGAAAGAGCAAGTATTCCTTTTGATAAAGACAGAAGCGGTTTTGTTATGGGCGAAGGTGCAGGTATATTACTTCTTGAAGAATATGAACATGCAAAGAAAAGAGGCGCAAAAATATATGCTGAAATCGTAGGTTATGGTGCAACTTGTGATGCATTCCATGTAACAGCTCCTATTTCAGACGGAAGCGGTGGAGCAGGTGCAATGGTAAATGCTATTGAGGATGCAGGAATAAATTATAAAGATATAGACTATATTAATGCCCATGGAACAAGCACACCTTTAAATGACAAAACAGAAACTTTAGCCGTAAAAACAGCATTTAAAGACCATGCAAAAGAACTTAAGATATCTTCTACAAAATCAAATACAGGACATCTTCTTGGTGCATCAGGTGCAATAGAAGCAATTATTTCAGTAAAAGCTTTAGAAGATGGATATATTCCAGCAACAATAAATTATAAAAACGAAGATGAAGATTGTGACTTAAACATAGTTCCAAATGAAGGAATAAACGAAGATATTAATTATGCAATGAGTAATTCTTTAGGTTTTGGCGGTCACAATGTTTCTTTGATATTTAAAAAGGCGGAAGAAAAATAATGATATATAATTCTAATGATATACAAAATATAATACCACATAGATATCCATTTTTGCTTGTTGATACAATAGAAGAAATAATAGACGAAACTTGTATAATAGGCAAGAAAAACGTAACTGCAAATGAAATGCATTTTATGGGACATTTTCCTCAAAAACACGTTATGCCCGGTGTTTTAATTGTTGAAGCTTTAGCACAGACAGGTGCTGTTTTACTTCTTTCAAAAGAAGAAAATAAAGGTAAAATTGCGGTTTTAGCCGGTGTAAACAAGATGCGTTTTAAAAGACAGGTTATACCTGGGGATACGCTTACTCTAAAGGTTGAGCTAACAAGAATGAAAGCAGGTATAGGGTTTGCAAGTGCAATAGCTTTAGTTGGGGATGAAGTTGCAGCAAAAGGTGAGATAATGTTTGCTATTGATAAATAAAAAGAGAGTTTACTCTCTTTTTTTATTGATTATCTTGTTGCATTAAACTTATTTAGGATATATAATATAAAACATGAAAAAGAGAAAAGTAAAAGTAATTAAAAAAAGAAAATCAACTGAACCTATAAAAAAAGATAAAAAAAGTATTGTTTTGTATTTGTTAATAGCGGTATTTAGTATTACTCTTTTATTTTCGGCATATAAAATATATTCAATTATGTCTGAGTATAATAAAGGAACTTCAACCTATGATAATTTAATAAGTGAAGTTAAAAAAGATAAAGAAATTGATTTTGATGCTTTGAAATCAATAAATCCAGATGTTGTAGGTTGGATATATTCTGAAGGTACTGTTATTGATTATCCTGTTGTTCAAGGAAGCGATAATGATTATTATTTACATCATTTGTTTGATGGTACATCAAATTCAAGCGGTACTGTATTCCTTGATTATACAAAGAATAAAGACTTTACATCAAAAAACTCTATCTTGTATGCTCACAATATGAAAAACGGAAGTATGTTTGCAAGTTTAATGGGGTATAAAGATCAAGAATATTATGACGCTCATAAAACCATGGATTTATATACTCCGGATAAAAATTATGAAATAGAAGTAGTTTATGGATTTGTTATTGATGCATACAAATGGGATGATAATGGATTTGCTTCGGATGATAATGTTGAAGATTTGCTTCTTCATGCAAAATCAAATACAACATTTGATAGCGGTAAGACCATATCTTCTGATGATAAGATAATAACACTTTCTACATGTTCATATGAAATAGAAGAAGGAAGATATGTATTAATAGGAAAATTAGTTGAAAAATAAAAGGTAAGATTTCTTACCTTTTTTTATTTTAATAAAAAATAAAGATTAAATTAATAAAAAGGTATTATATTTATATTATAGTTAAATATGATATTTTACATCATTCTACATAAACTTTGTCTGTTTTATGATAAAACATTTTGTGTAGCAATTTATAATATTGGAAAAAGTATATTTATGTGGTAAAATATATTCAAAATTAGGAGGTTTGTCATGAGTGGTTTTAATTTAGTTGTTCCGAGTAAAATAATTTTTGGTGAAGGGAAGATTCATACATTAGATAAATACATATTGGAATATGGTGATAAGGTTTTATTGTTATGCGGAAAAGCTTCATTAAAAAACTCAGGGATGTTTGATAAAATAATTGGTAATTTTGAAACAGACAATATAAGTTATGAAATACATACAATAACCGATGAACCGGATGTTGAAACAATAGATAATCTTGCAAATGAATACAGAAATAAACCTGTTGATCTAATCGTAAGTATAGGTGGTGGAAGCGTTATTGATACAGGTAAAGCTTTGAGTGCAATGTTAAAAGAAGAAGGAAGTATTGTAGACTATCTTGAAGGTGTTGGAGATAAAGTCCCAAGTGGGAAAAAAGTTCCTTTTATTGCTGTGCCTACAACAAGCGGTACAGGTAGTGAAGCTACTAAAAATGCTGTTATAAAAGGACAAATCGGGGATGTGAAATTTAAAAAATCAATCAGACACGATAATCTTGTTCCAAACGTAGCTTTGGTTGACCCTGTTTTAACTTTAAATTGTTCTAAAAAGGTAACAATGCAAAGCGGTCTAGATGCTTTTTGTCAGCTTCTTGAAGCATATATTTGTACGAACTCTAATGCTTTTACGGATATGCTTGCTGAAAAAGGTCTTAGAAGAATGAGTGAAAGTTTGTTAAGTGCATATAATAACGGTGAAGATCTTGATGCAAGAAATGATGTATCTTATGCAGCTTTATTATCAGGTATATGTATGGCAAATGCAGGACTTACTACAATACATGGTTTTGCATCTGTAATTGGTGGTTTGTATGATGGCATTCCTCACGGTGCAATATGTGCAAGCTTACTTCATGGAGCGACTGTTGTTAATATTCAAAAGATAAAAGATTTTGAGCCTAACAATCCTTCTGCATATAAATATGCTAAACTTGGAGCTTATTTAATGCGTGCAACATATTCTCCGGATAGACATGAGGTGTTTTTCAGAGCTGTTGTTGACACATTAAAAGAATGGAATGAAAAAATGAATATTCCTAGACTTTCTGATTTTGGAATTGATAAAGATGATTTCTGGAAAATTTTGGATGAAGCTAAACAAAGAAATAATCCGGTTAAATTATCTGATAGCGAAATGGAACAAATTTTAGATATTAGTTATTAGAAAGGAAGATTATTATGGCAAGAGTAACTATTTATACAACCAAAACATGTCCTTACTGTAAAATGGCTAAGGAACTTTTAAAACAAAAAGGTATTGATTTTGAAGAAAGAATGTTAGAGTTCGGAAGTGATGAACTTATAGAACTTGTAAATAAAACACATCATAGAACTGTGCCTCAAATTTTCTTTGGAGAAGAATTTATAGGCGGTTATGATGATTTACAAAAATATTTAACAACAAAAGAATTTATTTAAAAAAGAAGGCAAAAGCCTTCTTTTTAATTGACAGAAAATTGCAATCGTTTTCCTTTTTAAAATTAAATAAATAAAAAGAAAATATGTTTTTATTCTTGCAAATATTATATTTTTTCCTTATTATAGTCATGCTATAAACAGACGTGTTTGAAAGGAGAAAATATATGAGGGTATATTTAGATAATGCGGCGACAACAAGACCTTATAATGAGGTTATAGATATAATTAACGAATATAATACTGAGTATTATGGCAATGCTTCTTCTCTTCACTCTTTTGGTAGAGAAGCAAGAAAAGGAATTGAATGGGCAAGAGAAGAAATTGCAAATTTGATTAATGCATCAGCAAGAGAAATTTTATTTACAAGCGGTGCTACTGAAAGTGATAACTGGGCCATAAGAGGAGCGGCTTATCACAATATAGAAAAAGGAAAACATATAATAACTTCTGCAATTGAGCATCATGCTGTTCTTCATACTTGTAAACAGCTTGAAAAAGAAGGTTTTGAAGTAACTTATCTTCCTGTTGACAGTGAAGGTAACATCAATTTAAGAGATTTAAAAGATGCAATAAGAGAAGATACAACTCTAATAAGCATTATGGCTGCAAACAATGAAATAGGCACAATTGAACCTATTAAGGAAATAGGAGAAATTGCAAGAAAAAAAGGTATACTTTTCCATACAGATGCAGTTCAAGCCATAGGAAAAATGGATATAGATGTTGAAAAAATGAATATTGATATGCTTTCAATGTCTGCTCATAAAATACACGGACCAAAAGGAATAGGATTTTTGTATATAAATAAAAAAGTAAGAATTGATGTTTTTATGCAAGGAGGAGGACAAGAAAGAGCTTTAAGAGCTGGAACTTATAATGCACCTTGCATTGCAGGAATGGGTAAAGCCGTTGAAATAACAAAGGCAAACATGGAAAAAAATATTCCATATATGAAAGAACTTAGAGATTATTTTATAGATGAAATATTAAAAGATGTACCTGATACAATATTAAACGGAAGCAGAGAAAAAAGATTATGTAACAATATTAATTTTACTTTTAAAGGAATTGAAGGGGAAGCATTGTTATATGCTCTTGATTTAAAGGGTATAGCTTGTTCAACAGGATCTGCTTGTACGGCTGATTCTGGAAGTGAATCTCATGTTATAGATGCTTTAGGAGATAATAATAAGTTTGAAATAGGTGCAAGTGTAAGATTCTCTTTAAGTGAATTTAATACAAAAGAAGAAGTAAATTACACAATTGCAGTTTTAAAAGATACAATAAATAAATTAAGAAAATTAAGTCCATTTTATTAGGAGGTAAAGAAAATGTATAATGATAAGGTATTAGATCATTTCCAAAATCCAAGAAATGTAGGAGTAATAGAAGATGCTACTGTAGTAGCAAAAGAAGCAAGCCCATCTTGTGGGGATACAACAGAATTTTATTTAAAAATAGATGAAAATGATGTTATAACAGATATCAAATTTAGAACTTTCGGATGTGCTGCAGCAATAGCAAGTGCAAGTATGTCAACAGAGCTTTTAAAAGGCAAAACAGTAAAAGAAGCAAGAGAAATAACAAATAAGAAAGTTGTTGAAGAACTTGGGGGACTTCCTCCTGCAAAAGTTCATTGTTCTGTTTTAGCAGAAGGTGTTATAAATAAAGCTTTGGATGAATATGAAGAAATGAAAAAGAACAAATAAACTTTATTGTAAATATAATTTATTTATGATATAATTTTAAGAAGAAAAAATATTTTTCGGAGGATAGATATGAAACATATTAAAAAAGTGAACGAAGTTAGAGAAGCAAGCAAAAATAAAGGCTGCGGAGAATGTGCTACATCTTGTCAATCAGCATGCAAGACTTCTTGTACTGTTGGTAACCAACCTTGTGAAAATAAATAAAAAAATAAATAGAATAAAAAAAGCAACCTAAAGGTTGCCTTTTTTTAAGTTAGAGGAAGATATGGGTATATATAAATATAAATTTAAAGATAAATATATTGTTTTAGATGTCAATTCATCTCTTGTTTATGATGTAGATGAAATGACTTATGATGTTTTAGATTATTATAAAGATAAAAATGAAGAAGAAATTGTTGCTATCTTAAAAGATAAATATGATGAAAATGAAATAAAAGAAGTAATAGGTGAATTAAAAGAACTTGAAGAAGAAAACAGACTTTATACACCAGAAAAGAAAGTTAACAGAAAATTATTTGAAAAAGGCATTGTAAAAGCAATGTGTCTTCATGTTTCTCACGATTGTAATTTAGCTTGTCGTTACTGTTTTGCTTCCGGTGGAAATTTCAATATGAAAAAGGAAGTAATGAGCTTTGAAACTGCAAAAAAAGCAATTGATTTTATTATTAACAATTCAGGAAATAAAGTTCATCTTGAAGTTGACTTTTTTGGGGGAGAACCTCTTTTAAACTTTGATGTTGTTAAAAAGACAGTTGAATATGCAAAAGAAGAAGCTAAAAAATACGGTAAGATATTTAGATTTACATTAACAACAAACTGCGTTCTTTTAAATGATGAAATTATAGATTATTTAAATAAAGAAATGTATAATGTTGTTTTATCAATTGACGGAAGAAAAGAAATCAATGACTTTACAAGACCTACTGCAAATGGTAAAGGAAGTTATGATTTAATAATAGAAAATATTAAAAAGGTTGCTAAATCAAGAGATGAACTTGGTCTTGATTATTACATAAGAGGTACTTATACAAAACATAATTTAGATTTCTATAAAGATGTTGAACATTTTTCTGATCTTGGTTTAAAACAACTTTCTGTTGAAAGTGTTGTTGCCGATGAAAAAGAAGATTATGCAATAACAAAAGAAGATTTACCTGAAATTATGGAAAGCTATGATAAACTAACAGATATCTATCTTGAAAGACTTGGAACTGATAAAGAATTTAGATTTTTCCACTTTAATGTAGATTTAGATGGTGGAAAATGTGAATATAAGAGAGTTTCAGGTTGTGGTGCAGGATGTGAATATGTTGCTGTTACTCCTTTTGGAGATATTTATCCTTGTCATCAATTTGTAGGTAACACTGATTTTATAATGGGTAATTTAGATGAAGGAATTACAAACGATAAATTAAGAACTGAATTTTATGATTCAAACAGTGTTCTTGACAAAAAAGAATGTGAAAACTGTTTCTGTAAATATTTCTGTGGCGGAGGTTGTCACGCAAACAGCTACAACTTTAACGGCAGAATAAACGGTATTTATGAAACAGGATGTGACATTTTAAGAAAAAGAATAGAATGTGCTATTTATATTAAATGTAAAGAGAAAGAACTTATTGACTAGGTTATAATAACGTTGTAGAATATAGAAATATTAATATATAGGAGAAGATCATATATGAAAAAAAAGAAAAACGGACTAAAGATGTTTCTTATTTTAGTCATAGTTGCTTTTTGCTATTGTCTATTTATGTTCGGACTTCCTTTAAGTAAAGTAATAGGTATTTATGATATAGAACCTTTAAAAGATACCATAAATTATGGTCTTGACTTAACAGGAGGGGTTAACGTTGTTTTACAAGCCAAAGAAAGTAACGGCAATGAAGTAACAGACGAAACTTTAGATAAGGCAATTGAAACAATCAGAACACGTATAGATTCATTAGGTGTAAAAGAACCTATTATTTCAAAACAAGGAACTGATAAAATCAGAGTGTCAATTCCTGATGTTGAAGATCAAGAAGAAGCACTATCTTTAATTGGTAAAACTGCTAAGTTGGAATTTGTTGATCCTAATGGAAATGTTATTCTTGACGGTTCAAATGTAAAAAGTGCCAAGTATGAAATTCAAAAAAGTGATGGATATGTAGAACAACCTGTTGTTGCTTTAGAATTAGATAATGAAGGCGCAAAAGCTTTTGCAGAAGCTACACAAAATAATATTGGTAATGTAATTTCAATCAAATTAGATGATGAAGTTATTTCTGCGCCAACAGTTCAAAATGCAATTACAGATGGTAAGTGTGTAATAACAGGTATGAAAGATTCTGAGGAAGCTACAGAGCTTGCGACTTTAATAACAGCCGGTTCTCTTCCTGTTGATTTGGAAGCTGTTGAAATAAGAACAGTAGGACCTACGCTTGGTCAAGATTCTTTGACAAAAAGTTTAACTGCCGGAGTTATTGGTGTAGCATTAGTATTTTTATTTATGATAGTAATGTACTTACTTCCTGGTGTTGTTGCTGATATATCTCTTGCAATTTATATTATTGTATATTTGATTTTAATGTCAGGGCTTGGAGTTACTTTAACGCTTCCTGGTATTGCAGGTATTATTCTTTCAATAGGTATGGCTGTTGACAGTAACGTTATTATATTTGAAAGAATGAAAGAAGAATTAAGAGTGGGAAGAAGTGTAAGAGGCGCTATTGATGTAGGTTTTTCAAGAGCCCTTACTTCTATTATAGATGCAAACATTACAACCGTAATAGCCGGATTAGTTTTATTTTTCCTTGGTGCCGGAACAATTAAAGGTTTTGCCCTTACTTTAATGGTTGGGGTTGTTGTAAGTATGTTTACGGCTGTATTTGTAACAAAGAGATTAATGATATTAATTACCGAATCAGGTAAATTTGATGATCTAAAATTTTTCGGAATAAAGAGTGTGGGAGGTAATGAAAATGAATTATAATTATAAAATTAATTTTGCCAAACACGCAAAGAGATTCCTTATTATTGCAATTGTATTAATGTTAGTATCAATATCTTCTTTAATATTTAAAGGTTTGGATTTTGGTATTGACTTTAAAGGTGGTACAATCGTAACAATTGAACTTAATAAAAAATTTACCACTGATGAAATAAAAAATATAACTGATAAATATGATCCTAAAGCGGAGATTACATCTTCCGGAGATAATGCAACTCAAGTTGTAATAAGTACAAGTAAAGATTTAAGTGATTCTGAAAGAAAAGCTTTGTTTAATGATTTTAAAGCTGAGTATAAATTAGATAATAAAGACTTATTATCTATTGATAATGTTTCAGGTACAATCGGTGATGAGCTAAAATCAATGGCAATAAAAGCTTGTATTATTACTGTTATATGTATGCTTATTTACATTACTTTTAGATTTGAGTTTTTACAAGGTTTATGCGCAGTGTTTGCGTTAATATTTGACTTATGTATGGTTGTTGGCGTTTTTTCAATATTTGATATACAGGTAAATTCAACATTTATTGCTGCAATACTTACGATTTTAGGTTATTCAATAAATGATACAATCATAACCTTTGATAGAGTTAGAGAAAATGTAATAAAAGTTGCAAAAGGTGATTTTTATAACTTGACAAATATCAGTATTAATCAGACAATGAGGCGTTCAATCAATACTACACTTACAACACTTCTTGCAGTTACTCCTCTTTTAATATTTGGTACGACATCAATAAGAGAATTTGTATTCCCTATGATGATTGGTTTTATTTCAGGGGTATTTTCTTCAATTTGTGTTGCTGTTCCTATGTGGTATTTGATAAAAGAATATCAAAAGAAGAAAAATCCAAAGAGTGTAAATATGTCTTCTAAAAAAGCAAGTAAACCAATAAATCAAGATTTATTGGATCCTAATTTTAAAGGTTCAAGTGAATATAGTTACAATGCTGATTATGAAAAAGATTTTGTAATGGAAAAAAGCGAAGAAGAACTTTTAAAGGAAAAAGAAGAAAGAAAAGCTAAAAGAAAAGCTAGAAAAGAAAAAAAGAAGAAAAGAAAAAAAGGACAAAGATAAAAGACCACATATGTGGTCTTTTTTTATTTATATTTTAATGCTCTAATGGAATTTAAAATAGCGATTATCGCAACTCCGACATCTGCAAAAATTGCTTCCCACATATTTGCCATTCCCAATGCTCCTAAAATCATTACTCCTATTTTTATTGTTAAAGCTATAACAATATTTTGTTTTACAATTGAAAGTGTGTTTTTTGATATTCTGTAACCTGTAATAATTTTACTAGGTTCATCGGTCATTATAACAATATCGCTGGCTTCAATTGCTGCATCACTTCCAAGTCCGCCCATTGCAATTCCTATATCTGCCATTGTAAGAACCGGAGCATCATTTAAGCCATCTCCTACAAATACAAGTTTCCCTTTTTCGGATTTTGTTTTCATTAGTTCTTTAACTTTATTTACTTTATCAATTGGCAGTAAGTTGGTATAAACATCATCTATTCCTATTTGATTTGCAACATATTCTCCAATTTCTTTCTTGTCTCCAGTAAGCATTACTGTCTTTTTAATGCCTAATTTTTTTAAGGATTTTATGGTTTCTTTTGAGTCCTCTTTTATTTCGTCTAAAAGCAGGATATAACCTAGATATTGTTTTCCTTTACTTACATATAGCACAGTTCCTATACTTTGAGTTTCTTCCAGCTCAATACCATTTTGTTTCATTAAATCGAAGTTACCAACTAAAATTTCATTTCCATCAATAATAGCTTTTATTCCGAAACCTGATAATTCTTCTATGTTTTCTACTCTGCTTGTATCAATATGTTTATTATATGTTTGTTTAACTGATACTGCCAAAGGGTGATTTGAATATGCTTCTGCATAAGCTGTAAGCTCAAGCAATTCTTCCTTTTTAATATCTTTTGCATAAATTTCTTCTACTTTAAAATGCCCTTTTGTAAGGGTTCCTGTTTTATCAAAAACCATAATTTCAGCTTTTGATAATGCTTCTAAATAGTTACTTCCTTTTACCAAAACACCATTACTGCTTGCAGCACCAATTCCTCCAAAAAATCCAAGAGGAATTGAAATAACAAGAGCACAAGGACAGGATATTACAAGAAATATAAGAGCTCTGTATATCCAATCTGCAAATGGTGTAGATGTTATTATTGGGGGTAATAAAGCAAGTACTAAGGCACATGAAACGACTATTGGAGTATAATATTTAGCAAAAACAGAGATGAAATTTTCCGTATGAGATTTCTCACTACTTGCATTTTCTATGAGTTCGAGAATCTTTGTGGCTGTAGATTCTTCAAATTCTTTTGTAACTTTTATTTTAAGTATCCCGTTTAAGTTAATACATCCACTTAAAACTTCATCGTTTTCCTTTACATCTCTTGGTAAAGATTCACCTGTAAGCGCTGAAGTATCAAGGGTTGATTTACCGCTGATTATAATGCCGTCAAGTGGTATTTTTTCTCCCGGTTTTACAATGATTTCGGCTCCAATATCTAAATCATCAGGATCAACTTTTATTAATTCACCGTCTTTTTCTATGTTGGCATAATCAGGGCATATATCCATAAGTTCTCCTATGGATTTTCTAGATTTATTTACTGCATAACTTTGGAACCATTCCCCGACTTGATAGAAAATCATAACGGCAGTGCCTTCTGCATAGTCACTTAAAATTATGGAGCCTATTGATGCAATTGCCATCAAAAAGTTTTCATCAAACACTTTTCCCTTTGATATGTTTTTTATTGCTTTTAAGATAATGTCATACCCGGATAAAATATATGCTAGTAAAAACAGAATAGGTGAAAAATTTGTATTTTTAAATATAAAACCTAAAACAAAAAGCAATAAAGCAAGGATAATTTTGTATAGCTGCTTTTGTTGTTTTTTCATTTTCTTTCTCCTTAATTTTAGCTATAAAATAATAGCTTCATCATCTATATCTTTAATAGCAACTCTTGCTTTTTTTATTATTTCTTCAAAATCTTCCTCATTCGCTTCTAATGTTAATTTTTGAAGCATAAAGTTTATATTTGCACTATCTACTCCATCTATTTTTCTTATAGCTTCTTCCATTTTCATTGCACAATTAGCACAGTCAATATTATCCATTTTAAATTTCTTTTTCATTTCTCTTTCTCCTTATATTTATTCTTCTATGTGATCAATTCCTTGGTTTAATATAGTCATAACATGTTCATCTGCCAAGGAATAAAAAACAGTTTTTCCTTCTTTTCTGTTTTTTATAAGTTTTGCTTGTTTTAAATTTTTTAATTGATGTGATACTGCTGATTGGGTCATGTTTAAAATATTTGCAATATCGCAAACACACATTTCGCTAACAAGAAGAGCATTTAATATCTTAATTCTTGTACTGTCTCCAAAAACTTTAAACAGTTCTGCAAGGTTGTAAAGTTCTTCTTCGTTCGGCATCTTTTCATGCACTTTATCAACAATATCTTTATGAATGTGTTTTAATTCACACATTTCTATTTTTGCTGCTGCCATAGCATCCTCCTTTACATATGAATATATGAATACTTGTTCATATATTTAATTATATATATGAATTAAAAAAAGTCAATAAAAATTTTAAATTTATGCTTGACTTAGAGTTGACTTTAAGTCGTATATTAGAATGTAGAAAGGAGGAGTTAATCTTTGAAAATAAAAGAAGCAGCAATAATAACAGGTATTTCTGAGAATAATTTAAGATATTACGAAAAAATAGGGCTTATTCCTAAAATACAAAAGGACGTATCGGGTGTAAGAGATTATAGTGAAGAAGATATAAGATGGATAAAATTTATATTAAAATTTAAAGAAACAGGGGCAAAACTTGAATATATAAAAGAATATATGCATCTTGCATATTCAAATGAGGACACAAAAGAGAAAAGAAGGAGTATTCTTTTGAATGTAGAAAATGAACTTGAAACACAAATAGAACATTTACAGGATTGTTTAAATATCGTAAGGTATAAAATAAAAAATTACGATGATCTTTGTAACCCTGAAACAGAAAAAATAATGAATGAAATCAAGGATAATTAAGGGAGAAAAGAAATGAAAAAAAGGTATTTAGGAAAAAATAAACTTGAAGTTTCTTCAATTGGTCTTGGTTGCATGGGCTTTACTCAAAGTTATCCTCCATATATTACAGATGGCGAGGCTATTGAAGTAATAAGAAAAGCCGTTGACCTTGGAATAACTTTTTTTGATACAGCAGAAGTTTACGGTCCCTATGAAAATGAAAGTTTACTTGGTAAAGCATTAAAGCCATATAGAGATAAAGTAAAAATTGCAACGAAATTTGGATTTGACATAGAAAATAATCGAGTTGATGAGCTTGGCAGACCTGTTGTGTTATCAAGTAGTCCCGATTCGATAAAAAAATCAGTTGAAGGTTCTCTAAAAAGACTTAATACGGATTACATAGATTTATATTACCAGCATAGAGTAGATCCAAAGATAGAAATCGAAGAAGTGGCATATACTATAAATGAACTTATTAAAGAAGGTAAAATATTGAATTGGGGACTTTCAGAAGCGAGCGTTAACACTATAAAAAGGGCAAATACAGTCTGTCCGGTAACGGCAGTACAAAGTGAGTATTCTATGTGGTATAGAGAACCCGAGAAAGAACTAATCCCAGCTTTAAAATAGCTTGGTATAGGATTTGTTCCATTTTCACCTCTTGGTAAAGCGGTATTAACCGGAAGATTTAATGAAAATACACGCTTTGAAAAAAATGATTTTAGAAGTCAAATACCAAGATTTAATAAAGAGAATTTGACCAAAAATATTATTTTGGTAGATTATGTAAAAAATATTGCCATTAAAAAAGAAGCTACTCCCGCACAGGTTGCACTTGGATGTCTATTATCGAAAGAAGACTTCATTGTTCCAATACCAGGAACAAAAAAAATATCAAGAATTGAAGAAAATATAAAAGGAGTTGATATGATTTTTTCAGATGAAGAGATGAAAGAAATAGAAAACAACTTAAATAAAATAGAAATTATCGGAGCAAGGTATCCAAAAGATCAAGAGGCTCTTATTGATAGATAAATTAATTTTTATAAAAATATTTAATGTGATAAATTTATGAATAATAATAAATATTGATAAATTTTCAAAATATTCTTGACTTTTAAAATTATATGTTTTACTATAAATAAAAATTGAATCAATTATAAACCATATAGATAAGAGTAAGTAGTTAAATAATTTTATTTTACAGAGAGTCGGTGGTTGGTGTAAACCGATAAATAAGTATTTAATGAATGGACTTATCTTGGGCAGTGAACAAATCATTTATGAGAGTATTCGCTGACGGGATCTTCGCCCGTTATAAAGGAAGCATATATGATAGTATATGACAAAGCGGCTTTTTAGCAATTTGGGTGGTACCGCAGGAATTTAGTTATTTGACTCTTGTCCCTTATGTTTGGGATAAGAGTTTTTTTATAAATAAAGAAAAGGAGAAAAACTATGAAAGAACAAATACCTTATAAAATATATCTAAGTGAAGAAGAGATGCCTAAGAAGTGGTATAACGTAAAAGCAGATATGAAAGAACAACATGAACCTTTCTTAAACCCTACAACAGGTGAAGCTATAACAAAAGATGATTTAAGACCAATCTTCTGTGATGAATTAATAGATCAAGAACTTGATACAACCACAAGATTTTTTGATATACCTAAAGAAATACAAGATTTTTATAAAATGTATAGACCTTCTCCATTGGTAAGAGCGTATTTCTTAGAAAAATACTTAGATACTCCAGCTCATATTTATTATAAATATGAAGGAACGAATACATCAGGTTCACATAAATTAAATACAGCTATTGCTCAAACATATTATGCAAAAAAACAAGGTGTAAAAGGTCTTACAACCGAAACGGGAGCAGGTCAATGGGGGACTGCAATGTCAATGGCTTGTGCATATTTTAATCTTCCATTAAAAGTGTTTATGGTAAAAGTTTCTGCTGAGCAAAAACCATATAGAAAGGCTGTTATTCAAACTTACGGAGGAGAAGTTATTCCTTCTCCATCAGACACAACTAAAATAGGAAGAAAAATCTTAGAAGAAAATCCTGGAACAGGTGGAAGTCTTGGATGTGCTATTTCTGAAGCTATTGAAGAAGCTGTTAAAAATGATTATAAATATGTTTTAGGTTCTGTTCTTGACCATGTTGTTTTACATCAAAGTATTATAGGACTTGAAACCAAAAAAGCTTTAGAAAAATATGATATAACTCCTGATATTGTTATAGGTTGTGCCGGAGGCGGTTCAAATCTTGGTGGGCTTATTGGTATTTTTGCCGGAGAAAAAATTCAAGGTAAAAATAATATTCACTTTATCGCTGTTGAGCCACAGTCTTGTCCATCAATGACAAGAGGAAAATATGCTTATGATTTCTGTGATACAGGTAAAACAACACCTCTTGCAAAAATGTATACATTAGGCAGCGGTTTTATTCCATCTCCAAATCATGCGGGAGGACTAAGATATCACGGAATGAGTCCTATTGTTTCAAAACTATATCATGATGGAATACTTGATGAAGCAAGAACTGTTGCTCAAAGTGAAGTATTTAAAGCAGCAACTGAATTTGCCAGAGTTGAAGGAATTCTTCCTGCACCTGAATCTTCACATGCTATTAAGGTTGCAATGGATGAAGCTATAAAATGTAAGGAAACAGGGGAAGCAAAAAATATTGTATTTGGTTTAACAGGTACAGGATACTTTGATATGAGTGCATATATGCAATACAACGAAGGAACAATAATAGATCCTGAAATTACAGATGATATTTTACAAAAGGGTTTTGATACTCTTCCAAAAATTAAATAATTAAAAAAGATAAAAGAAACGTTTTACGTTTCTTTTATCTTAAATTAAGAACAAGTTGACTAGAGTCTATTGTTTCGTCTGTTCTATATTTTATTATCTTATTTAAAGAAATTTTTATTTGGCTTTTATTTCCTTCTTTGTTTTCTGTCGTTATTTCTTTTATTATTTTATTATCTTTATAGTCTGATATTTTTGCTGTTTCTACATCGACATTATCAAATGTTATTATAATTTCTTTTTTATCTTTTGAATAATTAATTATATGTGTAGGTATTGTATTAGTTTGTTCAAAATCAATAATAACTTTAGTATCGCCGATTAAATCATTAATCCATATTTTTTGTATTGATGTATTTTTTGTGTTTTTTCCACCTTTAAAAGTTTCATTTGTTAAATAGTTACTTTTTTCGTTTGTTTCATATTGTTTTACAGGATTTGAGCAGCTGAAAAATATAGGAACAATCAAAATCATTATAAAAAAACTTATATATTTTTTCATTTGTCCTCCTTACAATTTCTATATTTTTATTTTTTGTAAAAAGGATTAAAATATGTTTGGTTTATTTTACAATTCCTTTTGGGTGATATGCTGTTTTTGTTATTACAATACTATTATTTCTTTTATATTCTCTTTCAAAATAGTTATAATATGATCCCGGAGATAAAATTCCATTTAAATTTAAAATATCAATTCCTGTTTGTCCTAAAATAGTGTCTGCAAATTTTACACAATTAGTATAAAAAGTAAAATAATTTTTAAATCTACCTCTTTTAATTTTTCTAAATTTAATGTTTGTTTCCCTTGCTAGTTGGCTTGCATAATCATCAAATTTTTTATTTGAATTTTTGTAAAAATCTTTTGGCGATAGCCATGGATATGAATTCCTGATATGCTCACTGATTTTTTCTTCAACTTTTTTCATTTGTTCATCTGTTAAGTTAAGTCCAAAATCAAATATAGTTTTTTCATGATATTTATTACAAAATTTTATATAGTCTTCTTTTCCTTTTATAAAAAATATTACGCCTTCTCCCATTGAATCAAATAGTCTGTATGTAGCATAATCGTAGTTACCATATGATATGACAAATCCCTTATAGTATATATCCATGTGTCCAAATATACCTGCCCCAGTTTCTTTTACATGAATTAAGACTTCTAAGTTAGGTTTTAAATCTGTTTTTTTATAAATTGAATTGTTTTTGTTTTCTTCACTGTTTAAATAATTTGTGATTTTTGTAAGTGTTTTTTTTAGAATACCTATTGTAAATAAAACAGGAAGTCTTATTGATATTTTCCTAATCATTTTATTTGCATATGATTTTGGTATTTCCTCATCGATAAAATCTGTAAATATAGTTATGCCGTAAAATATCAAATATAAGCCTACTAATTTTGTTATTATAAACGTCTTATAATAAAAATTCATTGTAATAACGAGTATAGATATTACAAAAAAGAATATGGATTTTATTAATAATAATGTTGAATGTGGTGTATGTGTTTTTTTATTTTGGAAATAAGATATTAAATATATTATTCCAAGAACTGTCGAATAAAATAACACAAAGCCCGGGAAAATAAATAAAATAATTTTGGGGCTTATAAAAGCAATGATACCTTGAATTAAAATAACAGTATCAGCAATTAATATTAATATTTTTTTTTCATTTAATTTTTTTATATAAAAAGAATAAAATTTTGATAGAGCTGTATAGATAAGGATTATTCCGGTGATGTAAGGAAACCAATTTAAAAAATTCCTTGTATAAAATAAAATAAATAATCCCAGTAATATTAATGATATAGATGAAATAAGCAGGTTAAATGCTGAAATATTTTTCTTGTAATTCATAATTTTCTCCCTCTTTTTTGTATTATATCATTTTATTTACCGGGATTTTATATTAATTATTAATTTTTTTATATATGCTTTTACTGTTCTTTATTGTTTCAAGAACTTTTATATTTTGTATTTCATCAATATTTTTTACTTTTAAAGGATTTTTATCCAAAATTATAAAGTCGGCATTTTTTCCTTCTTTAATGCTTCCTTTTTCATTTTCTTCAAAATAAGAATATGCGGCATTTATTGTTGCAGCTTTTAATGCTTCTTCTATTGATATTTTTTCTTCTTCACCTAAAATAACTCCATTTTTTGTCTCTCTTTTCAAAGTTATCCATATACTTCTTAATATATTAGGTTCAACAACAGGTGTATCTTCGTGAATTGTGTATATTACATTATTTTTTATAGCAGATTTAATAGGGGAGATATTAAATGCACGTTTTCCTAAATTTTTCAAATGAATATCTCCGAAAAAATATATATGGTCCGCAAAAAAAGATGCTATCATTCCGATTTTAGACATTTCTTTCAACTGGTCTTTTCTTACTGTTTGTGCATGAATCATTACAGGTCTGATATTTGTTTTTTTATTTTTAAATGCACTTATTAATTGATCCGCAGCGCTGTCTCCATTGCAATGGGTAATAATTTGTATATTTTCCTTTATGGCTGTGTCTACAAAATGTTCTACTTCACTGTCTTTATAAATAGGATATCCTCTGTATTCTTTCTCGTTTTCATATGGTTTTGACATCCACGCAGTTTTACCTTGTGGAGAACCGTCTAAAAATAATTTATATCCTCCTATTTTATAGCGGTTATGATATTTTAAATATTCTTTATTTTCATCTATTATTTTTTTACAATTTTTTATGTCTACATAACTTACAACATCAATATCAAGCATATTTTTTTTAGACATTTCTTTTAAAATACTAAATTCTTCATATTTTGTAAGTCCGTCTTGAGCTGTTGTTATACCATATTGTAAATAGATTCTTTCTGCTTTTTTTATTGCTTCCATTAATTTTTCTATTGAAATATTCATGCATTTTTTTGTGTTATCTATAAAAGCACTTTCTTCAAGATATCCGTTTGGAATACCATTTTTTCTTCCTATTTTTCCTCCAATAGGATCTTTTGTATCTTTATTTATATTTAGTATTTCAAGTGCTTTAGTGTTAACAACACCCATATGACCGGAAGAATGAGTAATTAAAATTGGAATTTCTTTACTTACTTTATCAAGAATATCTCTTGTAGGATGTTTTTTTTCTTTTAAGAAGTTATGATCATATCCAAACCCTATTAAGAATTCCCCTTCTTTTATTTTATTCTCTTTTTTATATTTATTTAAAAAGTTAATAATATCATCAAAATTTTTTGCATTTGATAAGTTTGCTATAAGAAGAGATTTTGCTAGTGCTGTAATATGACTGTGGGAATCTATGAAAGAAGGCATTAGGCAATTATCTTCATAGTTTTTTATTTGTGTATTTTCATCCTTTAATTTTAAGATATCTTCTTTTGTTCCTACTTTTTTTATTATTCCGTTTTCTGTGAGAATTGCGTTACAATGTATATTATCTTCCATTGTAATAATATTGTTTGATAAAAATATTGTTTTCATTTCTTTAAATCCTTTCTCTCTGTAATGTTATTATATCTTATTTTTTATAATTTTATAAAAAAAGAGAGAACATTTTGTTCTCTCTAAAATTTTATATAACTACTATGAACATATCCGTAATATGTTTTGTTACCTTTTGTAAAGGTAACTTTATACCATCTTTTTTTATACTTATCATTTTTATATCCGTAAGCTGTAACTTTTGCATTTTTTGTTAATGTTGTACCTTTAGGATTTGAGATGTTAAACCATGATAGTTTTTCCCATCTAACGTTTTATATGCGGCAATTTTATAATAGTATGTATTATTTTTTGATACGTTTATATCTTGGTATGTAGTTTCCTTTACGTTAGTAAGGTATTCATAAGTTTTTGTTTTATCATTATATTTAAAAATTTTATAACCATGTGCACCTAAAGTTTTGTTCCATGTTAAGGTTATCTTATCTGTATCTGTTGTTGTAGCTTTTAGATCTGTAACTTGTCTTGGTAATGTTGTTGCAGAAAATACATTAGATAAGTTGCTATATATTATTGTTCCTTCTTTGTCAGTATAAAAGCTTTTTATCGCATAATGATATGTTGTAGCAGTGGCTCTTGATCTATCTGCAAAAGTTGTTGTATCTCCAGATGTAATTTCTTTTACGGTATCATATTTTTTTGTTATTGTATTATATCGGTATAGAATATAGCCTGTAGCATTATCTATTTTATTCCATTTTAGCCATATTGTATTTTCATTACTTCCATTAAATGATAATTTAGGTGAGGATATTGTTGATACTGCAGGTGGAGATGTTAAACCATGATAGTTTTTCCCATTTAATGTTTTATATGCGGCAACTTTATAATAATATGTATTATTTTTTGATACGTTTGTATCTTGATATTTCGTTGCATTTACGTTAGCAAGGTATTCATAAGTTTTTGTTTTATCATTATATTTAAAAATTTTATAGCCATGTGCACCTAAAGTTTTGTTCCATGTTAAGTTTATTTTGCCTGTAGCTGTTTTTGTAGTATTTAGACCCGTAACTTGTCTTGGTAATGTTGTTGCAGAAAAAATGTTGGATAGATTACTATATATTTTCTTTCCTGATTTTTCTGTATAAAAGCTTTTTATCTTATAATGATATGTTGTAGCAGAAGCTTTTGATCTATCTGCAAAAGTTGTTGTGTCTCCAGATGTAATTTCTTTTATTTCATCATATTTTTTTGTTATTGTATTATATCTATATAGAACATAGCCTGTAGCATTATCTATTTTATTCCATTTTAACCATATTGTATTTTCATTACTTCCATTAAATGATAATGTAGGTGTATTAATTGTAGGTTTTGACTCTTTTGGTGTATACCAAACATTTATATCTACTCTCCCTGAAATACCGTCAACATTTCCGCTGCTTGTATGTTGCCAAAATTCATATTTACCGCTATATGATGTAGAGTTTGTATAATGAGCAAGCCATACTTTATATGTTGAATCTATTGTTGATTTGTTTAAATCATTATTAAGCATGCTGTAATTTGCATATACCATAGGAGTGTATCCTGCATTTTTTACTGTTTTACAAAATTCCATTACAATGTTTGTTGCTGCAGTTTTTGATAAATTTGCATTAGTTAATCTACCATCACTTCCTCCTGCATATTCATAGTCAATTACAACAGGCATATCTATACTATAACCTTTTATTTTATTTAATGTGTAATTAGCCTCTTGTCTTGCTTCCGCAGTTGTTATTGCTTGAGAGAAGAAGTATACTCCTACCTTTATACCATATTTTTTAGCTTCTGTGATGTTTCTTTTAAAAGTTGAATCGTTGTCTATTGTTCCCGCTTTGCCATATCCTCTGTATCCAACTCTAATAAATGCGTATTTGATACCATCGTTTTTTACTTTTTGCCAGTTTATTGTTCCATTCCAATAAGAAACATCAATACCATACGTTACATTATAATCTTTAAATTTACTGTTATGAGTATATGTTTTATTGTCATATGGACTTTTTAAATTAAATCCGCTATTTGCACTTCTTGCCATTGGACCTGTTGAATAAAATTCATCAGGAATATCTCCGTTAGCTCTAAATTGTTGAGGGTCATCATTAGTAATATCTTTTTCTTCTGTTAAGTTGTTTTGAGAAGATGCAGAGTCATTTTGATTTTGTGTTTTTTCGCTATTTTCTGTTTCTTGATTAGATTGTTTTTCAGTTTCTTTATTTGTATCTGAATCTTCTTTTTTTTCATCTTCTTTTGTTGTTGTTTGAACTTCTTGATTTATTGTATTGTTTTCGTCTTCATTTATTACTTCTTGATTTGTTGATGTATTTTGATTTTGTGTTTGAGCCGAAATAGGTACAATAAAAATATTCATTGCAAAAATAATTGCTAAAATAAAAGTTAAAATTTTTTTCATCTTTTTCCCATTCCTTTTAGTTTTTTTCTTTGATAGTATAGCATAAATTTTTTTTTAGTAAAGCTTTTTATTACAATCCTCTCATATATTCTTCTTTTAATGATATATTCCCATTTATTGCGTCATCTAAAGTTTTTAATAGATTTTCTTTATCTTTATTTAAAGTAGCTCTTAAGTTTAAATAGTTTGAGGCATGATTTGAACGAAATACTGCATTTGAGCAGTTTAGATTTTCAATTAACAATTTTGTCTCTTTTAAAATATCCTTAGGTTCCAATAAATTAAATTCGCCATTTTCAATTTGTTGTTTTAATACTGTACCATCTTCAACCATAAGAGTTAATAGCCCTATATATTCAGGATCCATTTCAGATAAAACTTCTGCAGTTTTAATGGCATGTTCTTCCCATAATTCACATCCTCCAAGACCCGATATAACAGTTACAGATATTTTTAGTCCTGCATCTTTAGCTTGTTTTGCTGCTTTTATCATTTCTTTTGCAGATGTTCTTTTTTTGACTTTCTTTAGTATTGTGTCACTTCCAGATTCAAGGCCTATATATAAAAGTTTTAATCCTTTTTCTTTTAATACTCTTAAATCTCTTGGCTTTTTAAATAAAATACTTTTTGCTGTTGCATAACATGATACTTGCTTGCATTCCGGAAAAGTTTCTTTTATATAATCTAGAACTTCGTTTAAAGTTTCCATGTCGCTAAATAGTGCGTCGCCGTCAGCTAAAAATATTTTTTCTACATTATCATATGTCCTTCTTGCTTCGCTTAAATCTGCAAGTATATAATTTAAATTTCTTATTCTGAATTTTTTATCTTTATACATACTGCAAAAAGTACAGCTGTTTTGTGAACATCCTATTGTTACTTGAACAATAAGGCTATATGCTTCGCTTGGTGGTCTGTATACAATTCCTTCGTATCTCATATTATCTCCTTCTTGTTAAAATAAGAAGCTTCATTAAGAAGCTTCTTAATAGTATATTTCTTCTTTTATTTCCTTTTCTTTTTCTTCGCCTTCTAATGCTTTTAGAATTTCAAAACCAAAATCGATACTTGCTGCTGCAGATCTTCCTGTTATAAAGTTTTTATCTTTTACAACATATTTGTCTACATATGTTCCACCAAAATCTTCATTCATTGATGTAAAACATGTGTAATTTTTGTCTTTTAAGTATCCAGCTCTGCCTAAAATAGTAGGACCAGCACAAATTGCACATATTAATTTATCTTTATCATTAAATTCTTTTATTAAGGCTTGTACTTCTTTACTTGCTTCTATTGCAACATATTCCGGTCCGCCAGGTAATATTAAAGCACTGTAATCATCACCGTTTAGTTTTGAGAAAGGTTTTAAATTTGTGCATGTAAGACCGAATCTTCCTGTTGCATCTTTATCAAGTAGTGAATAAATATCAACTTCAACTCCGCCTCTTCTTAAAATTGCATATGTTCCGATTGCTTCAACTTCTTCAAATCCGTCTGTTATTACCATACATACTTTCATATTTATATATCTCCTTTATCATTATTATCATATTAATAATTATATTATATCACTTATTCTTGATAATAGGGGATAGATTTTATGTATATAATATTTATTTAATATGTGTAAACGAATAAAATATATTTGTTGATTTATATATAGATAGTGTGTATTATATTATATATAGAATATCGAGTGTGTAAAATGGAGAGGTAAACTTATGAACAGAAAGGAGTTAGTATATGATATTTTAAGAAAATATCAATATGAACGAGAAAATGTAAAAAATGTAGAAGATATTGGTCTTGATGCCAGTGAAATATCTGAGCTAATTAATGCTGATAGAAGTAATACAAGTAGGTATCTTAACGAACTTGTGAAAGAAGAAAAAATTATAAAATTAGATGGAAGACCCGTAAAGTTTGTTGAAAAAGAAATATACAATAATTTTATAAACGAAAAAAATAATGATATAGAAGATGTGGATCCTTTTAAAAATCTAATTGGTTTTAACTCATCTTTAAAATCTCATATTGAGCAGGCAAAGTCAGCGGTATTATATCCGCCAAGAGGGCTTCATACTTTAATTACAGGTCCCACAGGTACAGGAAAAAGTACTTTTGCGGAAAAAATATATGAATATGCAATAGAAATGAAGACAATAGATAGCGATGCAAAATTTGTTGTTTTTAACTGCGCTGAATATGCAGAAAATCCTCAACTTGTAATGTCTCAGCTTTTTGGTCATATTAAAGGAGCTTTTACGGGTGCAGATAAAGAGAAAAGCGGACTTATTGATGAAGCGAACGGCGGAGTTCTTTTCCTAGATGAAATTCATAGACTTTCTCCCGAGTGTCAAGAATTACTGTTTATGTTAATGGATAAGCATGTATTTAGAAGACTTGGAGAAACAGGAGGACAAAGAAAAGCAGATGTTCTTATTATTGGTGCAACCACTGAAGATATAAATGCTTCTTTGCTTCAAACTTTTTTAAGAAGAATGCCTGTTACAATTAATCTTCCTTCGTTAAAAGAAAGGCATTTATCTGAAAGATTGCAGCTTATAGAAAGTATATTGTCAAGTGAGCAGACAAATATGGATGTTTCCATAAGAGTTCATAAAGATGCTTTGATTGCTCTTTTATTATATGAGTGTAAGGGGAATGTCGGACAGCTTAAAGCTGATATTCAACTTTTGTGTGCAAGAGGCTTTTTGGATTATAAAGTGCACAATAAAAAATACGTGGAAATTTGTACATCTATACTTCCTGAACATATACAAGAAGGTCTTTTATATTCAAAGAATAAAAATGATTTGATTGACTTTATTAAAAATTCGGAAGAATATCATTATTTTAATAATAAAGAATTTGCAGTAGAACAAAATAGTGATTCCAATCTTGTTGCTCATATCAATGATAAATATAACGATTTTATCAAAATGGGAAGAAGTAGCATGGAGATAAGCAATATAATAAATTCTGATTTGGACGAATATTTCAATCAAATTTTTGAAAAATACAAAATAGATGAAAGAGATATTCACAAAGAAAGTTTATTAAAAATTGTTGATATTAAGGTATTGGAAACTTGTGAAGATGCAATTCAATTTGCGGAAATGAAGCTTGGAAGAAAGCTTTCTGACAGAATAAAAATAGGAATGATAATGCATATTAATTCCATGGTTGCAAGAGTTTCAAACGGAACATACATAAAAAATGATAAGATAAATGAAATTGTACTAAATAATCCAAAGGAACTAAAGATTGCCAAATTTATTTTTGCTTTATTGGAAGAGGATTTGAGTATAAAAATTCCAAAACATGAAATTGGATTTTTAACTATGTTTTTATGTGCGCCGGAAGAAATAGAAAACAAAAGTAATATAGGCGTTATTGTAATGGCTCACGGAAACTCTACAGCAAGCAGTATGGCTGATTTTGTAAATAATTTATTAAATACGCACCATTGCAGAGCTTTGGATATGCCTATGGATATGAGTACAAGCACTGCATTAAATAACCTTTGCGATATGATAAATGATACCGATGAGGGCAGAGGGGTACTTCTTCTTGTAGATATGGGTTCTCTTAATATGATGGGAGAAATGGCCATGAAAAAAACAGGAAAGAATATTTGTACTGTAGAAATGGTATCTACCTTACTTGTTATAGAGGCTGTCAGAAAGGCAAGCCTAAGAGATACGGATTTAATTTCCTTAAAAAAAGATTTAGAAAATATTTATCAAAATTTACACAGTAAAATAAGTGTTTTACCTGCGCCTTATGAAAAACAAAAAACAATTATAACAACCTGTATTTCAGGAAAAGGTGTTGCAGTAAAAATTGATAATATAATAAAAGAATCCATTGATGTAAATAAATATAATGTGGTAATAAAACATTTGGATATATTAAGTGCAGACAATATTGACAAGGTTTTAGAAGAAAAAGGAATAAGCGATGTTATAGCTGTTGTGGGAACAGTGGATTTAAAAATTAATAATATTCCATTTATTCCTATAAATGAGCTTATTGTAGGAAACGGAATAAGTATTTTACATCAGTTGTTAAATGGTCAGAAGTATATTCAAAATCAAGAAGATACAATTATTAATAAAACGGTTGTTAAAGAAACCTTAAAAAATATACTTACATTTTTAAATTATGAAAAAGCAAGTGTACTTTTGATTGACGCTTTTAATGATATTTTTTCAAAATTGGCACTTCCTGTTGGGAAAGATGTATTTTTAAGATTTATTATGCATACAGGATGTATGCTTGAAAGAGTTATAAAAAACGAATCTATTCCACATCTTAATGCAGGAGAATTTATAGAAGAACATAAGGAAGAGTATAAAATAATAAAAGAAGCGTTCTTTAAATGCGAAGAAGATTTTAATATTTTTATACCAAAGGATGAAATTTCTTATATAATAGAGCTTTTACATTAATACACAGTAAAATTATTTTACAGTAAAACTTACACAGTATAATTATAAAAAATTTTTTAAAAATTTTTTTAAGTCAAATACCTGTTATTTGGCTTATTTTTTTATAAATTCTAATTACACACAAAAGTTGGCACGCTTTTTGCATTATATATGGCAAATGATAAAAGAAAAATGAAAGGGGGTAAATTCATGATTGGGATATTAGTAGTAACACATGGAAATGCCGGAATAGAATTAGTAAAAAGCAGCGAGTTAATTATCGGGCATCAAGAAAAAATAGATGCGTTATCTTTAAATCATGGGGATGATATTAATGAACTTGAACAAAAGGTGGCAAAAAAATCAGCCGAGCTTGATGATGGAAGCGGAGTTCTTGTAATGGTTGATTTGCTTGGCGGAAGTCCTTGCAACGTAACAGGTAAGAATATAAAAGGTTCTGACAATATCGAATGCTTGACCGGTGTAAACTTACCTATGCTAATCGAAGCAATTGCTTCAAGAGAAAATAATTCCTTAAAAGATTTGGTAAATATTGCAAAAGATTCATCTCTTCAAGGAATTAAAGATTTAAGAAGTCTTATGTTTAATTAATTTTTTATATTGTCATTATTCATAAAAAATAAAAGGAGGAGGTAAAAATGGCAAAAATTAATCTTGTTAGAATCGACAGCAGACTTATTCACGGGCAGGTAATAACAAAATGGTTAAAAATGTCAGGTGCGAACAGAATAATCATCGTTGATGACGAACTTGCAAAAGATGACTTTATGTCTATTATCTATACAACTGCAGCTCCAAAAGACGTTAGCGTAGAAATACTTAGTGTTGAAGATGCTAAAAAGGGCTGGATGGAAAATGAACTTGGAAACGGAAATTTATTAATTTTATTTAAAGATATTAAAACATGTTATGAACTTAAAAATGAGGGAGTTAATATTGAAAAAATCCAAATTGGAGGACTTCCAAGTGCTCCGGGTAGAACTGTTATTTTAAGAGCAGTATCATTTGATGAAGATGACGTTTCAAAATTAAAAGAACTTCATGATGCAGGAGTTGAAATAAATATACATATTATTCCTGAAGAACCAAAAATGAACTATGAAAATATGATTAAAAAATTTGAAGAAAAAAAATAAGAAATAGTTAAGGAGAAATATTATGTTATTAACATTAGCGATTGTAGCCGGTCTTTGGTACTGGATTAGTCAAAGTAAATTAGGTTATACATTCCACTGGGCGATTTGCCAACCGATCGTTATGGCACTGCCTTTTGGTCTTATATATGGAGATGTTGCAAAAGCAATGATTATAGGGGCATCTCTAGAAATGGTATATCTTGGTATGGTTGCTGCCGGAGCAAATATTCCAGCAGATGAAAGTTTAGCAGGCGTTATTGCTATTCCAATAGCTTTAGTTTCAGATATTCCTGCTGCAACAGCAGTTACACTTGCAATTCCTTTTGGTTTACTTGGTGTATTACAAGATCAAATCAGAAGAACAATTCAAGCAAGTTTTGCTCATAAAGCAGATAAATATGCAGAAGAATGCAATATTAAAGGAATAGAAAGATGTGCGATATTATTCCCTTTAATTTTAGGATTTTTCTTAAGATTCCCACCTGTATTTTTAGCTAATTATTTTGGAGCGGGTGTTGTAGAAAATATTTTAGCGGCTATACCAGTTTGGTTAACTCATGGTTTAGAAGTTACAGGCGGCGTATTACCTGCACTTGGTTTTGCTATTACAGTATTTATTATTGGAAAGAAGACATATTTACCATTCTTTATTTTAGGATTCTTTATGGTTCAATACTTACAAATTAGTGTAATGGCAGCTGCAATATTCGGAACATGTATGGCATTACTTATTATCTTCTTAAGAAGAGAAAATCAAAATACTACAACCTAAAAGGAGATTAAAATGAAACAAGAAAATATGGAAAAAAATTTAGTTAACGAAGAAGTTAATGAAGTTGTTGAAAATAAAGAAGAACAAGCAGAAAAAATAACACAAAAAGATATTAATAAAGCATTTTTCAGATGGTGGGTTGACGTTGAAGTTGCAAGCTCATATGAAAGAATGCAAGGTATTCCATTTTGTTATTCAATGATACCAATTCTTAAAAAGTTATATAAGAAAAAAGAAGATTTAAGTTATGCTTTAAAAAATCACTTAAACTTCTTTAATAGTCAAGGTACATGGGGTACACCTATTCACGGTATGACTATAGCAATGGAAGAAGAACTTCATGATGGCGATAGAGAAATGAGAGAAAATGCAATTACAGGTATTAAAACCGGTTTAATGGGACCTCTTGCAGGTATTGGAGATACCATTGACTGGGGTACATTAAAAACAATTATTGCAGGTATTGCGGTTACTTTTGGTATAACAGGTAGTGTATTAGGTGCGATTATTCCATTTGTATTCACAATCATTACATTCTTAATTGGTAAATATTTATGGAATATGGGATACAAACTTGGAAAAGAATCAGTTAAGAATATTCTTCAATCTGGTTGGATTAATGAACTTATTTCAGGTACAGCTATTTTAGGGTTATTCATGATGGGTGCTTTAGCATCAAGTTATGTTAAATTAACTATTCCAATAGCCTTTACAGTTGGTGGTGCAGAAATGACAATTCAAGGTATCTTGGATAGTATTGCTCCTGGATTATTACCTCTTGGTGTTGTATTTGGTATTTATTACATTCTTAAAAATAAAACACAAAAATATGGACTTATTTCAATCGGTATAGTTGCAATATCAATTTTAGGTGCAATGATAGGATTATTTTAAATAGATACATATATAAATAATAGATAAATTAGATGAATTTTTAGGAGGATTTAGACGGATATGTTAGTCAGAATGGATGAAATTTTAAAGAAAGCTAAAGAAGGAAAGTATGGGGTTGCGGCGCCAAATGTTTATAACGATATTAGTGTAAAAGCTTGTTACGAGGCTGCTGATAAATTAAACTCTCCAATTATTTTAGATTGTGCCGGACTTCCTTTCCTTGAAGAAACTGCGGATATCGTAAGATTTTATGAAAGAAAATACCCACATGTTGTAGCAGCATTAAACTTAGACCATGGCGGTCCTTTTGAAGAGATTGTTCATGCGATTAAATATGGTTTTACATCTGTAATGATAGATAGATCAACTCTTGAATTTGATGAAAATGTAAGAGAAGTAAAAGAAGTTGTAAAAATTGCCCATGGTGCAGATGTTTCTGTTGAAGCTGAACTTGGACATGTAGGACAAGGCTTTGAATATGAACAAACAAGAGATGCTGGTCTTACAAAAAAAGAAGATGCTTTAAGATATATTGACTTAACAGGTGTTGATTGTCTTGCTGTTGCAGTTGGAACATCACATGGTACATATAAGGGAACTCCACATTTAGAGTTTGAATTATTAGATGATTTAAGTAAATCAATTGATATTCCTCTTGTATTACATGGTGGTTCAGGTACAGGAGATGATAACTTACAAAAAGCAGTACAAACAGGTATTCAAAAAGTTAACTTATTTACAGACTTAAGTACAGCAGCATTAAATGCAATGGTTAAATATCTTGACTTTGACTGGGACGGTATGAAACAAGACGGTTCAAAAGGTGAATTTGGTAACTTAAAAGCTAATTTATGCGATATTTCAATTGTCGCAAAAGACGGTTTTGTTGAATCTTTAGAACATTACATTAAACTTTTTGGTTCAAACGGAAAAGCTTAATTTATAAAAAATTAATTAAAATAAACTGTATAAGGAGATATTATGAACAACTTTAATTTTTTATGTGATACTAAGTTTATTTTCGGTAAAGAAACCGAAAAAACTGTAGGCAGTGAAATAAAACAATATGGTAAAAAAGTCTTATTTGTAAATGACGGCGGGGATTATTTAAAAACAACCGGTTTATATGATTCTGTTGTAAATTCTTTAAATGAAGAAAATTTAGAATTTATAGAATTAAGCGGTGTTAAAGCAAATCCCGAAGTTGAACTTGTAAGAGAAGGTATTGAAATTTGTAAAAAAGAAAACATTGATTTTATTTTAGCAGTAGGTGGCGGAAGCGTTATTGACACTGCAAAATCAATCGGTGTAGGTGTTTATTACAACGGTGATGTATGGGATATTTATGAAGGAGTTGGAACAATAAACGATACTTTGCCAGTAGGTGTTGTTCTTACAATTCCTGGAACTGGAAGTGAATCAAGTATATCTTCTATTTTAACAAACGGTAATTCTAAAAGAGCCATTGATGATGTAAGAATGAGACCTGTATTTGCAGTTATGAATCCTGAACTTACATATTCTCTTCCTCCATTCCAAACAACAGCAGGTTGTGTAGATATTATATCTCATGTATTTGAAAGATATTTTACAAACACAAAACATGTTGAATTTACTGACAGATTATGTGAAAGCACAATTAAAACAATTATTGACAATGTATATAAAGTTTTAAAAGATCCAAAAGATTATGAAGCAAGAGCAGAAATAATGTGGGCTGGAACAATTGCTCATAACGGAATTTTAGGAGTAGGCAGAGACGAATGCTGGGGCGCTCATATGATAGGCCATGAACTTAGCGGTGAATATAAAATTACTCACGGAACAACACTTGCTCTTATTCTTCCTCATTGGATGAAATATGTATATAAACATGATGTAATGCGTTTTGTAAGATATGCAGTAGAGGTTTGGGGAATCAGACAAAATTATGATGATCCTGAAGAAACAGCTCTTGCAGGTATTGCAAAAACAAAAGAATTCTTTGAATCAGTTGGACAACCTACATGTTTAAAAGACGTAAACGTAGGGGATGAAAAAATCGTTGAAATGGCAGAAAAATGCACAAAGAACGGTAATGTAGGCGGATTCGTTTCACTAAGCAAAGAAGATGTAATCAATATTTATAAAAGTGCTTTAGAATAAAATTATATGGTAAAAAGGAGAAATAAAAATGGACATAAAAGAAATGAAATTTTCAGTTTTAACAGAAAAAGGACATGCAGAAGTTAGAACAAGACCTTTACCTGAACTTGGCGACAGACAAGTTTTAATTAAACAAGAAGCTTGTAATATATGTACAACAGACTATGGTCAATGGTTAGGACTTAGAGAACATCAAGGCTATCCTATGGCAGGCGGTCATGAAGGCTCTGGTACAATCGTAGCAAAAGGCAAAAAAGTAATGGATTTTGAAATCGGAGACAGAGTTGCAATGGCTTATGATGGATGCGGAGAATGTGAATCTTGTAGAAAAGGTGATGTTTTACATTGCACCGATACTTCTATAACAGGAAGAACAGAAGATGGTTATTTAGGTGCTTTTGGTTTTGCAAATTATGCTGTTAGAAATGCAAGAAGCGTTATCAAAGTAAGTAAAGATTTATCTCCTAGCGAAGCTGCTTTCCTTGAACCATTGGCAACTGTTGTAAAAGGACTTAAAAAATTAAGAGTAAAACCTATGGAAAATGTAGTAATCATAGGTGCAGGTACAATGGGACTTGTTAATGCACAAGCTGCAAAAGCAAACGGATGTAGAGTTATTGTTTCAGAAGTAATGGAAAAGAAACTTGAAACTGCTAAAGCTATGGGCTTTGAAGTTATCGATGCAGGTAACTGTGACCCAGTTGAAGAAGTTAAAAAACTTACAGGCGGTGTAGGCGCCGATGCAGTTATTGTTGCTGTAGGTTTAACACTTGCAAATAATCAAGCTATTGAAATGTTAAAACCAACAGACGGAAGAGTATTATTCTTTGCTGCCGGATATCCTGCTCCACAGCTTGAGTTTGATTCAAACTTAGTTCATTATAAGAGACTTGAACTAATCGGTACATTTGCAGCAGATTCAATTGACTTCTTCACAGCTGGAAGAATGTTAAGTGATAGAAGCGTAGATGTTTCAAAAATTATTGAGCCAACTAAATTTAAACTTGATGATGTACAAAAAGCCTTTGAAATGGCTTCAAAACCTGGTATGTATAGAGTAAGCGTACTACTTCAAGATTAATTATAAAAATGTTCGAATAAAAATAATAAATACTTTAAAATTAAAATTGTCAAAGGAACTATGTAATATAGTTCCTTTTGGTGCTGTTATAAACTTATGTAAATAATTGGTGTGTTTTTATAATTAATTTTGTAGCAATAAATTTTAATATATGTTATATATGGTATCAGGAGGAAAGGCTTATGATAAAGTTAGAGCAATCTCAAAAACAAAAGCAGCAGCTAGTAATGACACATGAAATGAAACAGGCTATACAACTTTTACATTTTAATGTCTTTGAACTCAGTTCTTTTATAGAAAATGAGGCTGATTTGAATATTTTTATAGAATATGAAAATCCCATAAAAAAAGATATTACAGGATCTATGGAAAGGGAAGAATCTATAATAACTGAAAGCGAGGAAGATGATGGGAACTCTTATGTTTTCACTTCTAACAGCGGATTTAACGAAAGTATTGCAAAGGATTTATCAGGACAGACTTTAAAAGAAAATTTATTATTTCAAGTAGGGCTTTTAGATATAAATAAAGACGATAAGTTTTATTTGGAATATTTAATAAATGATGTTGACTCAAAAGGATACTTGAATATAGATACTAAAGCAGTAAGTTCTGTTTTATCTTTAAAAGAAGAAAGTATTATTAGATATATAAATATTTTACAGTCTTTTTCTCCTTGTGGGGTCTGTGCTAAAAGCCCAATTGAGAGAATCGAAATACAACTTAAAGAAAAAGGAATTTATAAAGAAGAACATTCTATACTATTAAACAACTATATGGAAAATATAGCTTATGGCAAAATAAATTCAATACATTTAAAAACAGGTTTTGACATAGATTATATTAATGATTTGATAGAAGATATAAAGTCTTGTAACTTGAATATAGCAAGTGAGTTTATTGAAGATGAGGATAATTTATACATATATCCTGAGCTTAGGGTCGTTGAAAAGAACGGGAAAATTATAGTATCATTAATTGAAGATAACACTCCTTCAATACAAATGGATAAAAGTTCTTTAATAGAAATGAGTCGTTTTGCAAATGACAAAGATTTATCGAGTTTTTATAAAGAACATTATGATAAGGCTTTGTTTATAATAAGTGCAGTAAAAAAACGAAAAGAAAATATGCTTAAGGTTACAGAAGAGATATTTAAGGTTCAAGGTGAATTTTTAAAGAATGGTAATTTAAAACCTCTAAAAATGTCTGATATAGCAAATGAGTGTGATATAAATGTTTCTACCGTAAGCAGGATAGTAAATGAAAAATATGTAGAAACAAAAAGAGGTGTATTTCCTCTTAAGTCCTTTTTCAAACAGACAGTTGGTGGTAACAGTGAATTAAATGCGAATGAATGCACTGATGATGAAATAAAAAATCAAATAAAAGTTATTATCGAAAAGGAAGATAAGAAGAAGCCTTTTAGTGATGAAAAAATATCTAAAATGTTAAAGGAAAAAGGGTGTGCAATTTCAAGAAGAACCGTTAATAAATATAGGGGACAAATGGGTATTCCTTCAACAACAATAAGAAGAAAAGATTAAAAGCAGAAGTAAAACTTCTGCTTTTTAATAAAAAAGTTTTGATTTTTTATGGCGGGGGTAGCAGGACTCGAACCCGCGAATAATAGAGCCAGAATCTATTGCCTTACCAACTTGGCGATACCCCTATATTTATAAAATATGATATACCAACAAAATATATTTATCAAGTAGAAAATAAAAAACAAATATAAAATAAAAAAATCGAATGATTGCTCATTCGATTAATTATCTGCTTGGCAGGGGTAGCAGGACTCGAACCTACGATCACGGAGTCAAAGTCCGTTGCCTTACCGACTTGGCTATACCCCTGTGTTCTGGGGTGAAAGATGGGATTCGAACCCACGGCCTCTGGAGCCACAATCCAGCGCTCTAACCAGCTGAGCTACAATCACCATCAAACATCAAAGTTTATTTTTGTTTTTATGGCGCGCCTGAAGGGATTCGAACCCCTGACACACGGCTTAGAAGGCCGTTGCTCTATCCTGCTGAGCTACAGGCGCATATTTTAAATTAATGGAGCGGGTGAAGGGAATCGAACCCTCGCGACTGGCTTGGAAGGCCAGGGCTCTACCACTGAGCTACACCCGCATCTCACAAATGCTTAAATAGTATACCCCATAATTTTAATCTTGTCAACACGTTTTTAAAAAAAATATTTAATATTTTTAAATATTTCTTTTTTATTAAATTATACACGAATATGAAAGAGTGTTTTTGCCTATTATAAAAGGGTTTTATTCATTAATAAATATATGTGGTGTAAATTTAATTTTATTTATTATAAATTGTGATATAATAAAATAAATTAGGGATTTAAGGAGAATATTTATGGAAATAAATACAAAGCATTTATTTGAAAACTATAATATGTATGACGGTAAAGAAGTTACCGTTGACGGATGGGTTAGAACAATTCGTTCTTCAAATCAATTTGGGTTTATGGAAATAAACGACGGAACCAATTTTAAAAATGTACAGGTTGTTATTGAAAAAGATAAAATAGAAAACTATGATGAGGTAACAAAATTTCATGCTTGCAGCGGTGTTAAGGTTGTGGGAATATTAAATGTTACTCCTGATATGAAACAGGATTTTGAAATAAAAGCAACTAGCGTTACTCTTCTTGCAGATAGTGATAACTCTTATCCTCTTCAAAAGAAAAGACATACTTTTGAATATATGAGAGAGATTGCTCATTTAAGACCAAGAGGAAACAGCTTTAATGCAGTCTTTAGGCTTCGTTCATTACTTGCATATGCAATACATGAATTTTTCCAAACAAGAGACTTCGTTTATGTTAATACTCCTTTAATTACTGCAAGTGACTGTGAAGGTGCCGGTGAAATGTTCCAAGTTACTACACTTGATATGAAAAATCCACCTTTAAATGATGAAAATAATATTGATTATACAAAAGACTTCTTCTCTGCTGAAACATATTTGACAGTATCAGGACAATTGCAAGCAGAAGCTTATGCTATGGCATTTAAAAATGTATATACTTTTGGTCCTACTTTTAGAGCTGAAAATTCAAATACCCCTCGTCATGCTGCTGAATTTTGGATGGTAGAACCTGAAATTGCTTTTGCTGATTTAAATGATGATATGAATATGGCAGAAGATATGATGAAATATGTTATAAGTTATGCACTTGATAAAGCAAAAAATGAAATTGAATTTTTCAATAAATTTATAGATAAAGGACTTATTGAAAGACTTGAAGGTATAGTTAATTCAACATTTAAAAGAATTACTTATACCGAAGCTATTGAAATTTTGAAAAATGCAAAAGAAAAATTTGAGTACCCTGTTGAGTGGGGACTTGATCTTCAAACAGAACATGAAAGATATTTGACAGAAAAGCATTTTAAAGCTCCTGTTTTTGTTACAGATTATCCAAAAGAAATAAAAGCTTTCTATATGAGAATGAATGATGATAATAAAACAGTTGCGGCTGTAGACTTATTAGTTCCGGGCGTTGGTGAAATTATCGGAGGAAGTCAAAGAGAAGAAAGACTTGATATTTTGGAAAACAGAATGGATGAACTTGGAATGAACAAGGAAAGTATGCAGTGGTATTTAGACCTTAGAAGATATGGCGGAGTTAAGCACGCAGGCTTTGGACTTGGTTTTGAAAGACTTGTTATGTATCTTTCAGGAATGAAAAACATAAGAGACGTTATTCCTTTCCCAAGAACAGTAAATAATGCAAAATTTTAAGATAGGGGATAAATATGTATAAAATTTTAGCGCTGGATATAGATGGAACATTATTTAATGATAAAAAACAAGTAACACCAAAGACCGTAGATGCGATAAAAAAATGTAAAGATTTAGGTGTGTATGTTGTTTTATCAAGCGGAAGATATTATAAAGGTGTACTTCCTATTGCCGAAAGTCTTGAACTTGATAATTGTTATCATGTTGCGGATAATGGTATAAGTTATTTTAATACAAAGGGAGAAGTAAACTTTATAAAAGTTTTTGATAAAGAAGATTACAAACGTCTTGTAGAACATTTGAGAAAAACATGTAAATCTTTTGTGGTTACAAATGAAATGGGAATGTGGTATGAAACTGAAGATAAAAGCTGCGTTACTACAATGCGTCCAAATAATGGTGATGCTCATTTTATCAAGTTAAAAGATATTTTAGATGTTCCAAATCCATTTAAAATTTGTGCATATTATGAAACCGAAGAAGATGTAAATAGAATATTATCAAAGGAATATGAAACAATAACGGGGTGTGTTTCTTACAGAGTGTTGATAGATTTTTATCCTAAAGGGATAGATAAATTTGTTACATTAATGGAAGTTGCCGATAAATTAAATGTAAAAGAAGAAGAAATTATTGCAGTGGGAGATAGTGACAATGATCTTCCTTTAATTGAAAATGCTGCGCTTGGTGTAAGTGTTGCAAACGGCAGTAAAAAACTAAAAGAAGCAAGTGATGTTGTTTTGGATCTGGATAATAATAACGATCCCGTATGTTATGTTATAGAAAATATAATAGAGAGAACGTTGTATACGGGAATGTTTTAAAAGGAGCGTAATGCTCCTTTTAAAATAATTTTGATATTTCTTCTAAAAACAATTTTAATTGTGCAATAGTTATTGCAGCGATAAAATGATAATCTTTTTCGTTTGGGTGCTTATCTTTAAATATGAGGTATTTATTATCACTTTGTTCCAGTTCAATATGAAAATGGGCTAATGAGTTTCTTAGTTTTATAATATATAAAGGATATTTATATTCATTTTTTTTGTTCGATTCTATGTTTTTTATAATAGTAAAATGTTTACCAATATATCTTGAGATTTTTTCAGCAATATCTGTATTTATATGTATGCCATTAAAGTTAGTATTACTTTTTATTTTGTTTTCATATTCTACAAATAGTAGTCCATATAAGGTTTCAATAAGAAATGTTGGGTTTAGTAAGTAATGTTCCTTCCCAAGTAAATTTTTTTCTTCAAGAAATTCTTTTATTGTTTTATCATAATTTTCTTTATTTAAAAATTCTTCTAAAATTCTAAAACTTACCCATGAACCATTTATAAAAAATTGTTTATCCATTATAATTTTTTCTTCTTCCATAATTAAGACCTCTTTCTATATTTTTTATTATATTATACTTAAAATATTTTGAATGTAAAAGTTTCTATGTTGTTTGAAAGATGAAAGAATGGTGTTATAATATCTGTTAAAAAATAAGAACAAACGTGGAGGTGGCTATGTATAAAGGTGGACTTGTTCTTGAAGGCGGCGGTATGAGAGGTGTCTATACTGCAGGTGTTTTGGATTTTTTTATTGATAAAGATATATATTTTGAAAATACTTATGGAGTTTCTGCAGGGATTTGTCATGCTTGTTCCTATCTTGCAAAACAAAGAGACAGAGCTTACAGAGTAAATGTTGATTATCTTGATGATAAAAGGTATGCGAGTTTTTATAGTCTTGTTACAACAGGGGATTATTTTGGGGTAAAAATGGTATATGAAGATATTCCAAACAAATTATATCCTTTTGATAAAAAGACTTTTGAAGAATATGAAGGAAATTTATATTCTGTTGTTACAAATATGAAGACCGGGGAGGCTGAATATATAAAACTTAAAGATATGGATAAAGATATTATTTATGTAAGAGCTTCCAGTTCTCTTCCTTTACTTTCAAGGATTGTTAAGGTTGATGGGAAAGAATATCTTGATGGAGGGATAGCAGATTCTATTCCTATTGAAAAAGCTATAAAAGATGGAAATGAAAAAAATGTTGTTGTGCTTACTCAGCCTAATGGATATAGAAAAGAGAAAAATAAGCTCTTGCCTGTAATGAAAATAAAATATAAAAAATATCCCAATTTTATAAATTCAATGGCAAACAGACATATTAATTATAATAATTCATTAGATAAAATTAAGGAAGAAGAGGAAAAGGGAAATGTTTTTGTTATAAGACCAAGCGAAAGTTTGGATATAACAAGACTTGAAAAAAATAAATATAAACTTGAGGCATTGTATAATCTTGGTTATAATGATGCAAAAAAAGCTTATAATAAATTATTAAACTTTATATCTAATTAAAAAAGAACCTTAAGGTTCTTTTTTTATTAATTTTTCTTAATAACTATTAAAAAAATTTAATAACATCTTAAACTGGGCTTCAATATTTTATTATTTTAAAAATTTATAATGATATTACAGAATAACTACATGCTTTGCAAAGTTTTATATTATTTTTAGAAGGTGGAATCTATGAAAAAAGATGTTTTAGTTGTTTTTGGAGGAGCTTCATTTGAGTATAAAGTTTCTTTGGAAAGTGCTTACTATGTTATTAAGTCAATCAATAAAGCTAAATATAATATTCATTTACTTGGAATAAAGAAAAATGGAAATTGTTATTTGTATGAAGGTGATGTGAATCTAATAAAAGATGATAGATGGTTTGATGATGAAACTTGTTATAAAGTTTTTCTTCCTATGGCTAAGGATGCAAATGGGATTAATTATATAAAAGAAGATAAGGTTTATTTTAAACATATAGACGTTGTTTTTCCCGTTCTTCACGGAAAGAACGGAGAAGATGGAACAATACAAGGTCTTTTAGAATTTACAGGTATTCCTTTTGTTGGGTGCGGTGTGTTGTCTTCTTCATTATGTATGGATAAATATAGAGCTCATAAGCTAGTTGAAGATTTTGGGTGTAAAGTTCCAAGTAGTATATTGATAGATGATATTAAGGATAGAGATAAAATTTTAAATTTTATTGATGATGTAGGCTTTCCTGTGTTTGTAAAACCTTTAAAATCAGGCTCGTCTTTTGGCATTACTAAAGTAATAAGTGAAGAAAGATTATATAAAGCATTAAAGGAAGCTTTTCGTTATGATGATAAAGTTGTAATTGAAGAAAATATTGATGGATTTGAAGTAGGGGTAGCTATTCTTGGTAATAAAAAAATTGTTACAGGTTTGATAGATGAAATAGAAACCGGAGGAAAGTTCTTTGATTATAACGAAAAATACACTCTGGAAAAATCACTAATTCACTTGCCTGCAAGAATAAATAATGAACTTGAAAAAGAAGTTTTAGCTTTAGCAGAAAAAATATATAAAATTTTAGACTGCAAAGATTTTGCAAGAGTTGATATGTTTATAGATAAAAATAACAACATATATTTTAATGAAATAAATACCATTCCCGGGTTTACCCTTCATAGCAGATATCCAAATATGTTAAAAGGTGTAGGTATAAATTTTGATGCAATTGTAAATACACTTATTGAAATGGGTGGCGGTGATGAAACTATTTATTAATAATGATATGGTTTATGACGGTGAGCTAGTTTTAGTAAATAGAAACTACCCTTTAAAAAGTGAACCTTTAAAGTCTGGTATGAAAAATATAGATTTTGAAAATGGTATTTATATAAAAAGTAAAATGGCATTTATGCTTAAAGAACTTCTTTTTGATATTGGTGTTAAAGATGAATTTGTATACGTAAGCGGTTTTAGAACTTTGACAGAACAAGAAAATATTTATGAAAGTTCTATAAAAGAAAATGGTGTTAATTTTACAAATAAATATGTAGCTTATCCTATGTGTAGTGAACATCAAACAGGGCTTGCTATTGATATAGGTAAAAGATGTGAAGATGTTGATTTTATAAGACCTGATTTTCCAAATAGTGGGATTTTTAAAATTTTTAAACAAAGAGCCGTTAAATATGGTTTTATAGAAAGGTATAAAAAGAATAAAGAAAAAACAACTGGAATATCTTATGAACCGTGGCATTTTAGATATGTTGGATATCCGCATTCTTTAATTATGGAAAAAGAAAATTTGTGTTTGGAAGAGTATATCGAATATGTTAAATCTTTTAAACATAAAGAAAAAAGTTTGTTTTATAGTGACATTAATAATTTGATAGAAATATTTTATGTTCCATTTGAAAAGGACGGATATATAGATATACCCGATAATATTTCTTATACGATATCAGGTAACAATATTGATGGTTTTATTGTTACTCTTTGGAGAAGTTAAAATGGAAAAAAGAATAGGGTATGGCGGAATTGATATTTTTAAGTTAATTGCTGCGTTTATGGTTGTTGCGATACATATCTCTCCATTATCTTCTTTTAATGAAAGTCTTGATTTTTATATTACATATGTATTGTTTCGTGTTGCAGTACCGTTTTTTTTAATGGTATCAGGGTATTTTGTTCTTTATAAAGTGTTAACATATTCTAATGGTGTAAATATATTAATGGCTTTTATAAAGAAAATTGTTGTTTTATATTTGCTTGCAACATTATTATATATTCCAATAAATTTGTATGCCGATAGTTTTGAAGATATTAAAAGTATAGGCAGTATTTTAAAAATGTTTTTATTTGACGGGACATTTTATCATTTATGGTATATGCCATCTGTCATTATAGGAAGTATATTGATATTTATTTTAAGTAAAAAATTGAATTTAAAGCAGGTTTTTGTAATAACGTTGATTTTATATGTTATGGGACTTTTGGGAGATGGTTACTATGGAGTTATATATAATGTAAAATACATAAAGTGTTTTTATGATTTTCTTTTTAAATTTTTCGACTATACAAGAAACGGTATTTTTTATGCACCGATATTTTTAATGATAGGTGTTTTACTTAGAAGTAGAAAGAAGGTTTTAAAAAGAAGTGTAAATATTTATGGACTGACTTTGTCTATTATATTTCTTTTAATTGAAGGGATGATGCTTAGAAATTTAAATTTACAAAGGCATTCCAGTATGTATATTTTTCTTGTTCCTTTAGTTGTGTTTTTATTCTCTTTTATTTTGAGTTTTAATATAGAGAATAAAAAAACATTAAGAAGTTTGTCTATGTATGTTTATATAATTCATCCTTTTATAATTGTTTTATGCAGGTTCATATTAAAAAATATTGTATCATTAAATATTGTAATAAATAACTCGATGTTATTATATATATTGGTTTGCATTTTTTCTTATTTATTTTCTGAGAGTATTAGGAAATTATTTTCTTATAGAGGGATAATAAATGGAAAATTATAAAAGAGCTTGGATGGAAATAAATCGAAATAATTTAATTTATAATGTAAACCAATTTAGAAAAATACTGGGAAGTAGTTGTAAATTGATGCCTGCAATAAAAGCCAATGCGTATGGTCATGGAGATGTTGAAGTTGCAAGTATTTTAAATGAAGAGGGTGTATATGATTTTTGTGTAGCGAGTTTGGATGAAGGTATAAGACTCCGTAAAAGTGGTATAGCCGGGAATATATTGATTCTTGGGTATACAGATGTAAGTTTTGCATATCTTATTAAATTATATGATTTAACTCAGACTGTTATTAATTATGAATACGCTTTAATGCTTAATAACAGTAAAATAGATATTAGGGTTCATATTGCAGTGGATACAGGGATGCATAGACTTGGGGAAAGTTTTTATTCTGTTAATAGTATTTTAGATATACTACGTTTAAAACATTTAATTGTTGAAGGTGTGTTTAGTCATTTATGTGTAAGTGATAGTTTAAGTAAGAATGATATTATGTTTACAAAACTTCAGATAAAGAGATTTGAAAAAGTTAGAAAAATTTTAATAAAAAGAGGATATAAGGATTTAAAATATCATATTCAAGGAAGTTATGGAGTTTTGAATTACCCAAATTTAAAATATGATTATGCAAGAATAGGTATTGCTCTTTATGGTATTTACAGTAAAAGTGAAGATAAAGTTTTGTGTGATATTAATCTTAAATATGTTATGACGTTGAAGTCCAGAGTAGAGCTTGTTAGAGATATTGGTGTTAGTGAAAGGCTTGGGTATGGACTTGATTTTAAAGCAAATAAAAAAATGAAAATAGCAGTTATTTGTATAGGGTATGCAGATGGTATTCCAAGAAACCTTTCAAATAAAGGGTATGTTTTGATATGTGGCAGAAAAGCAAAAATAGTTGGGCGAATTTGTATGGATCAGCTTTTTGTTGATGTAAGTAATATAAATGAGGTTAAGATTGGAGATGAGGTTGTTTTAATAGGTGAAAATCTAAGTGCAATGGATATGGCAGATGTGGGAGGTACAATTTCAAATGAAATTGTAAGTCGTTTGTCGAAAAGAGTATCAAGAGTGATTATATAATGTATTTTATATGTTTTATTTTTTAATTTATTTCTAAATTTCGTTTTATATGTATAAAAAATAAAGTATTAGTGCTATAATGTTATGAAAAATGAAAAATAAATTAAAGAGGTAATATTGTAATGAGTGAATGTTCACATGATTGTTCAAATTGCAGTGCAAATTGTTCATCAAGAAAACAAAGCAGAGAGGATTTTCTTGTAAAACCTCATAAAAAAAGTAATATAAAAAAAGTAATAGGAGTTGTAAGCGGTAAAGGCGGTGTTGGTAAGTCTTTAGTTACATCTTTACTTGCATCAAACATGAAAAAGGCTGGATACAATGTAGGGATACTTGATGCTGATATTACAGGACCTTCAATTCCTAAAATATTTGGTGTAAGCGGTAGTGTTTATGCAACAAAAGAGGGTGCATATCCTAAGAAGAGCGAAGGCGGAGTTGATATTATGTCAATAAATCTTCTTTTGGAAGATGATACAAAACCTGTTGTTTGGAGAGGACCTGTTATTGCAGGGGCTGTTGGTCAATTTTGGACTGATATAATTTGGGAAGATGTTGACTATATGTTTGTTGATATGCCTCCCGGAACAGGTGATGTTCCTTTAACTGTTTTTCAAACAATTCCTGTTGATGGAATTGTGATTGTTACATCTCCTCAAGAGCTTGTTTCTATGATTGTTGAAAAAGCTGTTAATATGGCCGAAATGATGAATATCAATGTTCTTGGACTTGTTGAAAATATGAGTTACATTGAATGTCCAAATTGCCATGAAAAAATAAGTGTATTTGGCGAAAGTCATGTTGATGAAGTAGCTAAAAAATATGGATTAGAAGTTCTTGCAAATATTCCAATTGATCCTGAAATTGCTAAAAAATGCGATGAAGGTAAAATTGAACAGCTTGATAAACAATATGTTGATAAAGCAGTTGAAAAATTAAAAAATCTGTAAAGGGTGTATAAAATGATAAAACATATAGTTTGCTTTAAATTAAAAGATAATAGTGAAAAGGCATGCAGAATGGCTAAAGAAACTCTTATGTCTATGAAAGATCATGTATCATTAATAAAAGATATAAATGTAGGAATAGACTTTCTTCATTCTGAAAGATCTTATGATTTGATACTAGAGGTTTTATTAGAATCAAAAGAAGCTTTAGATGAATATCAAAAAGATCCATATCATTGTGATGTTGTAAAAAGTTATATGCACAAGGTGAGAGAGACTAGTGTGGCAGTAGATTATGTCATTGAATAAGATTATATAAAGAAAAAAAGAAAAATTTGCAAAAAACAGTTGACAATAAGGAAATAAAGTGATAATATAACAAAGCTGTTTCGAGCGGTAAGCTGAAAAAGCATACGAGAAGGTTGTCAATGAAAAAAAATGACAAAAAAAGTTAAAAAAGTAGTTGACAAGAGATTGAGTATGTGGTATTATAATTCAGCTGACTCTGAAAGAGGCGGCGAGATAATAAGACAAAAGAATAAAAGAGAAAAGATGATATGAATTGCTATATGCAAATTTAGTCAGTGAGATTTGAGTAAAGAGTCGGATTAAGATTTAAGATGTAAACAATCGACCGAGAGGTTGATGCGATAAATTATATTGAGAGTTTGATCCTGGCTCAGGACGAACGCTGGCGGCGTGCTTAACACATGCAAGTCGAACGAGAAGCTTATGAATGATTCTTCGGAAGATTTTATAAGTGGAAAGTGGCGAACGGGTGAGTAACGCGTAGGTAACCAACCTCATACAGGGGGATAGCCCAGGGAAACTTGGATTAAACCCGCATAAGACCACG
>NZ_JAYFFH010000004.1:0-190991 GCF_036289385.1 Anaerofustis butyriciformans
AATCGCTATCGAAGAAGGATTAAGATTCGCTATCAGAGAAGGTGGTAGAACAGTAGGTTCAGGAGTTGTTGCTGAAATTATCGAATAATTTTAGTAAATGATAAATAAAAAAGAACATCAATAAAGATGTTCTTTTTTTATTTAAAATCAATTTCATCCAAAGTAATATTTTCTCGCTTTGCTATTTCTTTTAAATCTTCAATCTCAGGTTCAACTTTATTTACACCAAATCCTTTTGCAATATTAAATCTTACCATACCATATTTCGTATATATATTTTCAACCTTTTTATCCAAAACATATCTATCATATTCTTTTCTTCTTATATCAAAGGCCTTAGTATACTTAAATATTTCTTTAACAATAGATTCTTCATCTTCAGGATTTAATATGACTTCCATTAAGCTTGAATAACCATTTTTCTTATGTATTGGTATAGTATAAACATCTAAAACTCCTGATTGTAATAATCTTTCAAATACAAAATCAATTTCATTTGTGTTCATATCAGATAAATCAACTAAAAGAGAAATAACCTTATCTTCCGGAATTAATTGATTATTATAATCCCCAATAAACACTTCTAAAAAAATATCTTCATCTTCACCTATCCCATATCCAATATTATTATAAGCTATACTTAAATCATCTATAAACTCATCAGAATAATATTTTATAACCGCAGCAGCTAATGGAGTAAGATTTTTTGTATTTTCTTTTACATGTACAGGAATTCCTTTTAAAATTTCATTCACGATATAATAACTGCTATCTGCATTTTTACTCATATTACTTACTGCAACAGAAGATGATATAACTTTTTTTACATTTAACTTATTTATTAAATATGCTACCCCACATACATAAGTAATATCATAAAAAATCTTATCTTTATGAAAATGAACTTCACTTACATCAATCCCCTGTACTTTTGCCATAGCTAAAGTAAGAATAGAAAATATATTTTTTATATCTTCTTTTATATTAAAATCTAAATTCGTCTTATCTATAATATTATTAATTTCATTTAGTAAAATACTATTATGCTCATGTTCTTTTTCATGATTCTTTATCATTTCCTTCAAATAATCATCATAGCCTATCTCAAAAGCACAAAGACTATCAACTGGAAAATCGTTACTTTCTTCATATTTAACATCCTGCTCTTTTTTTTGAAATTCACTCCTTCCCTTTAAATAATCATTATATCCTACCTCGAAAGCATATAGTCCGTCTAAAGGAAAATCCATAATTTCAGAATCTGATTGTTCATTATTCTCATTAGTTACATTATTATTTATCATGGCTCTTTCTTTTAAATAATCATCATAACCTACTTCATATGCATATAAACTATCTAAAGGAATATCTTCTTCAATAATATTATTATCTATTTCTTTTCCTTTATTGTAATTTATATAATCATTACTTACACTTTTAAATACTCTATTATTTATTTTTCTATCTTTAAAAGAAATATTTATATCGCCAATCTCTAAATTATTTATTACATTTAAAAATTCTGTTTTATTATCATATAAATCATATAATGCAGACATTATACTTTCGCAGTCTACACCATTAGAACAATTAACATAAATTTGTTTCATATTTCCTCCCAATATAAAATCTATCTATTTTTTATTGTTTAAATTTAAGTAAACATTATCAACCATCGGAGACATTGCAATTATGATTTTATCTCTATATGCAAAAATATTATCCATATCATCTTTCTTTACCGTTATAACAGCAGTATTATTTGTAACAGATAAATCAAAATCTCTAAAACCTAAAGAAAAAAGATATGCTTCAGTTTTTTCAATATTGGATAAAAGTTTTTTGTTATTTTTTCACCTTCACATACTCTGGTTGCAAGACAAGAATACGAATTTTTATTTTCAATATCAAGCCCTTCCTTGAGAGATAGTTGTATTACATCTTTTTGCGTAATACTGCACATTTTTAAAGGTGATAAAATATCCATTTCCTTTAAAGCTTTTATACCGGGACTGTCATGCTCATCATCGGAAAAGTTAGTACCGTCAATTAATATCTCATATCCGTCTTCTTTTGCCTTCGTTTTTATAAGATTCATAAAATACTTCTTGCAAAAATAACATCTATTACTACTATTATTTACAATATCAGAATTATCAATAATATTTTGTGCAATTATCTTTAAATCTGCATCAACCTTTTTTGCAAATCTTAGACAATCTTTCATTGCAAAATTAGGCTGGAATTCTGTTTTAACAAAATACGCCGTTACATCTACATTATATTTTTTTGCCATATATAAAAGATATGAAGAGTCTATTCCTCCACTATATGCAAGAGCAACTTTCTTATATTTCATAAAGAATTCTTCTAATGTCATAATCTTCATCTCCTAAGATATTTGTTTACATTATAATACAAACCAACATAATTTAAAATATATATTAAATATAAAAAACGGGAGGCTTATTACCTCCCGATTTTATTCCTCTTTATCTATTATTTCAGCTTCTACTTCAATTACTTCATTTTCATTTATATCAACTAAATTATTATTTTGATTTTTTTTGTATTCCTCGTGTTCTTGCTTTCTTAAGTCATATTTTTTCTTTTTTATATAAATATAAATAGCAAGTGCCACAATACCAGGAGAAACCCACTGCATAAAAGTATTTACTTTTAATAGTGTATCTCCACCGGCTAATAAACTCATAACAAGAGCAATAAGAATAAATATTCCTGGAATTATTAATCCCATGTGAATATTATCTTTTCTACAAAGAACTACTTGAATCGATACCGCAACGACTAAACATGCAATAATTATTATAGTACTCATTACAATTTTCCCCCAATTATTCTTGTAAGGCATTTACATAAAGTCCGTTTCTTAAATAATCAAAATAATTTAATATAACTTGTTGAACTCCATTATACTGAATTTCAAAGTGACAATGTGGACCTGTTGAGTTTCCTGTACTTCCCATAAGAGCAATTTTTTCACCTTGTTGAACTTTTTGTCCGACAGTAACTAAAATTGAAGAGTTATGACCATATCTTGTTAAATATCCATTACCATGATCAATATCTACACAGTTACCATATCCTGCATACCATCCTGCTCTAACAACGATACCTGTATCAGATGCATAAATAGGTGTTCCTGTAGGATTTGCAATATCAACAGCTTTATATCCCGCATGAGACCCTGCTTTATTTAAAGCAGATATTGTACCACTTGCAGGCATAATAAATGTGCCGCTACTTGTTGTCGGAGGAAGTGGTTTTGAACCTCTTGCTACAATTTTTGGAGTATAATCTTCAATTATTTCCTCACTTTGAACATCACTTTCAACAACTTCTCCATTTTCGTATGTATTTACTGCCGTTACTTTCTTTTCTCCGTCTTTACCTTCTTGTGTAACTTTTGTTGTTCCGACATAAACACTTGAATCGTCTTTATATATTGTCTTATAATCAACATCTTCTTTATAAGTTACTTGTTTTACAGTTGTTATTGTTATAGAAGGTTTTGAATCTATTTCTTCTGTAGCAAAATCATCTGCCCTAAAATTAAGAGCACTTACAAGGTTTGTACCTTCTTTTGCCTTATCAATTTCATTTAAAATATTACTATTATCATTATTTACAACTTTATCGTCTGAAGTATCATTTAAGTATTCTATTGCATCATTAACTTCCATTGCAGAATCAATTGAAATAAGTTTTTCTTTATATTCCAAATCTTCTTTTACTTCACTGCTTTTGATTACTTTTTCATTTTCATTCTCTTCTTCATAAATGCTTCCTATATTTGAAATAACAGTTTTTGCATCTTGAGTTGAGGCAACTCTAACGGCTTCTTCTCCATTTACCGTAATTACTGCACCTTTACAAAAAAGAGGTAAGTTCATATTATATATTGCATTTTCACAATCATCACTATCTAAAATATCATTTGGATTTTCAATAGGTACTTTTTGATAACTTATAGATTTTTCATAGAATACATTTGAACTTCCATACCATTTCGTAAGGTTTGCATCTACATTTGTTAGAGCCTGTTCAAAATCTTCAACATTTTTTACAACCCCTATTTTAGTACCATTAAATACAACTTCATAAGCAAACAAATTATTGTAAGTAAATACACCAACACCTATAATAATTAGTACAAAAAATCCAACAACAACATTAAAAAAGTGGCTTTTAGCATAAACTCTAAAATCTCTAAAACCAAATTTTATTTTTTTAATGTAATATTTAATGCTTAAAATTAAATCCGACAAATCTTCTTTTATTTCATTAATTTGTCTATTTAGCCAACTATCTTGATACTTCTCTCTTATTTTTGAAGGCTTCTTTTCTACTTTTTTACCGCCTGCAATTTTTTTAAATATATTTTCTTTTTTATGTATATAAGTTGATTCTTCAGCTATATGATATTTATTTTCTCTTTTTACAATTTGTCTGTAGACTTTATTAAGTTCTTGTTCCTCATTTCGTCTACTAACCCATTTCAATTTCATGAATAAACATGACCTCCCTGTGTTTTAACTCTTTATAGTTAATATCTACACGTATTAAAAGTTTACCATATTAGTAAAAAAAAATAAAGAATATTACTTTAATTTTAATGATACTTTGTGGAAATAAAAGAAAAAAATGGTTAAAACAAAGTGAAAAAGTCAATAATAATTTATATAAAAGGAGGTTTAGATGAAGCTACCAAAATATTCTTATTCATATGCAAAAAATCTTATAAAAAACAATATAGGTGAAGATGTTGATTTTATAAGGAAAGAATCCAGAGGGAAAATAATAAAACAAAAAGGAACAATAGAAAATGCTTATCAAAATATTTTTACTATTTCTACAATCTCAAATAACAAACAAAACACGCTTACTTTTTCTTACTGTGATATAATAAACCATTCCATTATTTTAAACATAAATAAGAGAAAGTTAATATAAATGTAATTTAACTTTTATAATATTGTGATATAATAAACTAAAATACAATAAGATTTGGAAAAGGAAACACAAATGAGTTATAAATGTGTCATTTTTGACTTTGATGGAACATTAGCTAATACAGAGAATGTAATATTTGTTGTATACAATCAAATTGCAAGAAAATACGGTTATAAAGAAATTACACATGAGTATATTGACGAATTAAAAAGACAGCCAATTCACAATATTGCAAAAGACCTTGGAGTTCCATATTTAAAAATTTTTTCACTAATGAAAAAAGGTCAGAAACTTATGAAAGAACATCATAAATCTATGGACCCATATGAAGAAGATATAAAAGATATTTTAATAAATTTAAAAAGCAATTTAAAATATATGGGAATTATATCTTCAAACACGAAAAAAAATATAAATAATTTTCTTAAAAACGAGAATATAAATAATATGGATTTTATTATTTCTTCACCTTTATTCTCAAAGGAAATTAAAATAAATAAAATCAAGAAAAAACTAAAATTAGAAGATGATGAAATTTTATATGTAGGTGATGAAGTAAGGGATATTGTTTCTGCTCATAAAGCAAATATTAAAGTTGCAAGCGTAACATACGGATATAACACAAAAGAATACTTATCTACAGAAAACCCTAATTATTTTATTGACAGCCTTAAAGAACTTTTGGATATAGTAAAAAACAGCTAATAAAGCTGTTTTTTTATGTTTCCATAGAATAATTATCTTTTATTTTATTTAACATACAAAGGAAATCTTCACGTAGTTTTGTTGGATAAATAAGTTTCGCTTTATCTGCAAAAGTAAGCAGCCATGAAAACAAATAATCTTTATCATGAAAAGTATATTCAAAAATTAACTTATCATCTAAAAAGTGCATATAACTTCCTTGTCCAAATTCATTTAACAATCTGTATTCCACACTTTTATCAAATAATATTGCTACATTAATACCTTTTCTATTTTTAAATATTTTGTCTATTTCTTTCTTTTCGTCTATGTCTTTTTTCTTCTTAAAAAAACATTCAACTTGATTTAAATTTAATATTTTATCTATATTATATACATTAAATTTTTCTTCATTCTCACAATATCCATATAAATACCAAGAATAACATCTAAAAGAAAGACTATAAGGATGAACTTTAATATTTATCTTTCCTTTTTTTGAAAAATAATCAAAATTAATAACTTTATTTTTTGAAATTGAATCATTTATTTTATCTATTTTCTCAGATAAAGAATTATTAAAATAATTTGATAAATTTATATTATTTTCACTACCTGGATGTTCTTTAAACTTATCAAGTAAAATTTTATATCTGACATTGTTTGTCATGTTATCAAGACTCCTAAGTCCTGAGTATATCGTATCGGCATTATCTGTATTTAAAATATTATTTTGAGTTTTATATTCTTTATCTATCATTACTCCACCGTTTTTTCCTTTAACGGTATTAATAGGAATTCCTGCATTAGATAACTCCAGTATATCTCTATTTATTGTTCTAATTGAAACATTTAATTTTTTTGCCAAAGATGATACTGTTACCTTATCTTCTTCAAGCAAGGTTATAACAATAGTAACAAGTCTGTCTATTTTCATAAATGTAATATTACCTCTTTTATGTTTACTTTATATTATGATACTACAAAAATATAAAAAAACAAAAGGAGGCAAGCCTCCTTTTGTATAAAATATTATCTATTTATTTTTAGATGTTTTATAGCAAATACTAGTAGTCCAATTGAAGATAATAAGATACTAATCCATAAAATTACATTATTTCCATCAGATGTGCCTGCACTACCACCATATTTATCATGATTACTAATAACAGTATTTGTAAATATTGGTGAATCTCCCACAAATGATACCTTAGCAACTAAATTTCCTTTCTTATCATCTGTTACAGTTACTTTTATTTTATAAATATTTTTATCGTATGATATATTTTTATCATTTCCCTTTACTTCTTCTAATGTATAAATATACTCTCCGATAGTTGTAAATTTCAATTTATCAAAATTTATGCTTCCATCTGCTTTATTGGTAACTTTTGAAATAATTTTTCCATTTTCATCCTTCAGAACAAATGTAAACATTCCTTCTTTTAATTGTCCATCTTTAAGTATTTTTAAACTACTTATACTAACATCAGTAGGTTTAGGTTGATATTTATTTATAAAACTTATACTGCTAACTTCTTTTCCGTCAAGTGTAATTTTACTAATTTTAGCCGTTAATTTTCCGCTTCCATCATCTGTTACGATAATTTCAACAACATATGTTTTTTTATCATATGTTATTCCACCTAATCCATTTGATTTTTCGGTAATAGTATATTTATAAGTTCCTTCTTTTTCAAATACTAAATCTTTAAATATAATATTTCCGTCTTTATCATTTTTCCCTGTGCTGACAACTTTTCCAGATTCATCTCTTACTTCAAACTCAAACTCATTACCATTTAAGTCTCTTCCATCAAGAATCTTAGTTCCGATAAAGCCGTCATCTTCATCTATTATATCTTCTTCTGGCACATACTTGTTATTAAATACTATTCCAGAAACAATATTGCCTTCTTTTTCATATTTGACATCAACCTTAAGCTCTCCATCTACTTCAGTAACGGTTACTATAACTTTATAAATTGTCTTATCATATATTATACCGTTATTGCTGTCTGTAATAACTTCTTTTATTTCATATTCATATACACCAGGAGCAGTAAAGTTTATGCTGCCAAAATCAAAACTTCCGTCTTTATTATTAGTTATTTGAGAATTTGGAGGCATTGGAGCAGAATCTTTTCCTTCCAATACAAAAGTAAATTCTCCTTCAGCAAGATCTTTTCCGGATAAAGTCTTTATTCCATTTATATCAACTGTTATATCTTTTGTTCCAGGTTGATATATATTTTCAAATACAATATCAGATTCTTGTCCGTTTTTTGTAATTGTTTTACTACACTCTAATTTTCCAGTATCTTTATTATAATATACTTTATATACAATTACATATATACTATCATCATAATCAAAACCAGGTTTTGCATCAGATGTATTTTCTCTTACTACATATGTATATGTACCAGGTTTTGTGAAAGTGATTTCTGGGAATAAAATACTTCCATCAGCTGCATTTTTCACTTCAATCTTATCTTTTGGCCAGTCTGATATTTCATTATTATTTTCATCTATTGCAGATACGCAATACATATAGAATGTAAAATCTCCACTGCCAAGATTATAGTCTCCACTGTTAGAAGTTACTGTTTTTTCTCCAGTAATATCTCCTCCACTTACACTGTCATCTTCATCTCCTTGTTCATAGATATTTTCAAAGATGATAGAATCTGTTTCTTTTCCATCAACGGTTATTGTCCTTGTTACATCAAGTTTTCCAGTTTCATTATTGTTTACAACTGTATAAGTTACAATATAAACTCTACCATCATATGTATATCCATCTCTACCTTCAATTTTTTCAGTTATTTTATATTTATAAACACCAGGAGTATCAAATGTAATATTTCCGAAATTGAAAGTTCCGTCCTTATTATTTGTTACTTCTTTAAATGGAGGTTCTGGAGCACCCTCTAAAGCTTCAACAATAAATGTAAATTCTCCTCCTTGAAGAGTTTTACCAATTAAAACTTTTTCTCCTCCTAATACTGTATCAGGATCGTCTCCTGTATTACCTTCACTAGGTTTATAAACATTTACGAAAGTATTGCTTCCCGTTTGTACAGTTTCTTTAACTACAGCTGATAAATTTCCATCAATATCTTCAACTACTTCTACTGTAATATAGTAAGCATGTTCATCATATGATACACCAGGAATATTGCCTTTTTCTTCTGTTATTTTAAATGTATATATTCCTGCTTTTTTAAATTGTAACTTACCAAACAATGCTTCATGATTAGCTGTATCTTTATTAATTGTTACAGTCGCAGTTTCACCTTTACCAGGTAAAATAATATGCTTATCTTTTATTGCTTTAACTGTTGTTGTGTCTCCGCCTTCAAGTTTAAATGTAAATACATCACTATCAAGCCATTTATCATCTTCTCTGCCAGTAAATGATTTTACAACTTTGAATTCAGTATCGTCTTCAACTATTACAACAGATTCATACTTATTTTCAAAATATAATTCATCACTAGAAGATTCTACTTGTGCAGTTAAATTACCATTATTATCATCTGTTACTACTACTGTTATTATTTTTTCGCTTGTATCATATGTAATTTTATCTTTATTAGGTGAATCTTCAGTAACACCGTCTGGTAATACTTCTTTTACAACAAATTTATATGTACCAGCTTTTTTAAATTGAATTGCTCCGAATAAAGCTTCTTTTAGTGGGGTATCTTTATCTATTGTTATGCCACCTGCATTACTTGGTAAAACAACATCCCCGTTTATAACAGCTTGTTTTGTTATGTCGTCATAAGCTCCTAATGTAAATGTAAATACATCACCTTCAAGCCATTCATCTCCAGGTCTACCTGTAAAGCTTTTTGTTACTTTTAAAGTTTCATCTCCAGGAGAACCTATGCTTGTTTCCCCATGATCATATACATTTGTGAATGTTAAATTATCACTGCTATCTACGCTCACAACAAAATTACCATCACTTAGAGTAACTGTAACTGTTATATATCTTACTGTCGTATCATATGTTATTCCATCTTTTACCGGGTTTGATGCATCAACACCCTCTGGCAATACTTCGCTAATAGCAAATTTAAATGTTCCGGCTTCTTTAAATGTTATATTACCAAAGATTGCTTCTTTAATAGATGTATTTTTATCTATTGTTATTCCGCCTGCATTGCTAGGTAATATAATTTTGCCATCTGTTATAGCTTGCTTAGTTAAATCATCTCCACCTTCTAATTTGAATGTAAAAGAATCTTTTTCTAACCATTGATTGTTATCTCTTCCTGTAAAGCTTTTTGTTACTTTTAAATTTGTATTACCATCTAATATTCCTGTTGGTTTATGTTTATTAACAAATAAAATTGTATTATTTGTTACATCTTCCCATACGCTACTTTGAGCATTTTCTTTTTTCACCAAAGTATAACTTTTTACAACAAACTGTTCATTTTCTATTTCAATATTTAATGTTAGTTTATATACTGTTTGATCATAAGTTATACCCAAAATACCATTCGTCGGTATTACTTCACTTATTTCATATTCATAACTTCCCGGTTTAGTAAATGTAAATAAATCTTTTACAAATGGAATATTAAATTCATTACCACTTGTTGGATTAATTGTTATTGTATCTGTTTTTGGTGCAGGAGCTCCATTTAAAGCTTTAATATTAAATGAAAAACTATCTCCTACTTTGAAATCTCTACCCTCAATACGTTTTAATCCTATGATACCAACTTCATCATCTAAATCTGGGTTTAATGGAGGAATTAAATATGTATTTGTTATTAGTTCGTAATTATTCCCTGTTATTGTTCCCTCTATGTTATTTCTATCAGGAGTAAAGTTTGTTGGAATATTTATCTCTTTTATTGTATAATCGCTACCTTCCTCCATATCCTTAATTATAATTTTTTGATTTGCTTTTAAAGTGCAAGTTGTTTTTCCATTTTCGTCAAAAATTAATTTTATCTCTTCTCTAGTTTCTTCATTAGTAGCAGGATCAGTTGTTATTATTGCTGCATCTTTTTCTATTGTGCTTCCTGCCGGAGCTTTAAATAGATCTGAATCTACAATTATTTCAAAAGTAAATTCCTTATCTGGAATCGGAATATCCTCATCTCCTTTAACTTTCTTTTCTAATGTTAAAGTAGGTGTAGGTTTTAATTTTGTTCTTCCGTTATTACCTAGAAGCATTAATGCTGTTGTACTTTCTTCACTCCATGAAGCATTTGTACTATAGCTTGCTGTCTGAGTAACATTTTTTGTCTTTTCATTTTGATAATTATTTCCGTCATTTATTTTTACTGTTCCAGCTTTTATATAATAGTTTCCAGAAGCATCTTTTTCAACTTCACTGCTTGTGTATGAATTAGCTCCTTTTTCTGCCCCGTATGTAAATGCTACCCATTCATACTTTATATCTTCATTTATAATATCTGGCTTTTCAATATCATAATATATTACTCTATAATAATATGTTTTTCCAACTTCTAGTTCGCTAACTCTTGAATTTGCATCTTTTGAGGAATATATTGGCATATTATTTTTGAAATAATAATAATCATTCTTCTTATTTGGCGTAAATGTAGCATTTGTTTTTGCGGGTTCTGAATCGTATTTATTCGTGTATAAATAAAATTCTCCGTCTGTTCCTGCAGAATGTGTATTAATATACTCTTGGTCTATTTTTTCACTGATTCTATCATCTGTAATATCTCCTCTTACACCTACTTCATAAATAAGTCTTAAAGGACTTGCAAAATAAACCTTATTGTTTTCTGAATTTGGTCTTATCAAATCTGTTCTTGTTATAGGAAGCAATGATGCTGGTATTTGTTCATAAATAACTTGTTTACCTGTTTTTATTTGTGTATCTACATACACATTCAAATACATTAGATTTGTTTTCTCTTTTCCTATAGAAGTCAAGTATGTATCATTATAGAAGAAATAATTCTTTATTACTCTTGTTGCGCCTTCTGGTGCATTTTTACCTACAAGAATATTATTCATGCTGTCTGAGGTGCATAGTCCAAGATATTCATATTTCCCACTTGCATCTTTTTCTCCTGCATACCATGCAACATAATTTTTTGATGATGACAACTGCCCTGCTGCAACTGCATCTGTTATTAAGGATTTGCTTTGTTCACTTGTTGCATTTGATATATTACTCATTCGCTTTGCAAATGATGAGTCAAAAGATGTTTTATCAATGCTTGACAATGTATTATAGTCAAAGCTTGTATTTTCAGTAAAACTATTATTCCCTTCAACACCTATAATGTTTTTTATATCTACATAATCCCCTATCTCATCTTTAATGGTTACATAACCTTGATGATTTAAGTCTGTACCGTCTCCTATATCAGTTGGGTATGTATGTTCCCCAGCTAGAATTGTTTCACTAACATTATCTGAAACTTCTTCAAATGCTTTATCTAGTTCTTCTATATTATTTACATTATAATATTCATCATTATATTGAATTCCACTTCTTATTGTTACACAATCTCCATAACGAATATTAGTATACGTAGGTGAACTTGAACCGTAAGGTGCTCCTACCGTTATAGAATTAACCCTTCTATCATTTACATATTGATTCCAATAGCCTCTAATTGATGCTGCATAAGTTGTATTATCATTTAAGTGATTTTTAGGATCTACAGTTACCTTTGCTAAATTCTTAGAATTAGTATCCAAAGAATCAAGACCTACCCCTATGGTAAAGACATTACAATCTTTACCATAATGAGATGTAACCATCTCTTTATTTTTTGCTGCTGTTATTAATGCAAAGAAACCATTTCCAGCATAAGGTAAAGCTCCATGTCCAAACCATTGATCACTCTGAATCCAATATCCTCGTAAAGCATTACCATTACATCTTGTTGGGGCACCATCTGAAAGCAGAACTAAAGAAGGAGTTCTTTTTACAATACTTCCATCTATTGTTACATTAGTATCAGCGTTTTGCAATATATTCATGCCGGTTATTACACCTCTTTGAATATTTGTTGCTCCACCTAAATATCCGCTTGTTTCTTTTCCTGTATAAATAGTACCATTTCCGTTAGGTCCTGATATTGTCCATTGGTTTGTTGAAGAACCTATATTTACACTTAATGGATTATTACCTTCATAATGCTGTAAATTCATTAAAGTATATGAATAATCATTATAAGCTGTTACGGCAACCCTATTATTTGGGTTCATTTCCATAAGAGATTTTATCGATTTATTAGTTGCATCAACCATTGCTTGAACTTTTATTATTCCTTCCATCGTATCTCTCATTGATGCAGAAATATCTAAAACGTAAACAACGTCTAAAGCTCCTGTTGCATTTACATATAAAGAAGAAGACTGTGACATTGCAGAAAGTTCAACTAAATTATTTCCCTCATTTGCCGTTACTGTTTGTTGAGGTGTTTGTATATCAAAAGAAGTGTTTACACTTTTATCTGTCCAAACTTTACCTGAATTTAATGTATTATGATGAAAAATATCATCATAAGATTCATTCGTCACAGGATCACTTTCCCATGAACGTAAATCTACAGAAAATAAATTTAATCCCAAAACATTTGAAGGGAAAAGAAATAATAATGTAATAAACACTATAAATGTTTTTATAAATTTTTTATGCATATTTTTCATGATTTTATTTTGCGACATTTTTTTTCTCCATTTATTTAACAAATTTCTTTCTTAAAGTTATTCCTATACCAATAATACTGATAGCCATAAAAGCTACATAAAAGATTAAATTACTTTCATCTGATGTCTTTACACTATCACTTGCGTCATTACCTTTTTTATCATTGTTATCATTGTTACTATTATTATCATTACTTCCAATTGCCGCATCTTTGTCCTTTGTGTAAACTACTTTTACTACTTGATCTTCTTTTGTAATAATGTATTTATCTTTTCCATCGATAATCTTATCAAAGGTATAACCTGGAATTTCTGGTTTTTGAACTGTTATTTCGTCTCCAACAGCTCCTGTTATTTCTTCTCTTTTTATTTCATTCCCTTTTTCATCTTCATATATTATTATTACTTTACCGCTATCTTTTACTTCTAATTCTTTTGTTGTTGATGATGTCATTCCCTGTGAATTTTCAACAGTTAGAGTTGTTTCATATTTTCCCGGTTTCTTATTGTAATCTGTATATGGAGTATCTCCTCTGTAAATTTCTTCTCCATCTAGTTTTACCACCCATTCTTTATCAACTATTGTTGCTGGAGCATCTGTTTTTGATTTATCAACTATTTCTATCTTATCTCCGACTTTTCCACTATCACTAACTTTATCATTTACTTCTATATCAAAGTCTGAGCTTATTGCTGCATTATTTTCATCTGCTGTTACTTCAAGATTATAAAAATGTGCACCAGGATTACTACATGCTACTGGACCATAGCTTCCTGCTTGTACTGGTGCATCAACATCTGCTGTTACTTTTCCGTCTGATGTTATTTTTATATGGTTTTCGCTTACCTCTATTTTTATAGGATATCTTTTACCAAAAAAATCGCCTGTTCCTGTTCCAAGAATTGTTCCTGTTGCATAATCACTATTACCTGTAATTCCTGTGTGAGGTGTACCATCATACCAATAAAAACCAATATTGCCATGATATAAAGGCCCCACATGTTCTCTTGTATCTTCGGCAGGAACCCATTTATCTATATATGCCAAAGTCCAATGATTTGTAGAACAGTGACATTCCTCATAAGCATAAAAAGAATATGTCTCTTGTCCTTTTTCATTAACCCACTTCTTTACTCCCCAAACAAAGCCTAACGAGTCTTGTGTTGGATCTTGGTTTAAAACTTCAAACTCAAATGTTCCGGTCGTAAAATTTAATACATTAGGATTATAATAGCCAGTAAAACCAACATTTGCAGTTGTATGGATTCCTTCAGTTTCACTATAAGACCATTGTGCATTATAACCTGAACCTAAATTTGTCCCAGGGAAATTTACCCATTGATTAAACACTTCTTCTGGTGTCAAACTTGACGCTTGAACAGCTTTGTTAGGAATAAGAGCGAATGTACTTAATGCTATAATTCCAGATAAAATAATTGATAAAACCTTTTTCATAAATATCTCCTTTTATTAAAATAATTATATAAGTGATAAAATAAAAATTTATATAAATAAAAATATTAAAATTTTTCATTATACTTTTTATAAAACACACTACAAAAAATATTAAAATTTAAGAATTAATTAAACTATTTAATATGATTTGAAAAAATGTTAAATAGTTTTACAGTATGTTATACAATTTGTAACAGTGGAATTTATTACATCAATGAAATTAAAATAATAAAGAAGTTAAATAAATAGAAAAAAATAATACATTGATTGTTAATCAATGTATTATAATGCATTTGTTACTTTTAGTATATTTAATTTAATCAAAAAAAAATAATATTATTTTTAAAATCAAAATAACTGATTATAATTAGAATTTTGTAAAAATTTGTTATGTCTATGACATTATATCATAATCATTCTAATTTGTATACTATTTTTTTTACGAAATCTCAAAAAAAAAAGACAATTAATATTGTCTTTTATATATCCACATTCATAGAACAAATTGCAACGCCGCCTGCATCTTCACATATTATTCCTTGTCTTCCTGCTCTTGAATAGACTCCTGCAAATTTTCCATTATAAAGGAAAAGTCCGGGCATATTATTAAATTCATCAAATACAAATTCCCCACTTTTTTCTTTTAAGAAATTTTTTGTTTTATACATAGGTGCATATTCTTGAAGGAGATATCCTTTATTTGTATGTTCATCAACAAGTTTTTCAAATTCTTCCTTTGAATAATCAACTCCGGCATATACCCCCCTTGCTCCATATAAATCATCAGGTTTTATTATCCATTTATCCTTATTATTTACAACTTCTTCTCTATCAAATTCACCCTCTTTTAACCAGCTTGTTTCAGGAATATGTTCTTTAATAAATTGAATTTCTTCATCTGTTAAAAATTCAAAAGTTTCTTTTTGGTGCATAATTTTATATATTATCTTATTATGTATAACCTGTGTCCTTATTGAACCGATTATACAAGTCTTTTTGTCTTTTATAGCTTCAATAAAAGCAGGAGCTTTATCAATCTTCTCCATAAGCTCGCTTGTTACTGCTCTTCTGTATACAACATCAATCTTCACTCCGTCTTTTGAATATAATCCGTTATCATATTTTAACGTTGTTATATCTTCTATTAAAGTCTTATAACCTTTTTTCTCAAATCTTTGTTTAAATATTTTAAACTCTTCATTCGTTGCGCTTTCCATAAAATCAACAATCGCAACAGTTGGGTTATCTACTTTATATTTAAATTCTGAGTAAATATTCATAAATTCATCAACCCATGTATCGAAAAGTTCAAAATGTCTTACATTGTATTTTTCACAGAATTTTAAAAATAATTTATCATCTTTATAGGCATTGTTAAGTTCTCTATCTTCATTCATGGCACTTGCACCGTCGGCATTAAACTCACAAAACTTAAAAGAAAAATCATCTTCATTAAAAAATAAATCTATTCTCGCTATCGGAAGAGGCTGAGAATATCCATTGTCACAAAGAATAAGTTCTTCAAGCTCTTTTGAAAAAGGGAATAGTTTTCTGTAATTCTCATCTTCCATGTATTTATTAATTATTTTGCAAAGAATAGTATGTGTAGTTTTTGCTACATATTCAAAATACTCTATTACTTCATTTGTATAAAGTTTTGGAACATATGGAAATCTTATTGGGCTTCCATGATAAATCGCAGTAGAAGAATTTATATAATCAAAAGCCTTATTATAATTTTCCTTTGAATATTCCAAATCTTCATTTATTAAATCTAAATATTCATCCGTAAGTTCTCTTACTTTCATCTTACTCTCCTCTTTCTTTTTTCATTTTCAAAGTGAGTTTGTTTTTTGCAAGCTGATAAAATAAATCAACACTTTCTTTTTCTTCTTCATGTAAGTTTTCTTTTGCAATTTCTATCATTTCCATTATTATGTCAGAAGCATACATTCCATAAACTTTAGCTTCATATCCATTTTGTATAATCTCTTTTTTTGCTTTTATAACATCTTCATTTCTTACAAAACTAAATTTATCTAAAAAATATTTTATTGCTCCCTCGTTATAAAATATTCCTTTTATTATTGCCGCATAAGAAAGAGCATAATACATTGGCATACAATCTGCCATTCTTATTTCCACATAATTCTTAAGCCTTACATCAGGGAAAAACATTGATATTAAATGTTCTATATCCTTTTTAGTTATTTCCTTATTTTTATATATATCCTTTATTTTTTTATCTTTTGTATAAATACTGTTACCTTGTTCGTCTTCAATTAAAATTGCAGGGGCATCTAAAATATATTTTGCATAATCTTCAAATCCAAAACCCTTATTTAAAGCATCTTTTACAACCATGCTTCTATCTTTGTCTACATCATTCCATATTTCTACCCTAATACAATTTTTCTTATATTCTTCTCCCTCAAATATAAATGTATTGTCTGTCATCAAAGAAATTAAAGGTGAAAAAATATTTGCAAGACGGAACTTATTTTTAAAATCCTCTTCACTAAAATAATCAACACTTACTTGAGTTGAAGCAGAACCTTTCATCATGTTCTTACCATGGTTACCTACCGATGAAAAATAATCAAGCATATATTCATAACGTTTTTTAGGTATTAAATTAAGATTATCAATTTTCGACTTAGGTTGATATCCTGAGTACACAAGTTTGTAATTTAATTCTTTTAATATAGGGGTTATCTTTAAAAGAAAATAATTATATTCTTCTAAAATATCAGCAATTTTTATAAAAGGTCCAATGCTTATTTCAAGCTGACTTGCAGGCTCTAAGGAAATATTTGATTTATTCTTAGAAAGTCCAATAAGATTACCGTCTTTATATACCTTCTCATCAAAAAATGGACTTAATTTTTCGAGAATATATCTTACACCATGTTCTTCATAATAATCTACACTTTCCATATTCTCTTTAACAATAAAATGCTCAAGTTCAACACCTAGAGTTTTATCTTCTTTTTGTTTTATTCCATTTTTAAAATAGTCCACAAACTTCTTTAAATTTATGTCATAATAATTCATAGTGTTACCTTCTTAATCATCTTTACTCTCTTCAAATTCACTGTTTATTATTTCTTTTGCAAGCTCATAATCTTCTTTATTTACATATATATTAACAGGCATTGCACTTTTTCCAATTATAACCTTTGCTCCACCAATATCTGTGTCATATTTTAACTTTACTTTTATATTGCAAGAATCAAGAAGCCCTTCTACAACACAGGCTTCAACATCGTTATTTACTTCCATTAAAAACTTCATATCATAATTTTCTTTTATTTTCATACTAAATACCTCGGTTTTATTATAACCTATTGTAAAATTTTTACAAATATATTTTATAATAACACAATTCAATAGTTTAAAAATATTTTTAACAATAAATAATAAATTTTTTATAAATACCTGTATTTTGAATACAATTTTAAATGTATTTTAATATTGAATAATAAATATTTAAAATGTAAAATAATTATATCAAAATAAATTTAAAGAGGTAAATTATGAAGGTATCTGTACTTGGATGTGGTAGATGGGGAACTTTTTTAGGTTGGTATAGTGATAAAATAGGTCACGATGTAACAATATGGGGAAGAGAAAATTCCAATAATTTAAAAGAATTAATAAATACAAGAAAAAATAAATATTTATATTTAAGTGAAAATACAAAGCTAACAACCAATTTAAAAGAAGCTGTTGAAAATAATGAGATAATTATAATTTCAATTTCCTCACAACAACTAAGAAATCTATTAAAGAATATAAAAGAATTTGATTATAAAGATAAAATTTTTATTCTTTGTATGAAAGGCATCGAAATAGCTACAGGTTATAGACTTACACAAGTTGTCGAAGAAGTTCTTGGCGAAAATGCAAATGTTGCAGTATGGGTTGGACCTGGACATGTCCAAAGCTTTATAAAAAGAATTCCTAATTGTATGGTTATAGACAGTAAAAGCGAAGAAATTACAAACAAAATCGTAAAAGAATTTTCAAGCGACCTAATAAGACTTTATATAGGAGACGATTTAATCGGCGATGAAATAGGAGCTGCAGCAAAAAATGTAATTGGTATTGCAGCGGGAATGCTTGATGCTGTGGGATACGCTTCACTAAAAGGTGCATTAATGGCAAGAGGGGCAAGAGAAGTTTCAAGACTGATAAAGGCTATGGGAGGACGAGAAATAACTGCTTATGGACTTTGTCACCTGGGAGACTATGAAGCAACACTGTTCAGCGAATTTTCTAACAACAGAAAATACGGTGAAAACTTTGTTAGAGGAACTAATGATGAAAATTATCTTGCCGAAGGTGTTACAACAGCTGAGGCTTTAGTGAAACTAAGTAAAGAGTACGGCATAGATATGCCTATAACATCAGGAGTAAATGCAGTACTAAAGGGCGAAATAAACCCTCATAAAATGCTTAAAGATATGTTCCTTAGAAGCGTAAAAAAAGAATTTTATTAAAAAAGAAAGACCGTAAAATTACGGTCTTTTTTATATTTATTTTGTTTTTAGATAATTGATAAGTCCACCGTTTTTAAGTAGAATTCTTTCTCTTTCTGATACAGTAAGTCTTAATTTATATTCTTTATTTTTAGTTTCATTCTTAATTACAACTTCATCTGTATCAAGTTGTTTTAATACATCTTTTGCACTTAAAATATCGTCAATATCTATAGTATCATAATCAGCTTCATCTATAAATGTTAGAGGAACAATACCATTGTTAATTAAGTTGTTTTTATGGATTCTTGCAAATGATTTTGCTATAACAACTTTTACACCAAGGTATAAAGGAGCTAAAGCCGCATGTTCCCTACTTGAACCTTGTCCGTAGTTATCTCCCGCAACGATAATTGAACCTTTTTCTTCTGCTTTTGCTTTTGTAGCAAAGTTTTCATCAACAGGTCTTAAGCAGAATTCACTTAAATATTCAATATTTGATCTAAATGGAAGAAGTTTAGCATTTGAAGGCATAATATCATCAGTTGTAATATTATCACCAAGTTTTGTTACTGCTTTTAATTCAAAATCATTATATATAACACTTGCTTTAGGGAAAGGTTTAATATTTGGACCTTTTACACTGACTTTGTTTTTATCAGGTTTTGGCATAATAAACATATTATCGTTGATAATATATTCACTTGGTTCTTCAACAACAAAGTCAATTTTTCCGTAAGGATCGGCAATTTCACCTTTTATTGCAGAATAAGCAGCAACTTCTGGAGATACAAGATATACATTTGCATCTACAGTACCACTTCTACCTTTAAAGTTTCTGTTAAATGTTCTTAGAGATACCCCGCCAGAGTTAGGGCTTTGTCCCATGCCGATACAAGGACCACAACCACATTCAAGTATTCTTGCACCTGCATTTATTAAATCAGAAAGTCCGCCGTCTCTTGAAAGCATATCAAGAACTTGTCTTGAACCAGGAGCTATTGTAAGAGATACGTTATCTGCAATTGTTTTTCCTTTAAGTATTTTAGCTGCTGTCATTAAATCTTCATAAGAAGAGTTTGTACAACTTCCGATTGATACTTGAGTTATTTTTGTTCCTTCAAGCTCTTTTACGCTTTTTACATTATCAGGTGAATGAGGACAAGCAGCAAGAGGTTTTAGTTCGCTTAAATTAATTTCAAGATTTTCATCGTATTCACAGCCTTCATCAGAACATAAAGGTTTATAATCTTCTTCTCTGTGTTGTGCTTTAAAGAATTTAAGAGTTACTTCGTCTGAAGGGAAAATTGATGTTGTAGCACCAAGTTCCGCACCCATGTTTGTAATAGAGCCTCTTTGTGATACTGTTAGAGATTTAACTCCTTCACCATAGTATTCTATAACTTTCCCAACTCCACCTTTTACAGAAAGTCTTCTTAAAACTTCAAGAATTACGTCTTTTGCGCTAACGCCTTTATCAAGTTTTCCTGTAAGTTTTACCCCTACAACTTTAGGCATTGTTAGATAATATTCACTTCCTGCCATAGCTGCTGCAATATCAAGTCCACCAGCACCAATAGCAATCATACCTACACCACCACAAGTAGGAGTATGAGAGTCTGAACCAAGAAGTGTTTCACCTGGCATAGAAAATCTTTCAAGGTTAAGTCTATGACATATTCCATTTCCGGGACGAGAATAAATAACCCCGATTTTATCTGTTACTGTTTGAATATATATATGGTCATCCATATTTTCAGGACCTGTTTGAAGCATATTATGGTCAATATAAGCAACAGAACGTTTTGTCTTTACTTTATCATCACTTATAGCTTCATATTGTAAATAAGCCATTGTTCCAGTTGAGTCTTGAGTAAGTGTATTATCTATTCTTATTGAAATACCTTCTCCGGCTACCATGTTTCCACTTACAAGATGACTTTCAAGTATTTTATATGTAAGAGTCTTTTTCATAAATTTATCTCCTTAAAATTTCATTTAATCTATATTATCAAAAAAATTTGGAATTTTCAATAAATAATAGAAATATATAAACATGAAAACGTATATTTATGCAAAAATAATAAAATAATAATTATATATAATAGGGATTTTTTAAATAATAATTTAATTTTATATAAAATATCATATGTATAAAAATTAATATATTTACTTGTTCATATAAAACTTAAAACCTAATCAAATATATTATTTGTAAATAAGTTTCTTAAAGATATCTTAATTTAAAGCTACTTATATTTTAAATAAGATTTGTTTAAAATATAATGAATAATTAAAAAAAAGGAAGTTTGTCATGATTAGGCTAAATTTAAAGTATTTACTACAAAAAGAAAACAAAACAAGATATTGGTTAATGAAGCAGTTAAACAGTAACTATACAACTGTAAACAAACTCGTTGAAAACGAGACTACAAAAATTACTTTCGATATGCTTGAAAGATTGTTAAAAGTATTTGACTGCAAAATTGAAGATTTGTTAATCGATGATGAAGAAAACAAAAACGAATAAAAAACTCCTTATGGAGTTTTTTTATTTACTGTAAGATATCAACATCTTTTAAAAATCGTTTAAACATGCTATAATAAACCATCAAAACATATATGAGGAAAGAATATGAAAGATTTAAAAAATTATTTATTTGAAAATATTTTACCTTACGTAGAAAAACCATCAAGATATATCGGAGATGAATTTAACAGCGAAAAGCCAAAGGAAAATCCTGCGGTTAGATTTGCTTTTTGTTTCCCTGATATATATGAAATAGGAATGTCACATCTTGGAATGAAAATACTTTATGAAGTATTAAATAATATGGATGATGTAATGTGTGAAAGAGTATTTGCTCCCAACATGGACATGGTTAACCTTATGAGAGAACACAACTTCCCATTATATACTTTGGAAAGTTTCTCAAAAGTATCAGACTGTGATTTTGTAGGTTTTACAATACAATTTGAAATGTGCCTTACAACAGTTCTGTTAATGCTTGATCTTGCAGGAATTCCATTTCTTGCAAAAGACAGAACCGAAGATGATCCTCTTGTTGTTTGCGGAGGTCCTTGCACATGTAATCCAGAACCATTTGCAGACTTTTTTGATTTGATGATGCTTGGAGAAGGAGAAGAAGTATTACCTCACTTAATGGAATTATATAAGAATTCTTCTTCAAAAAAAGATTTCCTTATAAAATCCAGTGAAGTTACGGGAGTATATATTCCAAACCTTGAAGAAATCAAACAAGAAAAAGTAGAAAAATCTATTATTGAAAGTATGAACAACGTATACACAATAAAAAAACCGATTGTTCCATACACTCCGGCAGTACATGACAGAATAACACTTGAAGTAATGCGTGGATGTTTCAGAGGATGTAGATTTTGCCAAGCAGGAATGATATACCGTCCCGTAAGACAGAAATCTCTAGAAAACTTACAAAAGGAAGCAAAAGCTTTAATAGAAAATACAGGGTATGAAGAAATGTCTCTTTCAAGCCTTAGTACAACAGACCATTTTCATTGTATGGATTTAATAAAACATCTTGTTTCAACTTATAAAGATAAGAAAGTAAATATTTCTCTTCCATCTCTTAGAATGGATCAATTCTCTCTTGAATTATCTGAAGAACTTGGAAATCAAAAAAAAGGTTCTCTTACTTTTGCCCCTGAAGCAGGAAGCCAAAGAATGAGAAACATAATAAATAAAAACTTAACCGAAGAAGAAATCTTATCAACAATAAAACAAGTATTTGAAACAGGATACTCAAAAATAAAACTTTATTTTATGATAGGCCTACCATACGAAACAGATGAAGATATAAAAGGTATTGCAGACCTTGCACAAAAAATAATTGATGTATATTACAGCATAGATAAAAAGAAAAGAGCAAAACCATTTAAACTTACTGTAAGCACATCGTGTTTTGTTCCAAAACCTTTTACGGCATTTCAGTGGTTCCCTCAAAACACAATGGAAGAATTTCACAGAAAACAACAATATCTAAAATCTGTAATGCCAAAGCAGGTAACATATAATTACCATGACAGCAAACTTTCAATGCTTGAAGCAGTGCTTGCAAAGGGAGACAGGAGCTTGTCACAGGCGATAATAAACGCATATAATAACGGATGTGTATTTGACTCATGGTTTGATCATTTCAACTATGAAGGCTGGATAAAAGCCTTAAAAGATATGGGAATAGATGCACAGGAATATGCATCAAGAAAGCTTAGTTATGAAGATGAACTTCCTTGGGATAAATTCGATTATCATGTAGATAAAGAATTCTTAATAAGGGAAAATGAAAAAGCAAAAAAAGAAACCACAACCCCGCCTTGTCATAAACAATGTTCGGCTTGTGGAATAAGCAAAGCATATGGGAGGTGTAAATTTGAAGTATAGACTTAAATATATAAAAGTAGATAATCTCGTATTTATATCTCATCTTGATATACTAAATGTAGTACAAAGAGCATTTAGAAGAGCAGGAATGGATCTTGAACATTCAAAAGGTTTTAACCCTCATCCAAAAGTACACTTTGCCCCACCGCTGCCTTTATTTACATCTTCTAAGGGAGAATATATGGATGTTGAAACTAAAGAAGATTATGAAACTAATGAACTAATGGAAAGATTAAACAATGCTCTTCCTGATAATCTTCAAATAATAAAGGCAGAAAAACTTGAAGAAGGTTCAAAAACACTCGGGAAAGTTCTTGACAGTGCCATATATCAAATAAAAATATATATAAGTGAAGCAAATAATAATCTTGATGATAAAATAAATGACTTTATAAAAAATTCCAGTGAATTAAATATAACAAAAATAAATAAAAAAGGAAGAGAAGTAACAAGAGACATAAAACCAAATATATTTGATTTTACATGTGAACAAGAAAATAATGTATTAATTATAAACACTACTCTTTCTTTAAGAATAAATGAAATTTTATCACCAAATGATTTATTAAAACTTTTAAGAGAAAACTTTGAAGAAATTGAAAAAGCAAACAAAGTAAAGTTGGAAAAAAAAGATACAATACTATTTCCAAACTAAAATATGTATGCTATAATAAATTGAATATGTGAAAAATAATAGGTTACAAAATATATGGAGGTATATAATTTATGATTTCAGCAGGCGATTTTAGAAATGGTGTAACATTTGAAATGGACGGAGACGTATTTACAATTGTCCAATTTCAACATGTAAAACCAGGAAAAGGAAGCGCTTTCGTAAGAGCAAAAATAAAAAACATTAAAACAGGTTCAACTGTAGAAAAAACATTCTCACCAAACGAAAAATATCCAAAAGCAGAAATTACAACAAAAGAAATGCAATATTTATACAACGATGGTGAATTATACTATTTCATGGATGGTGAAACTTTTGACCAAATTCCACTTAACTACGACCAAGTAGCAGATGCTATTATCTACTTAAAAGAAAATGATAATGCTACAATCAGATTCCATGCGGGAGAAGCTTTCAGCGTGGCACCTCCATTATTTGTTGAATTAGAAATAACTCAAACAGAACCTGGTTTTAAAGGTGATACAGCTCAAGGTGCAACAAAACCTGCAACTGTAGAAACAGGCGCTCAAGTTAACGTTCCTTTATTCGTTGAAGAAGGAGATATCATCAGAATCGATACAAGAACTGGTGAATACATGGAAAGAGTTAAATAGTAAAAATATTAGACCGCAATATGCGGTCTTTTTTAATTAAAGAAATTACCATTTAAAGATAATAAAAAACAATTTACTTGATTTTATAGACCTTTTTAGATATTATTAATAAGTAAATAATTAGGAGTGGTATCGAAGTGGTCATAACGGGATTGATTGGAAATCAATTGTACTCTTATCGGGGTACCGTGGGTTCGAATCCCACCCACTCCGCCATAATTTATAAGCCTTAGGGCTTTTTTTATTTATCATAAAAACATAAGAAAAGACTGTTAAGAATTCTTAACAGTCTTTTTTATTTTTATAAATATATAAACTTCCTATTGCCATTAAAGATATTATAAGCAAAGTAACATAAACTATAACATTATTCTCATCTGATGTATTAACTAAAGAAGCTGTTGTCTTATCGTTTCTATCACCGTTTGAGATAATATAATCAGGGTCTTCGTATCCACAAACACTGCATTTTCCGTTTACATAATTATGAGCTTCAAATACAGCAGTAATTATAACATCACTATTTGGCATTGTAAATGTAGTTTCTACTGCATTTATATTAGAAAAAACAATATCGTTTCCGCTCGTTATGCTCCATGAAGTAAAATGTCCATTCTTATTATTATTATTTGCTTTTATGCTTACTATTTCACCTTCTCCAAAATTACCGCTTCCACTTCCATTTTCAACGGTTAATTTATATATTCCTTTGATTATATCTTTATAATTGTTCCAGTCATTTGAACTTTTATATTCTTCAACCAAAGCAGAAGGAACATAAATAACAGAAAGACTATTACAATTATAAAAAATATCATCTCCAATAGATACAGGAGTTTCACTCAATAAATAAACCTTTTTAAGCAAAGTACAATTTTCAAATGCATATCTTTCTATTGATGTAACATTCTTTGGAATTGTTATTTCACTTAAAGAACTACATCCATCAAAAGTATATTTACTAATTGATGTCACTCCATCCGGTATGTTTATCTTTGTTAATGAAGAGCAGTCTTCAAAAGCGTACTCTCCTATTGATGTTACATTATTTGGAATTGTTATTTCCTTTATGGAACTGCATCCTTCAAAGGAAGAACTTCCTATTTTCGTTACTTTATCCGGAATTATTACTTCACTTAATGAACTGCATTCTCTAAATAGATAACTGCTGACTGATGTTACTCCACCTGGTATATTTACCTTTGTTAATAAAGTACAGCCTGAAAATACAGAACTTCCTAATGTTGTTACAGTATCTGGAATGGTTATTTCACTTAAAGCTCTACATCCTTTAAAGGCAGACCCATTAATTGATGTAATTCCATCTGACATAGTTACCTTGCTTAATGAATAACAATCTTCAAAGGCAGAACTTCCTATTGTTGTCACACTGCTTGGAATTACTATTTCACTTAATGATTTACACCCATCAAATGTATAATTATTAATTGATGTCACTCCATCCGGTATGTTTATATTTGTTAATGAATAGCAATTTTTAAATGCAAATGTACCTATTGATGTTACACTATCTGGTATATTTATTTCTTCTAGTGCTTCGCATGATTGAAATGCATAATCGCCTATTTTCGTTACATTACCTAAAATGTTTACTTTACTTAAGGCTTTACACTCAAAAAATGCATAATTACTAATAGAGGTTACCCCTTTAGGTATTGTTATTTCATTTAATAAGATACACCCCTGAAATGCACTTTCCTCAATAGACGTTACATTTTCAGGTATTGTTATTTCACTTAAAGCTCTACACCCGAAAAATGATAAAGTACCTATTGATGTCACGCTATCCGGTATAGTTATTTCACTTAATGAGTAACATTTGTAAAATGTATTTTCGTTTATCCTACTTACTCCGTTAGGTATATTTATTTTAGTTAATGAAGAGCAGTTTGCAAATGCATTTGTCTCAATCAAAGTTACACTATCTGGTATGGTTATTTCAGTTAATGCCTCACATAACTGAAAAGTACTATTTTTGATTGATGTTAAATTATTAGATAATGTTACGTTTTGAAGGGCATAGCAATATTTAAACACCCATCCTCCCATTGAAGTTACACTGTCTGGAATTACTATTTCCTTTAACGCTTCACAACTTTCAAAAGCAGAGTCTCCAATAGATGTAAGAGTGTTTGGAAGTTCTATATTTGTTAATGAGGAACAAGCATAAAAACCTTGACTATCGATTGCGGTAATCGCATACTCTGTTCCATTCCCATCTCTTATTTCTCCCGTTAAATCAAGAGTTGTAAAACTTCCTTTTTGATTTGCTCCTATGGTTAAACTATTTCCGTCAGCCGTTACATTATTTATTACTAATTGAGTATTTTCACTATTTGTTAATGTTTGGTTTTGTGCATTATACGTCCAGTCGCCTGATGCAGCAAAGCTTTCCTTTGGAATAAAAAGGAATATAAAGGCAAAACATATAGCAAGCATACATAAACATTTGAGTAATTTCTTCTTCATGGCTTTCTCCTTTAATTTTAACGTTATAATTATTTTATCATATTTACTAATCATTTGTACACTACCCATTTTTTATTAAAAATGGGTATATTTTTTTTAATTTAGTTAAATATATTTAAAAATATAAACATAAAAAAAGACCGTTAAGAAATCTTCTTAACAGCCTTTTTTATTTTTATAAATACATAAACTTCCTATAGATATTATAGATATAATTAACGCAATAACATAATAAACAACATTATTTTCATCTGATGTATTCACGGAAGATAATGCAGTTTGAGTTTTATTATTCGTTTCATTATTTATACTGCTATCATTTTTATTTTGATCTTTTGGCGGAATATAGTTTTCATCTTCATATCCACATATACTGCATTTACCATCTTCATAATCGTGTATTTCAAAGTTAGCTGTAATAGTAACGTCATTATTCGGCATTGTAAATGTCGTTTCTTTTGCATTTTCATCAGCTAAAACAACACCTTCTCCACTTACTATAGTCCATGAAATAAAATGTTCATTTTCATTATTCTCTTTTTTTGCTTTTATAGTTACTATTTTTCCAGGCAAATAATACCCACTTCCACTTCCATTTTCAACAGTTAATTTATAAATTCCAGCTTTAATTAAATGTGCATAGTCACTCCACTTATCCTCCTTTTTGTAAGTATCAACACTTAAAGAAGGAACATAAATATCAGAAAGACTGCTGCAGCTATAAAAAACATTATCTCCAAGCTTTGCAGGATCTTCGCTCATTAAATAAACTCTTTCTAAAAAAGAACAATTATAAAATGCATCTAAACCAATTGATTTCACTGACTTTGGTATAATTATTTCTTCTAATTTTGTACAAAAAGCAAAAGAATTTTCGCCAATAGAAGTTACACTTTCTGGAATATTTATTTCTGTTAATGAATAACAGCAGTCAAAAGCCAAATTTCCTATTGATGTTACGCCTTCTGGTAAAGTTATTTTTGCTAAATTTTCACATTTATTAAATGTACCTTCTTCTATTGATGTTATACCTTCAGGTATTGTTATTTCAGTTAATCCTATACAATTATAAAACGCACCTTCACCAATTGATGTTATACTTTCCGGTATGATTATTTCTGATAAATTTTCGCAATTATAAAATACATATTCACCAATTGACGTTACTTTATTTGGTATAGTTATTTGTGATAATTTACTACAATTAAAGAATGCTAAATTCCCGATTGATGTTATATTATCAGGTATAGTTATTTTATTAAGCCCCGTACAAGAATGAAAAACTCCTTCACCAATTGATGTTATACTACTAGGGATACTTACTTCTGTTAGCCTGATACAATTATAAAACGCCCAATCGCTAATTGATACAATCCTATATTCTTCTCCCGAAACATCCTTTATTTCTCCTGTTAAATCAATAGTAGTAAAACTTCCATTTTCATTATTCCCAATTGTAAACTCGTTGCCATTTGCCGTTACATTGTTTATTACTATACCTTCTTCATTTGTTAAAGTTGCAGCCTGTTCATCATAAATCCAGTCTCCTAAAGCAGCAAAACTTTCCCTTGGAATAAATACAAAAGCAAAACATAAGACAAACATAAATAAATATTTGAGAATTTTCTTTTTCATGGCTTTCTCCTTAAATTTTAACGTTATAATTATTTTATCATGTTTAGTACTTATTTGTATATTACCCATTTTTTGCCAAAAATGGGTAATAATAACTATATAACTTTTCTTAATTTAATTATTATTTCTTCATTTATTAAATAAGTTTACAAACAAAACTTATTTCTACAAAAAAAGAGCTTATAATAAGCTCTTTTTTATTGTTTTTTTCTTCTGTTAAATTCTTTTAAAGGAATAGTACTTCCGTCTTCTCTTTCAACAACAATATTATCAACGGTATTTTTGAAATTTCTTCTAATATTACCAAGATAAATTTTATATAGTTCTTGTTGTTCTTTTAATTCTTCATCTGTAAGTCCAACAGTTTTCTTCTTTTTTGCAAGTTCGTTTATTCTATCAATTTGTTTTTTATCCATTATTCTTCCTCATCAACAACTTCAATGCCTAGTTCTTCAAGTTGTTCTTCACTTACGATACTTGGAGCATCTGACATTAAACAAGAGTGGTTTTGAGTTTTAGGGAATGCAATAACGTCTCTTATGTTTTCTGTTCCAACTAAAAGCATGATCATTCTATCTAAACCAAATGCTAAACCACCATGTGGAGGTGTTCCGTATTTTAAAGCTTTTAACAAGAAACCGAATTTATTTTCAGCTTCTTCATCAGAGAAACCAAGAACATTGAATACTCTTTGTTGTACATCACCTGAATGGATTCTGATACTTCCTCCACCCATTTCAACTCCATTTACTACAAGGTCATAAGCTTTTGCTCTTACACTTGCAGGATCACTTTCAAGTTTATCAAGATCTTCATCCATTGGAGCAGTGAAAGGATGATGCATTGCTTTAAATCTCTTTTCATTTTCATCATATTCAAACATTGGGAAGTTTGTAACCCATAAGAAATTAAAACCTTCATCCATTTTAATATCTGCTTTTTTAGCAATATGAAGTCTTAAGTTTCCTAAAGAATCATAAACAACCTTATTTTTATCTGCAACAATAAATACGATATCTCCGTTTTCTGCTTTAGCTCTTTCTAAAATACCATTTGTTTCTTCTTCACTTAAGAATTTTGTAATTTGAGATTTAATTGAACCGTCTTCATTTACAGCAATCCAAGCAAGACCTTTTGCACCATATGTTTTAACATAATCAACTAATGCGTCAATATCTCTTCTAGAGAAGAAACTTGCAAGACCTTTTGCGTTTATTGCTCTTACGCTTCCGCCGTTTTTGATTGGCCCTGCAAATACATTAAATTTACAATCTTTTAAAATATCACTTAAATCAAAAAGTTCCATTCCAAATCTTGTATCAGGTTTATCAGAACCAAATCTGTCCATTGCTTCTTGATATTCCATTCTCATAATAGGAGTTTCAATATCATAATCAATGATTTCTTTGAAAATCTTTTTAACAAGTCTTTCATTTACGTCAATAACATCATCAACATCAACAAAACTCATTTCAAGGTCAATTTGAGTAAATTCAGGTTGTCTGTCTTGTCTTAAGTCTTCATCCCTGAAACATTTTACTATTTGATAATATCTATCCATTCCGGCAATCATTAAAATTTGTTTAAATAATTGTGGTGATTGTGGAAGTCCAAAGAATTTTCCTTTTCTTACTCTACTTGGAACAAGGAAGTCTCTGGCACCTTCAGGTGTAGGTTTTCCAAGGAATGGAGTTTCAATTTCTAAAAATCCTTCACTATCTAAGAAGTTTCTTACAATAGAACATGTTTTTGCTCTTGTAATAAGATTATTTTTAATGCCTTCTTTTCTAAGGTCTAAGAATCTATATTCAAGTCTTGTTGCTTCATTTGCATTATCTGTTTCATCGATATAAATAGGTGGTGTATTTGCTGTATCAAGAACTTCCATTGTATCAAGTTTAAGTTCAAGTTCACCTGTTTCAATATTTGGGTTGAAGTTTTCTTCATCTCTTAAAACAACTTCACCTGTTACTTTAAGTACATATTCATTTCTAATATGTTCTGCTTTTTCAAATACTTCTTTATTAAGTTCACTATTTGCAACTAATTGCATAATACCGCTTCTGTCTCTTAAATGAATGAAAATAACCCCGCCAAGGTCTCTTCTTCTTTGTACCCAACCTGCAAGGGTAACTGTTTTTCCTAAATCTTCTTTTGTTATTTCTGCACACATGCATGTTCTATAACTTGTTTTTCTCTTCATCTTACTCTCCTAATTTTTCTTTTATATATTCAAATAAATTTTCTATATTAACTTCTTCTTGTTCTTTAGAGCGCATATCTCTTAGAGTATAAACTCCTTTTTGAAGTTCATCTTCACCTAAAATTGCAGTATATTTTGTATTAACTTTATTTGCATATTTCATTTGAGCCTTTAAGCTTCTATCCATAACATCGATACTTGCTTTAATACCGCTATCTGTAAGTTTCTTAAATGTCTTAAAAGCAACTTTTGAAGCTTCTTTTCCAACAGGAGCCAAATATACATCAATCTCATCATCTTCTAAGTCATTTAAAAGTCCTTGTTCTTCCATAATAAGCATTAATCTTTCAAGTCCAAGCCCAAACCCAACTCCAGGAGTATCAGGACCGCCTATCATCTTAACAAGACCGTTATATCTTCCTCCGCCACATACTGTTCCTTGTGAGCCTAAGTCAGTAGAAACAAACTCAAAAGCCGTTTGTGTATAATAATCAAGTCCTCTTACTATTTTAGGATCTACAACAAACTCAATTTCAGCATTTGTAAGATAATCTTTTACACTTTCAAAATGTTCATTACATTCTTCACATAAATAATCAACCATTAAAGGTGCATCTTTAAGAAGTGTTTTACAATGTTCGTTTTTACAGTCTAAAATTCTCATTGGATTTTTATTAAGTCTATCTCTACAGTCTTCGCAAAGTTCATTTTCAAATGGTTTTACATATTCTTTTAACTTTTCATAATATGCGCTTCTGCATTTTGGACAGCCTACACTGTTTATTCTAAGTTGTAAGCCTTTTATTCCAAGTTTTTTAAATAAAGTTCTTACAAGCATTATTACTTCTGCATCCATACTTGCAGAATATGAACCTATTGCTTCAATACCAAATTGATGGAATTGTCTTTGTCTTCCTTTTTGTGGTCTTTCACTTCTAAAACATGATGTAATATAATATAGTTTAGTAGGTGTAATTCCACTTGACATACCATGTTCAATATAAGCTCTTATTACTGAGCTTGTTCCTTCCGGCTTAAGAGCAAATACATCTTTACCTCTGTGATTTAGAGTGTACATCTCTTTACTTACAATATCTGTACTTTCTCCTACCCCTCTGTCAAAAAGTGCATAATGTTCAAAATCAGGCACTCTGATTTGCTTATAGTTAAATGTTTTGCATATTTCTTTTATTTTACCTTCAACCATTTCCCAAGCTTTTACTTCATCAGGTAAAAGGTCTCTTGTTCCTTTAGGTGCAAATATTTTACTTCCCATTTTATTTCCCTTTCTATATAAAATAAGCCCCTGACATAAAAACTATGTCAGGGACGAGAATTCATTTCCCGCGGTGCCACCCCAATTGGTATAATACCCGCTTTTTATTAAATTGTTAAGCGTATGTGTAAGTTGTTTTTCAAAGTAACAGAGCATAAAAAATGCTTCCAGTCACGGCATTTTCTCCCTGATATGATGTTAAATCTACTCTTCTTACCGCTTATAATCAAGTATTTCTATTATAATTTTATTAAGCCCTATTGTCAACAAATAAGGGTAAAAATATACAGTTATTTTATATTTTTTATTTATATATGAAATTAAAAAATTTACTTATAAATTAATCCTTTTACTAAATTAAATTATTAATATAAAAAGCTGTTAATATATATTAACAGCTTTTTCTCTTTTTATAAATAACTAAACTTCCTAAACCTATAATAGATACAATAAGACCTAAAATATAATAAATAAAATTATTTTGGTCTGATGTATTAACAGAAGAATTATTTTTATTATTTTGTGTAATTTCACTCGTATCGGAACTTACATTATCATTATTATTATCATCATCTTTTGTTGGAACATAATTAGGGTCGTCATATCCGCAAATGCTACATTTTCCATTAACATAATCATGTGCTTCAAAATTTGCCACTACAGTAGTGTCATAGTTAGGCATTGTAATAGTTGTTTCTCTTGCATTTTCATTTGCAATAATACTATTACTTTTAGGAGAAGCAAATACACTCCAATATGAAAAATGTTCTTTTTCATTATCTTCATTTGCTTTTATGGTTACAATTTCTCCATCTCCATAATTTCCGCTACCAGTTCCATTTTGAACTGTTAATTTTGTTTTTATGTAATCTACACTATCTATATATTTAGACCATATAGGATCATTTTTATATTTTTCTAAATTACTATATGAAATATAAATTTTTGCTTCATTAAAAGAACCTAATATTTCACCTCCAATAGAAGGTGGATTTTCACTTAATAAATAAACGGCTTTAAGAGATTTACATGAAGAAAAGATATCTATACCCATATTTGTTACACTTGCAGGAATAGTTATTTCTTCTAATGATTCACAATACCTAAATGCACACATTTCTATCGTAGTCAAATTATTCGGCAAAACAACTATAGATAATGATCTACATCCATCAAATGTCCTTTCTTTTATTGTTGTTATATTATTTGGTATTATTATTTTTTCTAATGATGCACAATATTGAAAAGCTCCATCCCCTATGTATGTTAAACTATTAGGCAAATTTATTTTATTTAACTTTTCGCAATTATAAAATGCACTGCCACCAATTGAAGTTATACTTTCAGGTAAAACCATCTCTTCTAATAAACGATAATTAAAAAAAGAATCTTCTCCGATTTCTAAAATTTCATATTCTTTTTCAGGATTAGAAACATCTGTTATTTTTCCCGATAAATCAATGCTAGAAACAGTTTTTAAATTATCATTAAAACGATTATCCCCTATTGTAAGCATTCCTTCATTTTCTGTTACATTTTATATTACTACTGACGCATATTCACTATTAATTAATGTTCCGTTTTCATATTTCCAATCATTAGTTGCCGCAAAACTTTGTGTAGGCATAAAAAGAAACATAAATGCAAAACAGATTATAAACATAAAGAAATATTTATATATTTCTCTTCCCATGACATTCTCCTCTATAAACTATTATTTCAATTTATTATAACAAAAAATTATACATTTTTTTATTTAAAATTAAACAATTTTATTTAAACGTTTAAATAAACATATGATATAATATAGAAAATAAACTAAGGGGGAAATTATTATGCCAGAAGTAAACGAAATTTTAATATGGACGTTTGCAGCAGAATGCCCTATTCCTGCAGATGTACAAGAATTACTTGTAGAAGGAGAACAACCTGTAGCGGCATATAAAACAATAAGAGACAGTGCTGTTTTTACAACAAAAAGACTTATTGTAAGAGATGCTCAAGGACTTAAAGGGAAAAAAGTAGAAATATATTCTCTTCCTTATACATCAATAGATATGTGGAGCACAGAAAATGCAGGCGGATTTTTAGATATGAATGCTGAAGTAGAATTATGGACAAAAGTCGGACATATTAAAGTTAATTTAAAAAAAGGTGTGGACATAAGAAAATTTGACAAATTAATATCAAATGCAGTTCTAAAATAAATTTTTTTATGTTTATTGACAATATTTTATTATAATGATAATATTTAATAAAATAATAAATAGCAGGGGAGCTTACGCGTAGGCTGAGAAAAAAAACGATCGAATTTTGACCCTTAACTTCGTATGGATAATGCCATGATATGTATGCTAATAATATTGTTAATTTTAAGCTTATCCATTTGGATAAGCTTTTTTTTATAAAAGGAGAAAACAAATGAATTACACAACACAAATGGATGCGGCAAAAAAAGGTATCATAACAAAAGAAATGGAAATCGTCGCAAAAAAAGAACATATGGATATTAACAAATTAGTTAAGCTTGTTGCTGAAGGAAAAGTTATAATTCCATGCAACAAAAACCACAAATGCATTGATCCAAACGGAGTAGGCTCTATGCTTACAACAAAAATCAATGTAAATCTTGGAGTATCAAGAGACTTTAAAGATATGGATCTTGAAGTTGAAAAAGTAAACAATGCTGTAAAAATGGGTGCAGAATCAATCATGGACTTATCTTCTTATGGAGATACAAGAAAATTCAGAAGAAGACTTACAAGTGAATGCCCTGCAATGATAGGTACAGTTCCAATTTATGATGCGGTTGTATACTATCATAAACCTCTTATAAAAATTACTGCAAAAGAATGGCTTGATATTGTAAGAATGCATGCAGAAGACGGTGTTGACTTTATGACAATACACTGCGGAATTAATAAAGAAACAATAACTAAATTTAAAAGAAACAAAAGACTTACAAATATCGTATCAAGAGGTGGTTCAATCATCTTTGCATGGATGGAAATGACAGGAGAAGAAAACCCATTCTATGAATATTATGATGAAGTTTTAGATATTTGTAGAGAATATGATGTAACTATGAGTCTTGGTGATGCTTGCCGTCCAGGTTCAATAGCAGACGGAACAGACGCAGCTCAAATCGAAGAACTTATAACTCTTGGAGAACTTACAAAAAGAGCATGGGAAAAAGATGTTCAAGTAATGATTGAAGGCCCTGGACATATGCCACTTAACCAAATAGCAGCTAATATGGAAATACAAAAAACACTTTGTCACGGTGCACCTTTCTATGTACTTGGACCTATAGTAACAGATGTAGCTCCTGGATATGACCATATAACATCTGCAATCGGTGGAGCAATCGCGGCTACATACGGAGCAAGTTTCCTTTGCTACGTAACCCCTGCAGAACATTTAAGACTTCCTAACTTAGATGATGTTAAAGAAGGAATCATCGCAACAAAAATTGCAGCTCACGCAGCTGATATTGCAAAGGGCGTTCCTCATGCAGCAGACTGGGATAACGAAATGAGTACAGCAAGAAAGAAACTTGACTGGGAAAAAATGTTTGAAATATGCATTGACCCTGAAAAAGCAAGAAGATACAGAGAAGAATCAAAACCAGAAAAAGAAGATACATGTTCAATGTGCGGTAACTTCTGTGCTGTAAAAAATACAAACAGAATTTTGGAAGGCGAAATCGTAAGTATCTTTGATGAATAAAATAAAAAAGACAGTTTTTAAACTGTCTTTTTTTATTACTTATTTACAACTTCTTTTTTTATTATAAATAACTATTCCACCAAAACCAACTAAACCTACACAAAGCATAGCAACCCATAATACAATATTATTTTCATCTGATGTTTTAGGAGCTAATGTTTGAGTTTTATTATCATCAACTTTATCTACATTTTCATTATCGCTTGTTCCAGTGCTATCATCTATAACAGGAATTTCAACAGCTGCTAATTTATATCCACAAACACTACATTCTTGGTGTTTAGAACCTTTTTCAGTAGATGTTGCTTCTTTATCGATTACCCATTTATATGTATGATTTGAAATATCTGTCATATTGCCACAAAGACTACATTCTTTCCAGTGATTTGTTTCATCACTTACCCATTCACCATAATTATGGTTATGATTTAATTGAGTAGCCATTTGTTCTTTTTTCCAATTTTCATATCCACTTTGAGATTTAAAATTAGCAGGTAAGAAGTTATCATATGCACTATCACTAATGCTGTTATTTGTTAAATCTAAAGTAGTAAGATTTGACAAATTACTTAAGAAAGAAATATCTTCAATTTTATTATAAGATAAATTTAAATCTGTTAAACTTGTTAACCCTTTAATCCCATCTAAATCTTGAATTTTATTACCTGATAAGTTAAGGCTTGTTATATCTGTTAAGCCTGATAACCCAGATAAATCCTCAATATTGTTATTTGATAAATCTAAATCAGTAATTGTTGACATAGCAGATATTGAAGCTAAATCTGCGTCTTCAATAAGGTTATTTGATAAATTTAAAGATGTAAGACTTGTTAAATTAGCTAACTTACTTAAATCTTGAATTTTATTACCTGATAAGTTAAGGCTTGTTATATTTGTTAAGCCTGATAACCCAGATAAATCCTCAATATTGTTATTTGATAAATCAACAGTTTCCAAAGATGATAATCCTTGTAAAAAGCTTAAATCTTGAACTTTAGAATCTGTTACAGTCAAAGTTTTAAGTCCAGTAAAATATTCTAAACCTCTCAAAGAACCATATTTTAGTCCTGTAACTGTTAGACTTTCAATTGTTGCTGCATCTTCATCAGTTAAGACATAATCAGGCTCATCTTCTTTTCCTAAAGCAGCAATAGCGGCTTTTTACAGTGCAGGCTCATCAATATTATCAGAAATTGAAGTTGCTGCAAAAGCTGTTGCTGGCAACATAGCAAGAACCATTAACATTGATAAAGCTAAAGATAATATTTTTTTCTTCATTTCTCATTTTCCTTTCTAGAATTTAATCATAAAAATAAAGACATATTTTTTATAATATATTTATAACATTTTTTTTATATTTTTACAAGTAAAAAAGATTTTTTCATATTTTATCCAAAAAGAAAATTAATTATATTAATCTTCTTTTTTATAAATATCATTATCTCTATAATAAATATTAAACTTACAATTAGTAACATACTAAATACCATAATTTTTTATCCAAGGTTTTAAGAGATGGTATTCGGTTTTCTTTAATATCAAGCTCATCTATATTATTACTATAATTATTCTCATTATTATCTATATTTAGCAGGAATCTCAACTTCCACTAATTTATATCCACAAACACTACATTCTTGGTGTTTTAAACCTTTTTCGGTAGATGTTGCTTCTTTATCTATTATTCAGTTATATTCATAACTCTCAAATTCAACTTTATCAACGCAAGAACATTTTTCCCAATGGTTTACTTTATAAAGTATCTATGTATTTTCATACTTCTGAACATGTGGACTTAAAATTCCATTTACTGTAACCCCTGTGTTTTCTCCATTTATTATTATATATTATATTTTGAAACTTCTGATTTATATAAGCTTTTAGATTTTATATCACATTAAAAAACATTCCTCAATTCTTTATAAAAAATTTTATTTGGTAATTTTTAGTATAAAAAAAGAGATATACATTAAAATGTATATCTCTTTATCATTTAAATTTTATTCAAAAATAGATACTACACTACCATCATATTTTTCATCAATGAAGTTTTTAACTGTATCTGATTGAAGAGCTTTAAGTAATGCTTTTGTTTTGTCAGTTTCTTCATTACCTGCTTTTACACAAAGAATGTTTGCATATGTTTTAGCAGCTTCACTATCAGCTGTTTCAATTGCGATAGCATCTTTATTTACGCTTAAACCAGCTTCCATTGCATAGTTACCGTTAATTACAGCAAAGTCAACATCTTGTAAACTCTTTGGAATTTGAGCAGCTTCTAATTCTTGAATTTTTACATTGTGAGGATTGCTTTCAATATCTTTAGCTGTTGCATTTAATCCAGCATCTTTTTTAAGTGTGATTACACCATTTTTTTCAAGAAGAAGTAATGCTCTTGCTTCATTTGTTGTATCGTTTGGAACTGCTATTGTTGCACCATCAGGAATATTTTTTAAATCTTTAGATTTTCCAGGATAAATTCCAAGAGGTTCATAGTGAACTGTTCCTACTGATACAAGATTTGTACCTTGTTCTTCATTGAAAGAATCCATGTATGGTTTATGTTGGAAGAAGTTTGCATCCAAAGAACCATCTTCAACGGCTTTGTTTGGTTGTACATAATCAGTAAATTCTGTAATTTCTAGTGTATAGCCTTCTTTTGCTAAATCTTCTTTAACTGCATTTAAAATTTCTGCATGAGGAACTGCTGTTGCTCCTACTTTAATAACTTTGTCATCTGAACTTGAACTACTTCCGCATCCGGCAAATAAGCCGAATACTAAAGCCCCGGTTAATAATACCGCAAATAATTTTTTCATATCTTTTCTCCCTTTTCTTTTTAATTTTATATTCTTTTATCAATCTTCCTTGCAATAATTGTTCCCATTGCCTGAAGAACTTGAACTATTAAAACTAACAATACAACGGTAATAATCATTATTGTTGATTCATATCTGTAATATCCGTAACGTATTGCTATATCACCAAGTCCACCGCCTCCTACAAAACCAGCAAGAGCAGAGTAACTAAGTATGGTTGTTATAGAAATTGAAAATCCTACCATTAAAGAAGGCATTGCTTCTTTAATTAAAACCTTTGTTACTATTTGGTAAACTGATGCACCCATTGAAAGTGAGGCTTCTATAACCCCTCTATCAACCTCCTTAAGTGAAGATTCAACCATTCTTGCAATAAATGGTGCCGCTCCTATAACAAGAGGAACGATTGTTGCTGTTGAACCTATTGTTGTTCCAACGATTAATCTTGTAAAAGGAATTAAAACTACAAGTAAAATCAAAAACGGAACACTTCTTAAAACATTTGTAACAACGTCAAGTATCTTAAATATAACCTTGTTTTCTTTTATTCCTCCTTTTGCGGAAGTTACAAGCAACACTCCCATTGGAAGACCTATAATATATCCTAAAAATGTGGAAACAATGGTCATATATAGTGTTTGAAGAATACCGACACCTATCATTTGCCATTCAGCACTGCCTAACATATTAATCTTCCATCCTTTCCACTACTAAATTTTTACCTTCAAGATATTCCATAACTTTTCTTTTTTCTTCTTCGTCTTTTGGAATTTCTATAACAATTTGTCCAAGAGCTTTTCCTTCTATATCTTTTACGTTTGCATAAAGAATAGAAACTTTAACTCCTGTATCTAAAATCATATTTGATATAACCGGTTCATGTGTTGTACTTCCGTCAAATACAATTCTAAGAGAATTATTCTTCAAATCTTGACTCATTTTTTTACTGTCAGGATTAATTGTATTTTTAGCCCAGTTACTTTTTGGATGTGTGAATATTTCTTCAACACTTCCTGTTTCTGTAATCATTGAATTTTCGATTACTGCAACATGAGTACAAATTTCTTCAACAACACTCATTTCATGAGTTATTATAACTATTGTTATACCAAGTTTTTTATTTATGTCTTTAAGCAAATCTAAAATTGACTTTGTTGTATTTGGGTCAAGAGCTGATGTTGCTTCGTCACAAAGTAACACTTCCGGATTTGATGCAAGAGCTCTTGCTATTGCAACTCTTTGTTTTTGACCACCACTTAATTTTGCAGGATAAGCATTTTCTTTTTCACTTAAACCTACCATTTCAAGAAGTTCTAAAGCTCTCTTTTTTGCATCCTCTTTTTTTACTCCTACAATTTCAAGAGGAAACATAACATTTTTTATTACTGTTTCTTGCATTAAAAGATTAAATTGTTGAAAAATCATTCCAACATGATGTCTTGTTTCTCTAAGTTCTTTATCACTTAACTTTGATAAATCTTTACCTGAAATATAAACTCTTCCTTTTGTAGGTTTTTCAAGATAGTTTATACATCTTACAAGGGTACTTTTTCCTGCACCACTCATACCAATTATTCCGTAAATATCACCTTTGTTTATTTCAAGGTTAATATCTTTTAAGGCGTTTACTTCTCCGTCTTTGGAATAAAAAGTCTTATGTAAGTTTTCGATTTTTATAATCGGACTATTATTTTTTTCTAACTCCATATCTTCCAATTCCTCATTTTTTTATTAAATACGCGCTATATTATACCATAAAATTTTTCAATTTTATTTTAAAAATAAAAAAACCTTATCGGTAATTTCTTATAGTATAACACATCTTTTTATTATATGATAATTCTTGTTTTTCATAGCTTGTTATAGCTAAAAGTTATATAATAAAAAAACGCCTTTTGGCGTTTTAATATTCTTTAAACTTATTTGCTATTTTCCCTATTGCCTTTTTTTCTATTCTCGAAACATACGACCTTGAAATATTATACTTCTTAGCTATTTCTCTTTGTGTATAATTTTTACTTCCTTTTAAGCCATATCTTAAATATATAATTTCCTTTTCTCTTTTAGTTAAAACTTCATCTATAATATTATATAACCTTTCACTTTCTACTTTTAAATTCACTTTAGAATTAACATCATCTTCATCAGTTGATAAAATATCTATAAGGGATATGTTATTTCCCTCTTCATCAAAACTTATATAATCTTCTAAAAAAACATTTGATGATATTTTGCTTTCACTTCTAAGTGCCATTAATATTTCATTATCTATGCACCTTGATGCATATGTCGCAAACTTTGTTCCTTTGCCATAATCGAAAGAATTTATACCTTTAATGAGACCTATTATTCCAATAGAAATAAGGTCGTCTTTTGGAATATTTGATGAAGAATATTTTTTACTTACATGAGCAACTAACCTTAAATTATGATTAATAAGTTTTTCTTTTGCATTATTATTATTCTCTTCCTTAAACTGCTTGAAATACTTAAGCTCTTCATCTTTTTTAAGTGGTTTTGGAAAAGATTCGTTTGAAGATAAGTAACCAAGAAAAACAAGGACTTGTTGAAGTAAATCAAGAATACCTAAAAATCCTAACATAAAAAATCACCCCCATAAAATATATGAGGGTAAAAAATAAATTTGCTTGTACTTTTAAATATATTTTTTTATCTCCATCCATTCATTCAAAAGCATCTCAAGAGAATATCTTGCATTTGCAGGACTTGTGGAAGGTAATTTTTTATAGCTTATATCAATATCCTTATTATATTTTTTATAAAGATTAAAAGCTGTTCCACCATTTAAAAATATATTTTTTATTTTTGAATTATTAATAATAACTTTTAAATCATTTACCTTAACATTTTTTATTGAACTGTCAGAAGAACCTACAATATCACAAGACTCTATTACATCAAAAACAGCTATATGACTTTCTAATAACATTTCTTTCTTTTCTTTTACAGTTTTAGGAAGTGGATAATTTGTAATAGTACTTATAACCTTCCAAAACCTGTTTTGAGGATGTGCATAAAAGAATTCCTCTTCCCTTGACTTTACAGAAGGGAAAGAACCTAAAATAAGTATTTTTGAATCTTTATTATATACAGGTTTTATATTATGAAATTCCATTTTAACTCCTTTAATCAATCAAAATAAACTCTTTCTCTATCTGGATGTTCTCCTGACCATCCTATTTGCGGAAGACACATTAAATAATACATATCGTCTCTTTCAATACTAAAATCAAATATATCTAAATTTTCCTTCATTCTATATACAGATGAGGATTTTATTATTGGCATTATTCCTAATTGATATAAAAATCTAATACAAAGCTGTGGTACTGTTTTACCATATTTCTCTGCAATTTTCTTTAATGAGTCTTCACCTAAAACTCTTCCTCTGCCAAGAGGTGACCAAGCCTGAACTAAAATATCATTTTTCACACAAAAATCTAATGCTGTTTTTTGCAAATATCCTATATGCGACTCAAGCTGATTTACCATAGGTTTTATTTCGCAATTCTCCATTAAATTTATAAGATGGTGTGGAAGAAAGTTACTTACTCCTATTACTTTAATACGACCGGCTTTATATAATTCTTCCATTGCTTTCCACGTTTTTATATCCTTTTGTTTCCAATTTATATCGTTAGGATTTTCTTTTGGCCAATGAATTAAATAAACATCTAAATAATCGGTATTTAATTCTTTTAATGATTTCTCAAAGGCTTTCATTGTTTCATCATATCCGAGGTCTTCTCTCCATACTTTTGAAGCTATTATTAAATCTTCTCTTTTTACGTTTGAATTTTTTATCGCTTTTGCAATATCACTTTCATTTTTATAAAAAGCAGCAGTATCAAAGTAGGTATATCCCGAATTTATTGCATCAATAACCGCACTTTCACAGTTTCCATTTCCTGCTTTATAGGTTCCAAATCCGATTTTGGGTATTGTAATTGTGTTTGTTAGTTTAAAATTTTCCATTTTTCTCTCCTTTTAATAACATCTTTTACAAGGAGTAAGTCCCTTTTCTTTTGCTTCTTTTAAAGTAATTTTTTCTGCATTCTTCATATTTGAACAATCTGCTTTAGAATGATATTTACTTCCAGACTTTGAAATATAAACATATGTTTTTTCTTCGCTGGAATCATCGGCATTATTATAATTAACATCTTCTTTTACATCTTCACTTTTTTCTTTATTATTCTCATCAATGACTTTTATATTTATTTCATTACTTTGTGTTTTACTGTTTTTAGAAATTATTTTTAAAGTTGCATTTCCTTCTTCATAACTTTTTATATAAAATTTATCCGCCTGTTTATATATAGTGGCAACATCTTCATTTGAAGAATAAAACTTTATATCATCTTTGAAAAAAGTATCAGGTGAAATATCCACATTTATTTGATAAGTAGAATTAATATTCATTTCTTTTACATTGGAAGACATTTTTATCGAGTTAATTTTTGGAGTAAAAATAACAAAAATATTAATTACAAAACATACCAAAATACATAAAATAATCAATATACTTCTCTTGTTTTTTAATTTATTATCATCATCGCTTTTCTTTAAATAAAAATATAGAAATACTACAAGAGGTATCCATGAAAATGGAAATATTAATATTAAAAATAAAATGCCAAGCATCATAAACAATTTAATTTTATTATTTATTTTCATTTCTTTATCCTTATGATTTTATATACATTATTTTACTACAAAAAATAAAAATACAATAAAAAAACTATGGATTATTCCATAGTTTTTTCATCATTTAAAATCTTCATAAATTCTTCACCTGTAATTGTTTCATGTTCATATAAATATTTTGCGATTTCATGAAGTTTCATAATATTGTCATTAAGGATTCCTTTTGCTTTTTCATATTGTTTATTAATTACTTCAACGACTTTTTTGTCAATTTCTCTTGCTGTTTCGTTTGAACAAGCAAGGGAAGTATCTCCACCAAGATACATATTGTTTTGTGTCTCTAATGCAACCATACCAAATTCTTCACTCATACCAAATCTTGTAATCATCGCTCTTGCAAGCTTTGTTGCTTGTTCGATATCATTTGAAGCACCGGTTGTTATTGAATTAAATATAATCTCTTCACTGGCTCTTCCACCTGTAAAAGTTGCAATTTTATTTTCAAGCTCTTCTTTGCTCATTAAGTTATGTTCGCCTTCATCAACTTGAAGTGTATAACCAAGAGCCCCTGAAGTTCTTGGTATTATAGTGATTTTTGTTACAGGAGCAGAATTTGTTTGTTTCGCAGCAACAAGTGCATGCCCTACTTCATGGTAAGCAACAATAAGTTTTTCTTTGTCAGAAAGTACTTTATTCTTCTTCTGATATCCTGCAATTACAGTTTCAATGCTTTCTTCCAAATCTTGTTGTGTAACTTCACTTCTCCCGTTTCTAACCGCATGAAGTGCAGCTTCATTTATTATGTTTGCAAGTTCTGCCCCGCTTGCACCTGCAGCGGTTCTTGCAATAACTTCAAAATCAACATTTTTTGCTATCTTGATATTTTTAGCATGAACTTTAAGTATCGCTTCCCTGCCTTTTAAATCTGGAAGCTCAACAGGAATTCTTCTATCAAATCTTCCGGGTCTTAATAGTGCAGGATCAAGAGAGTCAGGTCTGTTTGATGCTGCCAATATGATTACACCTTTTGAAGAATCAAAACCGTCCATTTCTGTAAGCAACTGATTAAGAGTCTGTTCTCTTTCATCATTACCGCCTATATTTGCATTTCCTCTTTTCTTTCCTATAGTATCTATTTCATCGATGAACACTATGCAAGGAGCCTTTTCATTTGCCTGTTTAAATAAATCTCTTACTTTTGCAGCACCCATACCTACAAACATCTCAACAAATTCCGAACCGGAAATTGAGAAAAATGGTACGTTTGCTTCACCTGCCACAGCTTTGGCAAGAAGTGTTTTACCTGTTCCAGGAGGCCCTACAAGTAATGCGCCCTTTGGAATCTTCGCTCCGATTTGTTGGTATCTGCCGGGATTATGTAGAAAATCTACTATCTCTGTTAAAGCTTCTTTCGCTTCATCTTCTCCTGCAACATCCTTAAATTTTACACCGTCAGTTGATTTAACGTATACTTTAGCATTACTTTTTCCAAACTGCATTGCACCAAATCCACCTGAACCCATACGTTTTGCCATCTTCTTATTTATAAAACTGAAGAATACTGTAAATATTATTATTGGTAATATAAACCAGATAAAAAAGTTAGAAAAAGCAGAATTTTGTTCTACAATTTCACTACCAAACTTTGCACCGCTTTCTTGTAATCTCTCAACAAGCTGTGTATCTGTATTTATAATACCTGTTTTATAAATATGCTTTGGTTCTGACTTATCTGTAAATAATATTTTATTTGATGTAATTTCCACTTCGTCAATTTGTTTTTCTTCTGTCATAGTAATAAATGTACTGTAATCAACTTCTTTAATCTGTTTTGCACTTAAAGAAGGAATTACAAACATATTCATTAAAATAATGAATATAAGTATTGCACCATAAATTTTTAAAGTACGTTTTGTTCCATTGTCCATTTTTTTCATAATTTTCTCCTATTATCTATAATTTATATATAATATTTTCACATAAAATTTTAAGAAGCCTTTCTAGCTCAGATATTTCTTCATCTGATAATAAACTTTTTATATGATCTTCTATTTCATTTTTTTTCGCATACATTTTTTCTTCCGAATCTGTTACTTTTTTTGTAATAATAATATTTCTTTTCCTTTTATCCTTTTCACTTCTTTTAATTATGATTAAATCTTTTGATTGTAGTCTTTTTAATATACCTATTACTGTTGGATGAGAGAGGTTAAAATGTTTTTCAATATCCTTTTGATATATTTCTTCATTTTTTCTTTCACATAAAAACTGTAAAACTTCCATTTGAGAAAAAGTTAAATCTAATTCTTTAAGTTCATTGTTTACATAAGATATTAGTGCGTCATTTATTCTTTTAAAATAAAATTCTAAGTTTTCTTCTTTCATAATCTTCCCTCTTTATATTATGTATCATGCTACACATTTTAATCTAATGTCTATATAAAGTCAATAATTCTAAAGAATTCTAATGTAATTTTAATTGACAAACAAAATATAACTTAATATAATATATTTAGATTGTGATTACCACAAGAAGGGGTACACCACCACGGGTGTAGATTCTTCTTGTGGTATTTTTTTTACGAAAAAGGAGGAAATATGATAAAGATAAACGGTCAAGATACAAAATTCTCTGATATTTCTTTAAAAGAACTGCTGGAAAAATGCAATTTTGATAGTGAGAAAGTAGCAGTGGAACTTAATGAAGAAATAATAAGCAAAAAAGATTTTGATAAGATCAAAATAAAAGATAACGACAAAATAGAAGTAGTAAGTTTTGTAGGAGGAGGCTGATGAATAAAGTACCTACAAAAGAAGAAATAAACCAAATAATAGATATAAGATTTTCAAATGAAATACATGAAAAGCTAAAAAACGCAAAAGTCGCAGTGGCAGGACTTGGAGGGCTTGGTTCAAATATAGCCGTAATGCTTGCAAGAAGCGGAATTGAAAATATTCATATAGTCGATTTCGACAAAGTAGACTTAAGTAATTTAAACAGACAAAATTATTATATAAAACACCTTGGAATGAAAAAAACAAAAGCAACAATAGATATATTAAAAGAAGTAAATCCATACTTAAATATTAAAGCTGACGATATAAAGATAAACGAAACAAATGCAGCAGAAATATTTAAAGATGACGATATAATATGTGAAGCTTTTGACGATGCAAAAAATAAAGCTATGCTGATAACTGCTATTCTAAGTGAATATAAAGACAAAAAAATTATTTCAGGAAACGGTATGGCAGGATTTGACAGTTCAAATCTCATAAAAACAACGAAAAAAATGAAAAACTTATATATTTGCGGTGATGAGAAAAGCGATATAAATAATGGTATGGGACTTATGGCACCAAGAGTAAACATATGTGCAGCACATCAAGCAAACATGGCAGTAAGACTTATTTTAGGAAAAGAAGAAGTGTAAAGGAGAAAAACAATGCAAAACAAAGAAGACAAACTTATAATCGGAGGAAAAGAATTTTCTTCAAGATTTATCCTAGGTTCAGGAAAATACGACTTAAACTTAATTGATGCGGCAATTAAATACGCCGACGCACAAATAATAACCCTTGCTTTAAGAAGAGCAAACACTGTAAAAGGAGAAAATATACTTGATTTTATTCCAAAAGGAGTAACCCTTCTACCAAACACATCAGGAGCAAGAAACGCAAAAGAAGCTGTAAGAATAGCAAAGTTAGCAAGAGAACTTGGATGTGGAGACTTTATTAAAATAGAAGTTATACATGAATCAAAATATCTTTTACCTGATAATTACGAAACAATAAAAGCAACGGAAGAATTAGCAAAAGAAGGATTTATTGTAATGCCTTATATGTATCCTGACTTAAACGCAGCAAGGGATATGGTAAATGCGGGAGCAGCCTGTGTAATGCCTCTTGCTTCTCCTATCGGTTCAAACAAAGGACTTTCAACAAAAGAATTCATAAAAGTACTTATAAACGAAATAGATGTTCCCGTAATAGTTGATGCAGGTCTTGGAAGACCAAGCGAAGCCTGTGAAGTAATGGAAATGGGAGCAGATGCCGTAATGGTAAATACTGCAGTAGCAACAGCAAAAGATATTCCTCTAATGGCAAAAGCATTTAAAGATGCAATAAATGCCGGCAGAAACGCTTATCTTGCAGGTCTTGGAAGGGTTATAGAAGACGGAGCAGTTTCATCTTCTCCGCTAACAGGATTTTTAAGAGACTAAGGAGGCAGAAATGAAAAGCATCGAAGAAATGAGAAAAGTAAGTCATATGGAATATATGGAAGATATGGAACAAATACCTTCCGACATTATGGATAAAGTAATAAACGAAATAGAAAATACAAATTTTGATATATATACAAAAGAAGACGTAATAAGAGCTTTAAACAAAGACGAAAAATCCATAGAAGACTTTAAGGCTCTATTATCTCCAGCAGCTCTTCCTTTTCTTGAAGATATAGCAAAAGCTGCTACAAAAGAAACAAGAAAACATTTTGGGAACTCAATATATCTTTTTACTCCTCTTTATATATCAAATTACTGTGAAAACTATTGTATATACTGTGGATTTAACTGCTACAATAAAATTAAGAGAGCAAAACTTCCATATGAAAATATTGAAAAAGAAATGGAAGCAATAAGTAAAACAGGTATAGAAGAAATACTTATACTAACAGGCGAAAGCAGAAAAATGTCTGATGTTGAATACATAGGTAAAGCCTGCGAAATAGCAAAAAAATACTTTAAAAACGTAGGTATTGAAGTTTATCCTATGAATAGCGATGAATACAAATACTTACACGAACACGGTGCAGATTTTGTAACGGTATTCCAAGAAACATACAATTCAGATAAATATGAAACACTTCATTTAATGGGGCATAAAAGAATTTTCCCTTATAGATTTAATGCACAAGAAAGAGCCTTAATGGGTGGAATGAGAGGAGTTGCCTTTGCCGCACTGCTTGGTCTTGATGATTTTAGAAAAGACGCTCTTGCAACGGGACTTCATGCATATTATCTTCAAAGAAAATATCCTCATGCAGAAATATCTTTCTCATGTCCTAGACTTAGACCTATAATAAACAACGACAAAATAAATCCAAAAGACGTACACGAACCACAATTACTTCAAGTTATGTGCGCATATAGATTATTTATGCCTTTTGCAGGGCTAACTATCTCAACAAGAGAAAGAGCAGGTTTTAGAGATAATGTTCTTGGAATGTGTGCAACAAAAATATCAGCAGGAGTAAGTACGGGAGTTGGAAGTCATACTGATGAAGTAGAAGAAGAAGGAGACGACCAATTTGAAATCAGCGATTCTAGAACTCTTGATGAAGTTTTAGACGCAATTAAAAATAGAGGTCTTCAACCCGTAATGAATGATTATGTATACTTATCATAATTTAATATGTATCACAAACAGACATTTATGCAATATAGATTTTTTACAAAGAATAGAACAAATATGTAAAAAAAATCCTAAAGCTATAGTTTTAAGGGAAAAAGACTTAAAAGAAGACGAATATAAAATACTTGCTATGGAAGTAATAAAAATATGTGATAAATACAGCACAGACATAATACTTCATAATTTCATTGATACAGCAATATCCTTAAATCAAAAGAAAATACATCTTCCTCTTTGGAAAGCAAAAGAGGAAAAAGAAAAGCTTAAATATTTTGATATTATTGGAATTTCAACACACAGCACTAAAGAAGCAATAGAAGCAAAAAAGCTTGGAGCAACATATATAACAGCAGGACATATTTTTGAAACGGACTGTAAAAAAGGTCTTAAAGGAAGAGGTCTTGACTTTTTAAAAGAAGTAACAGAATGTGTCGATATTCCGGTATATGCAATAGGCGGAATTAATAAGGAAAATATAGATACAGTTATTAATATGGGTGCAAAAGGTGCTTGCATAATGTCAGGATTTATGAAAGGCATGTTCTAAAATATATTATAAAAAAACAGCTGATTATTCAGCTGTTTTTTCTATTAGATAGTTCTTTTCTTTTAATGCATTTTCAACAAGATCCAATACTTCTTCGCTGTCACTTTCCACTGTATGATAATGATAATTTGAAGTAGTATTTTTAAGAGGCGCAGATTTACCTTTGTTTATTCCATCAATAAAGTTCATTACATCTCTTCTGGAAGAAACATCAAGCTTTGCTGTTAACTTTCCGTAAACTTTATGATTTACAAACACATCTAAAACTCTTGCTCCAAGGTCTACAATAGTATTAAGTTCATCTATTATTTCATCATCGCTGTGATAGACCTTAAAAACTCTTTTAAAAGTGTTTCCTCCGTTTATGATATAACCCTTGTGTGTAGAAATAATATCGTTATTTTCGGCTCTAAGGAGCGCTATATCCTGAACTATAACCTGTCTGCTGACATTTAGCTTTTTTGCTAACGCACTGCCTGAAACAGGTTCCATATTATATTTAATTATATTTAAAATTTCTTTCCTTCTGGTTTTTGCATCCATTGTTTTATCCTTTATAAAGCTCTTAAATTTTTCATAGACAAATCAAGAATTTTTGCCGAATGAGTAAGAGCACCGCTTGAAATATAATCAACCCCAATATCAGTTAAATTTTTTATATTTTCTTTTGTTACATTTCCAGAACACTCTGTTTTGGCTTTCCCCTTACACATCTTTACAGCTTCTATCATATCATCTTTTTGCATATTATCAAGCATTATTATATCAGCTCCTGCATCTAAGGCTTCCTTTAACATATCCAAATTTTCAACCTCAACTTCAATTTTTCTTACAAAAGGAGCATATTCTTTTGCCATAATAACAGCTTCTTTAACTCCTCCAGCTGCTGCAATGTGATTGTCTTTTAAAAGTATACCATCTGAAAGATTGTATCTATGATTATACCCTCCTCCGACTTTAACGGAATATTTTTCAAATATTCTCATATTCGGAGTTGTTTTTCTCGTATCTAAAAGTTTTGTTTTTGTTCCTTTTAGCATTGATGCGACTTTATTTGTATAAGTTGCAATACCGCTCATTCTTTGAAGATAATTAAGTGCTGTCCTCTCCCCTGAAAGAAGAACTCTTATATCTCCCGTAATTTTACCTATAAGTTGTTTATTCTTTACTTCTTGTCCATCTTTTACATAAAATTCAACTTTTGTATCTTCATCTAAAAGTTCAAAAGTTCTTTTAAAAACATCAAGTCCGGCAATAATCCCATCTTCTTTACATATAAGCTCAACTTCACCTTTTTTATATTCTTTCATTACGGCATTTGTAGTTATATCTTCACTTGTTATATCTTCTCTTAAAGCCTGCATGATGAGACTGTCCATATTTAATTTCATGCTAATTTGCTCTTTCATGTTCTTTCTTGTTCCTTTCGACTTCTTTAAGTACCTTTTCTTTATATTGTTGTTTTAATGAAGTATAGTCTTTGTAATTATCTAAATTGATATTTATATCAATTTTATTTAATTTTTCATACTTTTCGGTTATTTCCTTTGCTGCTCTTTTAGCAAAAACTAAACTTTCAAGCAAGGAATTACTTGCAAGTCTGTTCTTTCCATGAACTCCGTTACAGCTTGTTTCTCCTACTGCATATAAATGTTCCATAGAAGTTTTTGAATTATAATCCACCTTTATTCCTCCCATGAAATAATGCTGAGACGGAACAACAGGAATAGGCTCTTTTGTAACGTCATAACCTTCTTCAAGGCAATGTTTATATATATTAGGAAAATGTTTTTTTATTACCTCTTTATCTATCGGTTTCATTGATAGCCATACATAAGGCATATTATCCTTTTTCATTTGTTTTAAAATTTCTTTTGAAAGAAGATCTCTTGGTAAAAGTTCATTTGCAAATCTTTCCATGTTTTTATTTAAAAGAATTGCCCCTTCCCCTCTTACTGATTCGGAAATCAAAAATCTTCTTCCTTTCTTCTTAGAATAAAGAGTGGTTGGATGAATTTGAATATAATCAATATTTTTAAGTTCTATTCCCCTGTTAATTGCAATGGCTATTGCATCAGCTGTAATGTGAGGAAAATTTGTGGAGTTATCATAAAGCCCTCCAATTCCTCCACAAGCAAATACAGTATAATCTGCATTTATAAGAAAAACTTCATTTTCTTCATTTCTTGCAACAATACCATAACATACATTATCTTTTGAAATAACATCAACCATTGTAACATGTTCCATTATTGTTATGTTTTCTCTTTTTTCTGCTTCTAAAAGCAGCTTAGATGTAATTTCTTTTCCCGTTGTGTCTTCATGAAATAATATTCTTTTGGAAGAATGAGCACCTTCTCTTGTATATATATAATTATTACCTTCTTTTGCAAAATCTACATTATATTTTTCCAAATCTTTTAATATATCAACAGAAGATCTTATCATTATATCAACGGATTTTTTATCATTTTCATAATGTCCGGCTTTCATTGTATCTTCAAAATAATTCTCATAATCATCTTCACTTTTTAAAACACACATTCCGCCTTGAGCCAAAAATGAATCACTGTTTTTCGCTTCATCTTTAGTTATTATAATTATATTTTTTTCTTTAGGTAAATTAAGTGCGGCAAAAAGTCCTGCCGCACCTGTACCCACAATCACTATATCTGTTTTCATTATCTCTTCCTTATTTCCCAAGTTCAAGCATTTTTTCCAAAGGTAAATATGCTTCCTTCATTAAATTTTCATCTAATACTACTTCACCACTGCCATTTTCAAGACAGTTAAGTATTTTATCAAGAGTAATTTTTTTCATATCAGGACAAATCTGTTCACATGAAATAGTATAGAATTTTTTATCTTTATTCTTTTCTTTTAATTCATATAAAACACCGGTTTCTGTTACTACAATAAATTCATTACATGAAGAATTTGTGGCATAATCAATAATACCAGCTGTACTGCCTATGTAATCAGCAAGTTTTAATACATCTTCTGTACATTCAGGATGAACCAAAACTTCAGCATTTTCATGAAGCTCTTTTGCCTTTAATAAACTTTCTTTATCCATTTTTTTATGTATAGGACAATATCCGTCATTTAAAATAATGTTTTTATCTTTTACTTTTTCTGATACATATCTTCCTAGATTTTCATCAGGTATAAAGAAAATATTTTTATTTGGCAAGCTTTCAACAATTTTTAATGCATTTGAAGATGTTACGCATACATCAGAGTGTGATTTTAATTTTGCACTTGAGTTTACATAACATACAACTGCCAAATCATCGTATTCCTTTTTCATTTGTTCTATTTTTTCTACACTTGCCATATGTGCCATTGGACAATCTGCACTTTCATCAGGCATTAAAACCTTTTTATTTGGATTAAGTATCTTTGCACTCTCTCCCATAAAAGATACTCCGCAGAATACTATTACATCTTCTTTTATTTTTGTTGCCACTTTTGCAAGATAAAATGAATCTCCAACATAATCTGCTATTTTTTGTATTTCATCATCCACATAATAATGCGCCAATATAACTGCATTTTTTTCTTTTTTTAATTTCTCGATTTTACTAATAACTGTATCTCCCATTTTATACTCCTTAATTGACTTGTCACATATTATAGCACTAAACTTTACATATGACAAGACAGTTGTAAATAATATTAAAAATACTTTATTACTATTAGAAAAAAACAATTTTTATTATATAATTATGGTAGACTTTTTATGTTAATATATGTTACCATAAACTAACATAATACAATTTAAGGAGAGTTACATGCTATTACATTCTTTGGAACATGCTTTTACCGACAGCATTAAAATATTTCCGTTCTTACTTATTACATATATAATACTTGAATTTATTGAACATAAAACAGAAGATAAGTTTAATAAGATAATTGAAAAAGCTGGTATATTCGGTCCAATTGTAGGGGCTGTGCTTGGAGCAATACCACAATGCGGGTTTTCAACCGCTGCATCAAATTTTTATGCAGGAAGAATAATTTCTCTTGGTACCTTAATTGCAATCTTTTTATCAACATCAGATGAAATGCTTCCTATAATGATTGCAAGTGCTGCTCCTATTTCTTTAATACTTAAGATAATTTTTTCAAAAGTAGTAATCGGAATATTTTTTGGGTTAATAATAGATATATTACTTAGAAAATCAGACATAGATCATAAAGTTAATATGGGACACAGTGATAACCATATGCATGATGATTGCAAAGAAGAAGAAAGTTTTTTGTTTTCTGCAATTAAACACACTATAAATATTTTTATTTTCATATTTATATTTACATTTGTACTAAATATTTTTATTGAATTTATTGGAGAAGAAAATCTTTCAAACATTATTTTAAATAAACCTATAATAGGTTCATTAATTGCCGGTATTGTAGGACTTATACCTAACTGTGCAGGTTCAGTAATAATAACAAATTTATATTTAAGTGGAGGACTCGGCTTTGGAGCCATGATGTCAGGATTACTTGTAAGTGCAGGAGTTGGTCTTTTGGTTTTATTTAAGGTTAACAAGGACAGAAAAGAAAACATTAAAATTCTTATTCTTCTCTATCTAATAGGTTCACTTTGTGGAATAATAATTGATTTATTTTCAAACTTTATATAAAAAAAAGGTATATCAAATTGATATACCTTTTTATTTTTATAGTGTAAATATAAATTTCTGTGTTATTGCAACTTCAGTAAAAAACAAAAGAAAGAGCTAAAAGAATATATATTAATCGCTGTAGAATTCTTCTTGTGTTTCTATGCAATATGCCGCCAACTTTCCTCCATATACACAACCGCAATCTATTGCAATATGTCCATTTTGCTTATATATATGAGGTTTGCTGTCATCATTAATTAACATAGTCGGAGTATGTCCACTTATAAAAAAAGTATTTTTATCTTCAAGATATCTTTTTGAATAGTCACTTCTTCCTTCTATATAATCAAATATTTCATATTCACCGATTTCTTTATCTTTATCAAAATTTTCAAGTCCGGCATGAGTAAGAATATAATGTTTATTGTCATGATATATTTCTTCATATAAACTTGCATTTTCTATATAATCAGCCAATGCTATCTTTTCTTCTTTACTCATCTTTTTAAATTCATTCATTGTTATTTTCCCGCCGCTTTCGCTCCATGCAAAATATAAATCAATATCGGCAGAAGATAAATTTTTCTTATCTTTATCTTTTAAATCATTGTCAAATTTTTTTATCATTTCATAAAAAAGAAAATCATGATTTCCTAGAAGATAAACAACATTTTTCCTATTCATTATATCTTTAAATACATCCATTGGTTTTGGTCCTCTGTCCACTACATCACCTAAAATATATAATATATCTTTGTCTTTCAAGTTTATTTTATTAATTAAATCCATGTACTCATCATAACAACCATGTATATCACTTATTATATATCTCATAAAAACCCTCTGATTTTATTTTATATAGTAATTTTATCATAAAATATAAATTTATAATGTTTTATAATATTAATTTTTTTTAATAAAAAAACACCCTTAATAAAGGGTGTTTTAATTTCGCTTCACTTAAATTACATCATTGGAGGTGTCATTTGAGGAGCGTTGTCTTCTGATTTAATATCAGCAACACTAGCTTCTGTTGTAAGGAACATAGCACTTACACTTGCAGCATTTTGCATCGCTGATCTTGTTACTTTAGTTGGGTCTACGATACCTGCTTCAACCATGTCTTTGTATTCAAAGTTAAATGCATCGAAACCTTTACCTTTTTCTTCATTTAATAATTTATCAACTACTACGCTACCTTCAACACCGGCATTGTAAGCAATTTGTCTAAGTGGAGCTTCAACAGCTTTTCTGATAATTGCAGCACCTGTTTTTTCATCTCCTTCTAGAGAGTTTACAAGTTCGTCTAATGCTGGAATTGTAGAAATCATTGCGCTACCACCACCAGGAACGATACCTTCTTCTACAGCTGCTCTTGTAGCATTAAGAGCATCTTCGATTCTGTATTTCTTTTCTTTCATTTCTGTTTCTGTTGCAGCACCTACTTGAATTACTGCTACACCGCCAGAAAGTTTAGCAAGTCTTTCTTGTAATTTTTCTTTGTCATATTCTGAAGTTGTTTCAGGAATTTGAGCTTTAATTTGATTTCTTCTGTCTTCGATTTTTTCTGGATCACCATGACCTTCAACGATGATTGTGTTTTCTTTGTCAACTCTGATTTGTGTTGCTCTACCAAGCATATCAAGAGTTGTAGATTTAAGATCCATACCTAAATCATCACTTATTACTGTACCACCTGTTAAAATTGCTAAATCGTCAAGCATAGCTTTTCTTCTATCACCAAATCCAGGAGCTTTTACTGCTACACAGTTAATTACGCCTCTAAGTTTATTTACAATTAATGTAGAAAGAGCTTCGCCTTCGATATCATCAGCAATGATAAGTAAGTTACCTGCAGCTTGTTGTAATTCTGTTAATAAAGGTAAGATTTCTTGCATATTAGTGATTTTTTTATCTGTTAATAAGATGTATGGTTTGTCATATACACATTCCATTTTTTCTACATCTGTTGCCATGTATGCTGATAAATAACCTCTGTCAAATTGCATACCTTCTGTGAATTCAAGTTCAACTTTCATTGACTTTCCTTCTTCGATTGTAATAACACCGTCATTACCAACTTTTTCCATAGCTTCTGAAATAAGTTCACCTACTGTTTCATCAGCTGAAGAAATAGCTGCTACTTGAGCAATAGCTTTTTTACCTTCAACAGGTTTAGAAATTTTCTTAAGTTCTTCAACGAATTTATCTACTGCTTTTTCGATACCTTTTTTAAGTACCATTGGGTTTGCTCCTGCTGCAACGTTTTTAAGACCCTCGTTAATGATTGATTGTGCAAGAACAGTTGCTGTTGTTGTACCATCTCCTGCTGCATCATTTGTGTTTGTTGCAACTTCTTTTACAAGTTGTGCACCCATGTTTTCAAAGTTATCTTCAAGTTCAATTTCTCTTGCAATTGTTACACCATCATTTGTAATGATTGGAGAACCAAAGCTTTTACCAAGAACAACATTTCTTCCTCTTGGTCCTAATGTTACTTTAACTGTATCAGCTAATTTATCAACTCCGGCTTTTAAACCTTCTCTTGCTTCAATTCCGTATTTAATTTCTTTTGCCATTTTATATCACCTTTCCTTATCTACTAATTATTAAAATTATTTAACAATAGCTAAAATATCGTTTTGTCTTAAAATAAGATATTCTTCGCCTTCTAATTTTACTTCTGAGCCTGCATATTTTGAATAAATAACAGTATCGCCTTCTTTTACATCTAAAGCAACTTTTTTACCATCTACGATTTCACCTGTACCAACAGCGATTACTTCACCCATAACAGGTTTTTCTTTTGCTGTATCAGGTAAAATGATACCTGTTGCTGTTTTATTTTCTTCTTCTTTTACTTTTATTACGACTTTGTCGCCAAGTGGCTGTAATTTCATGATTAACTCACGCCTCCTAAAATATATTTTATATTAGTTATAATCAATCTCGTTAGCACTCCTCTTTCCTGAGTGCTAATAGTATTTTAGCACACTTATATATATTGTCAATAGTATTTATGAAAAAAATTAATTATCTTTTAAAATTTTTCTCTAATTTCATGTTAAAGATAATTATGTTAAATAAAAAGAACCGAGAAATTAAAATTCTCTCGGCTCTGAATTTAAAATATATTCTCTTTTTACTCTTTTGTTTATACAACATAAAAGCTCATAAGGAATTGTTTCACATATTTTAGCTAAATCTGAAACGCTTATATTTTCTCCGAATATTTCAACGCTATCTCCTATGTTTATGTCTGCATCCATAGGAATTTCAAGCATTGTCATATCCATACAAACATTTCCTATTACATTACATTCATATTTGCCATTAACAAGAACCTTTCCTTTATTGGAAAGCTTTCTGTTATATCCGTCTGCATACCCTACACACATTACGGCAACTCTTGTTTTTTTATCAGCTGTAAAAGTTCTTCCATAACCTATGGTTTCTCCTTTTTCCACTGTAAAAATATTGCTTATGCTTGTGTGGAAAGACATAACAGGTTTATATGGATTAACCTCGGGTTTAATCTCTGAAGGATAAATTCCATAAAGAACAATACCAGCTCTTACACCATCAAGATAATATTCATCTAAATCTGTTATTGCGGCAGAATTTGCTATGTGTTTTATCTTTATGTCAAAACCGTATTCTTTAGCTTTATTTATTGCATATTCAAATATTTCATATTGCATTTTGCTATAAGTTTTATCAACTTCGTCACTTGTTGCAAAATGAGAAAAAATTCCTTCAAATTCAAGATTTTTAAGCTCCTTTAAAGCGGCAAAAGCACTGTCAATTTCATGTTTTTTAAATCCAAGTCTGTTCATACCTGTATTAATTTTAATATGTACTCTTGCTTTTGTATTGTTTTTTAAAGCTTCTTCATTTAATTTCTTTGCAAAATCAATATTGTATATTGCAGGAATAATATTATTTTCTAAAATTTTATTAATCTTTCTATCCGGAACATAACCAAGGATTAATATATCACTGTCAATACCATATTCTCTTAGACACATAGCTTCATACACACTGGAAACAGCAAATAAATCAGCTCCTTCTTCCATTAGAACTTTTGCACATATTTCTGCACCGTGTCCGTATGCATCAGCTTTAATTACAGGTATTACTTTTTTATCTCCAACTTTATTTTTTATTACTCTGTAATTATTAATTAAATTATCTAAATTTATCTTTACACCCGTTTGAAATCTTTCCATTTTCAAATTACTCCATAATATTCATTTTTTGATAAAATTTTACAAAATATAATGAATTTGTTATCTTTTCTACAAATTTATACACATATCAACAGACTTATCCACAGTTTTCCACAATTATTCACATTTAAAAGTACTTATTTTAAGGGATTTTGTCTATTTTATACACATGAATTATCAACAATTTTATTATATTTTACATTGATGATGTTTAAAAATCCACAAAAAATGTTGATAATTTTTATTACATTTTTATTAACTTATTAATTGTATATTACAATTTTAAGTCAGGATTTGCATTTAAAATCAGACTGTCTTTTTTGTTATTTATATAATTAAAATATCCACTACATCCAATCATTGCAGCATTGTCCGTACAATAAACTTTATCAGGAATAAATAATTTTATCCCCTCTTCTTCACAACGTTTTTTTAGTTCATTTCTTAGCATATCGTTACAAAGAACACCTCCACCGACACAAAGAGTCTTCATGTTTTCTTTTTTCAGTGCTAACATTGTTTTATTTACTATTGTATCTACAACACATCTGTTAAAACTTGCACAAACATTATCTATGTTAATCTCTTCGTTTTTCATTTTCTTACTATTTAAATAGTTAAGCACAGCACTCTTTAGCCCACTAAAACTAAAATCAAGATTATCCTTACCCATCATAACAATAGGAAAATCAATGCTGTGTTCATCCCCTTCTTTTGCATGCTTATCTATTTGAACTCCTCCCGGATAAGAAAGTCCAAGACTTCTTGCGACCTTATCAAATGCTTCTCCTGCAGCATCATCTTTAGTAGAACCAAGAAGTTCAAAATCAGTATAGCTATTAACCTTTGTTATATTTGTATGTCCTCCGCTTGCCGTTAAACATACAAAAGGAGGTTTTGCTCCCATAAGAAAACTTGCGCTTATATGCCCTGCCATATGGTTTACACCAACTAAGTCTTTATTTAAACTAAAAGCAAGAGCTTTTGCATAAGATAAACCTATAAGTAAAGCTCCAACAAGCCCTGGTCCTGTGGTAACGCTTATAAAATCAATATCATCAAAAGTTACATCTGCATCTGATAGTGCTTTATCTACAACACTTGAAATCTTCATTAAATGATTTCTAGATGCAATTTCCGGAACAACCCCTCCGTAAACTTTATGAATATCAATTTGTGTATGAATTACGTTTGACCTAACTTTTATACCGTCTTCAACAACTGCAACACTTGTTTCGTCACAGGAAGTTTCAATCGCTAAAGTTAAAATACTACTCATCTTCTTTATCCTCTTTTTTATTTATATCTTCAGTTTCTTCTTGTTTTTCATTATCATCATTTTCTTTTAGAGTTTCTTCTCTTTTTCTCATTGCTTCTTCAAATTTTCTGCTTTTCATTTGTTCAAATTTTTGTTTTGTTCTGATTATATCTTCTCTGCTGTCATTAATACTCATTAGTGTTATATATTCTGTTTTTTCCCTTTTCATTTGGAAACGCAAATATAGTGAAACAAGCATTACAATGCTTCCTATTCCTATTAAATTAAATACAAATATAATAAGTGAACTTAATATACCTATAGACAAAAATTCCAATGCAAGCAGAATAAATACACCAGTAAGCATTTTACTAGATAATTTTTGACCTTTTACAAAAAGTCCGCCAATAACAAGAGCAGTTGGAATAGTTGCAATATAAGTTAAGTTAAAATATAAACTTAACAAATGAAGCGCAACAGGAATGCCGACAACTGTCATTATCAATATAAACATAAGAGGAGTTATTACAAGCATTGTAAGAGCTCCCATGCTTAAACATTTTAAAATATTTCTTCTTGCAAATATCTCTACTTTTAAAGCACTTATAGGGAATAATTTTATAAGAATTAAGCCTATGATTAAAATTGTTATCTTGCTTAAATTATTATAATATCCAAGAAAATCTGCAAACACACTGCTATCAGAAGTCGTAATGCTTTGAGGAATATTAAGACCTAAATCTTTTTTTTCTACTCCTCCTTTTATCTTGCTTTCTTTTGTCTTAACTATAGGATTTTCACTTTCATATATAAGTTTACCTTCTATCTCAGCTTCTTTTCCTATTACAAGTTCATTACATCCAACCTTAACATCACCATTTATTTTACTGTTAATTGTTACGCTATCCCCGACAATAAAAACATCTCCGTTAACAGTTCCTTTTAAAAGAACATCATCCACAAATACATTTACATCTTCTTTTATAGATGTTTTTTCGTTTGTAATTAATTTATCTCCATATACAATTAAATCACCGTTTATTGTAGCATTATTTAGATATAAATTATTATAAAAACCTATTAAATCTTTATTGATTGTACCTGTAGAATTAAATTCAGGTGAAAATGATATAACACTTCCATCAATGTATCCCTTATTTTCCATATTGCTTGTAAGTGCTATTACATTGCCGTTTATCTTTCCTTCATTTACTATATTTGTATAAACTCCCATAAAAATGGATTTATCATATGTATCTTTTTTATTTAATGAAAAAAAGGTTCCTGTTGTATTTGTTTTTATTTCTTCTGCCTCATCAGTTTTTGATGCAGCAAGAATAAATGAAGGCACCATACAAAGCACCAATATAATTAATATAAAAATATTTATCTTATTCTTAAATTTTTTTGTCATTATATCTCCCCAAAATTATTCTTCAAATCGCCACATTATATAAGCATCTTCATGATTATCCGCATAATAATTTTTTCTTTTTCCGTAAATTTTAAATCCAACACTTTCATATAAATTTATTGCAGGATCATTAGACTCCCTAACTTCCAAAGTCATTTCTTTAATACCTTTTTTTAATGCGTGCTTTATAAGGATAAGCAAAAGGTCCTTCCCATACCCTTTTCCTCTTCTATTTTCCTTTATGCCCATTGTCGTAATATGCCCTTGCCCGACAATATCCTGATAACCTCCAAAAGCTATAAGCTCATCTTTATCATAAAAAACTATATAATAACTTTTATAGTTTATTAGCTCTGAAAAAATAGAATTATCAGACCATGGATTTGCAAAACATCCTTTTTCAAATTCAATTATATCTTCAATATCGGTAATCACCGCTTCTCTTACCAAAATACTCATATTTACACTCTTTTATTCTTTTCTAATCTTTGTTCTTCAGCTGCAGAAGGTCTTATATAATTCGGCAAGAAATTGTCATAACGGTAAATATTCTTATTTTCCTTTAAATGTTCTTTTGCTACTATCGCAACCCCGCTTGCCTTTGGAAGATAATTATAAGTAGTGGCAAATATAGCTTTATCTTTAAGTTTTTCCTTAATTTTATCTTTATATTTTAGTATTCCGTCTCCAGCAAATAAAACCCTATCAAATTCTTCTGCCTTTGAAATAACCTCTTCAATATTTTTTATTCCATCTTCATATTGAGCTGATAATTTAGAATCTTTTTCAATAAACATATTAAAATAAGTATCATTTCTTTGTGCATCAAAAATAACAAAAATAACCTCATTTAGTCCTTTTACATTGTTTGCACAAGCTTCCAAAGAAGAAACAGAAATAATAGGCTTATTTTTTGTTTGAGAAAATGCCTTAACTGTAGCTGCCGCTATTCTAAGTCCCGTAAAAGACCCAGGACCATTGCCTACAGCAAAATAATCAATATCATCAATAGTAAGTCTTACGTCTTCAAGAAGATGTTTTATCATAGGAAGAAGTTTTTCAGAATGTTTAAGTTTATACGCAGTATATTCTTCTCCAAGTATTCTATCATCTTCCCAAACGGCAACGCTTGCCGCAACCGTTGAAGTATCTATTGCAAGTATTCTACACATACATTTCCTCCAATTTATATATAATATCTTTAGACTCTTCATCTAAAGCTTTTATATTTATATTTCTTTCATTAAAATCATTTGTTGATTTTTCTATATTTACAATAATACCGCTGTTATCAAGTTCATCCATTATCATGTCTGCCCACTCAATTATCATTTTATTTTTTTTATAAATATCATAAAATCCTATATAATCAAGTTCGCTTATATCTTCAATTCTATAAGCATCCATATGATAAAGAACATTATTTACATCTTTATATTCGTTTATTATGGTATAAGTTGGAGAAGAAAATTCTGATATTAATCCAAGACTATTAGCAATACCTTTACTAAGCTGAGTTTTACCGCTTGCCATTTCTCCAATCAAATAAACAGTCGTATTATCCTTTAAAAGTTTCCCTATATTTTCTCCAAGTTTCGTAGTTTCAATATCATTTTTTGTTACTAAATTCATAAACTTTTCCTATTCTATTTTAAACTTAAAGTATATTATATCAAAAAATAATATATTAATAAATATATAACGTATATTTCATAAATAAAAAAGAAGCGGTTAACCGCTTCTTTAAATTGATATTTTATTCAAATTCTATTAATAATTGACCGGCTTTTACATTGTCAAGTTCTTGAACCAATACGTCTTTTATTACTCCGTCACATGGAGCAACAACTTCAGTTTCCATCTTCATTGCTTCAACAACACATACAGATTGGTTTTTCTTAACTTCTTCACCGATTCCAACATTTACTTTAATTACAGAACCAGGAATTGGAGAACCTATGTGTTTTTCATTTTTAGGATCAGCCATTTCAATTATTTTATCAGTTGTTTGATTAACCACAAAGTTTGGATCATTTACATATAAAACTCTTCTGAAGCCGTCAACTTCATAAACCATTCTTTTTGTTCCGTCAGGATGAGTATTACCGATTCTTACAAGTTTAATTACATGGCTCTTACCTTCTCCAAAGAATATTTCTGTTTCTTCGCCTAGTGCTAGCCCTGTAAAGAAAGCATCTGAAGGCATATAAGTTAAATCACCATAATCTTCTTTGAATTTTAGATAATCTTTATAAACTTTCTTATAAAGCGCTGCAGAAAGAACTTGTTTTTCATTTAATTCCATACCGAATTCTTCTCTAAATTCTTCTCTTATCTTATCGAAGTCTTCATCAGGAAGAAGTTCACCTGGACGTTTTGTAATATATTCTGCACCTTTAAGAACAACTTCTCTTAATTTTTCATCAAAGCCCCATTCAGGTTGACCAATCATTCCTTTAAAGAAATCTACAACACTGTCTGGGAATGCTAAGTCTTTTCCTTTTTCATAGATATTTTCTTTATCTAAATCATTTTGTAGCATAAAGATTGCAAAGTCACCTACAACTTTTGATGTTGGAGTTACTTTGATTATATCACCAAGAAGTTCATTTGCTTGTTTATATTTTTCAAGAACATCTGTAAATCTATGTCCAAGTCCGAAACTTTCAACTTGAGATTTAAGGTTACTGTATTGTCCTCCGGGAACTTCATATTTATAAATTTGAGTTGTTCCTGTTTTTAAGCCTGATTCAAATCCTGTATAGTATTTTCTTGCTTTTTCATAGTAGTCACTTACGATTTGAATTTCATCTAAATTAATATTACTTTGTCTTGGAGTATATTCAAGACCTGCAACTATTGCTTCAAGAGAAGGTTGTGATGTAGTTCCACTCATTGAAGAAAGAGCACCTTCTACAATATCTACTCCTGCGGCACTTGCCATTAACATACTTGAAACACCGTTTCCTGCTGTATCATGAGTATGGAAATGAATTGGAATATTTACTTCATCTTTTAATGCTTTCGCAAGTTTCATTGCTGCAGCAGGTTTTAATAAGCCTGACATATCCTTAATTGCAAGAATATGCGCACCCATTGCTTCAACTTCTTTTGCTTTTTTAATGTAGTAATCCAATGTATATTTAGTTTTATTTTTATCTAATATATCCCCAGAATAACAAATCGCAACTTCTGCAACTTTTCCAAGTTTTAATACTTCTTCAACAGAAGGTTTAATTTGATCTAACCAGTTAAGAGCATCAAACACTCTAAATACATCAACACCGCTTTTTGCACTTTGTTTGATAAATTCTTTAATTACATTATCAGGGTAGTTTTTATATCCTACGGCGTTTGAACCTCTAAGAAGCATTTGGAATAAGATATTTGGTATCATTTCTCTTAATAGTTCCAATCTTGCCCATGGAGATTCTTTTAAGAAACGATAAGATGTATCAAATGTTGCTCCACCCCATACTTCAAGAGCATAAACATCTTTTTCATAGCGGCTTACGCTTTCTGCTATTTTCAAGAAATCAACGGTTCTCATTCTTGTTGCAAATAAAGATTGTTGCGCATCACGCATAGTTGTATCCATGAATAAAAGTTGTTTTTGATCTTTTATCCATTTTACAAGTCCGTCAGGACCTTGTTCATCAAGAATTTGTTTTGTTCCTCTAAGAGCAGGCATGTCTTTAAATCTAGGAACTTCTATTTTTGGTATAATTTCTTTATTTTGATTATCATGTTTTAATGTTGTTTCAGATAAATATGTAAGAACTTTTGCAAGTTGATCATCAAATTTTTCGATATTGAAAAGTTCAGGATGATCTTCAATAAAGTTTGTATTACATATTCCTTTTTTAAAGTCAGGATGTTTTAAAACATTGATAAGGAAGTCTTTGTTTGTTGAAACACCTTCGATTTCGTGTTCCTTTAAAGTTCTTATCATTTTCTTTCTTGCTTTGTCAAAGTCTCTTGCATATGTTGTTGTTTTAACAAGAAGACTGTCAAAGTAAGGTGTTATTTCAGAACCGGCAAAACCATTACCACCGTCAAGTCTTACCCCTGGACCTGCACCTGTTTTGTATATTGTGATTTTACCTGTATCAGGCATAAAGTTATTTAATACATTTTCTGTTGTAACCCTACATTCAATTGCCGCACCACTCATTTTTATATCATCTTGAGATTGAATGTTTATTTCTTCATCTGTAAGTTTATATCCTTCGGCAATTAAAATTTGAGCTTGAACCAAGTCTACGTTTGTTACAAGTTCTGTAACAGTATGTTCAACTTGGATTCTTGGGTTAACTTCCATAAAGTAATGTTTTTCATTTTCATCAACCAAGAATTCAACTGTACCTGCATTTGTATATCCAACGTGTTTTGCAAGGTTTACTGATTCTTCACAAATTGCTCTTCTTGTCTCTTCACTGATTGATTGTGAAGGTGAAAATTCAATAATTTTTTGATGTCTTCTTTGAATAGAACAATCCCTTTCAAAAAGATGAACGATATGACCGTATTCATCGGCTAAGATTTGAGCTTCAACATGTCTTGGAGAACGAACATATTTTTCAATAAAAACTTCTCCATTGTTAAAAGCTTTTTTTGCTTCTCTTACGGCAGATTCAAATTGACCTTTTAAATCTTCTTCCCTTTCACAAACTCTCATACCTCTTCCACCGCCGCCGGCACTGGCTTTTATTATAACAGGGTATCCGATTTTTGCACTAATGTCTTTTGCTTCTTCAACCGTATCTACTTTTATACCATCAAGAACACTAACTCCGGCTTCTATCGCTGCATTTTTGGCATTAACTTTATTTCCAAGAAGTTCGATAACTTTTGAATTTGGACCGATAAATTTAATACCGGCCTTTTCACATTCTGCCGCAAATTCAGGATTTTCTGATAAAAACCCATATCCTGGATGTATTGCATCAATATTTTTAGCCTTTGCAAGTTCAATTATTGCTTCTATGTTTAAATAGGCGTCCGTTGGTGAATTGGTACCTTTAATTAGATAAGCCTCATCTGCTTTACTTCTAAAAAGTGATAATTTGTCTTCTTCGCAGTAAATACAAATAGCTTTCATTCCAAGTTCTTGTACCGCTCTTATGATTCTAATTGCAATTTCACCACGGTTTGCGATTAAAACTCTTTTAAAATTTTTCATCATGCCCTCCTCTTTCCATATATTCTAAATATTATACTAAATTTTCTTAATTTTTAAAAGACTTTTTATACCATTATTATAAAAAAATATATATTTATTAATTTTTTGTAATATTTATGCATAAATTATCTAAATTATATAAAAAAAGCAGCTTAAAGCTGCTCTTTTATTTTCTAATTTGTCCATTACCGGTAATAATATACTTAATTGTTGTAAGTTCATTTAGTCCCATAGGACCTCTTGGAAGAGTTCTTTGTGTTGCTATTCCAATTTCACTTCCAAAGCCAAACTCTTCTCCGTCAGTGAATCTTGTAGACACATTTACATAAACACAAGCACTGTCTATTTTTGATGTGAACATATTCATTCTTGAAATATCATTTGTAACTATACATTCTGAATGTTTTGTAGAATATTTATTTATATGATTTATTGCTTCTTCAATACTTTCAACAACTTTTACAGCAATGATATAATCATTGTATTCTGTTTTATAATCATCTTCAGTTGCTTTTTTAACAGCCTTGCTTCCAAGGATTTTTATTGTCTTTTCATCTCCCCTGAATTCTACATTATGTTCTTTTAATCTATTATATATCAAAGGAAGAACTTCTCCTGCTTTCTTTTCATGAACAAGTAATGTTTCAAGAGCATTGCATACACTTGGGCGTTGCGTTTTCCCGTTATCTGTTAAGTTCACAGCCATTTCATTATCGGCAAACTCATCTATATATATATGACAGTTTCCTGCTCCTGTTTCAATAAAAGGAACTGTTGCAATGTCTTTTATTGATTTTATAAGTCCTGCACTTCCTCTTGGAATTAAAACATCTATATAATCTGTTAATTTCGCCATTTGTGAAACATATTTTCTGTCCGTATCTGTAACAAGCTGTATAATGTCATGATTAAGCCCTGCTTTTCTTATTGCTCCTCTCATAATTTCCACAAGCTTTGTATTTGTGTTTATAGCTTCTTTGCCACCTCTTAAAATACAAGCATTACCCGATTTTAAGCATAAACATCCGGCATCAACCGTAACATTAGGACGAGACTCAAAAATAATTCCAACTACTCCATAAGGAACTCTCTTTATTACGATTTCCATCCCATTAGGTCTTTTTGAGCCTCCCGAAACTATTCCCACAGGGTCGCTTAAATTTATAACTTTATCAATAGAGCCTGCAATTGCTTTTATTCTGTCTTCGTTAAGCATAAGTCTATCCACCATAGACTCCTTTATTCCGTTGATTTTCGCAGCAGAAATATCTTCTGTATTAGCTTTTATTATTTCTTTCATGTGAAGAATAAGTTCTTCTTTAATGCTTCTTAAAGCCTCGTTCTTTTTATCAGTATTCAAATCCATAAGACTTCTGCTTGCAATTTTTGCTTTCTTTCCCAAGCTTGCCATATTAAACATTACAATCACCTCACCTTAAATAATGTTCCTTTATTTTCACCATCGAATAAACTGTATAAATCATCTGGATTTTTAGATGAAAGAATAACCATATCAAAATTATTTTCAAAAGCAATTTGCCCTGCTTTTATCTTTGTAATCATTCCTCCTGTACCAAGGTTATTTACAGCCCCACCACAGCAATCTATAATCTCATCAGTTATTTCTTCAACAACTTCAATTCGTTTTGCATTTTTATTTTTCTTTGGGTTATCAGTATAAAGCCCATCAATATCCGTAAGAATAACAAGAAGATCTGCTCCTATTATTGAACTTACAACGGCAGATAAAGTATCATTATCACCAAATTCCAACTCTTCTGTACTTACAGTATCATTTTCGTTTACTATTGGAATTACATTATATTTTAGAAGCTGTTCAAAAGTATTATATATATTTGAAATATCAGCATTTTCACCAACAACGTCATTTGTCAAAAGAACCTGCGCTACATTGTGGTTATATTCACCAAACAACTTATCATAAAGATACATCAATTCACATTGTCCGATTGCCGCAAGCGCCTGTCTTTTTGATATTGTTTTGGGCTTTTTATCAAGACCAAGTTTTCCCATTCCAACCCCAACAGCACCTGAAGAAACCAATACAATTTCTTTTCCCGAATTTTTAAGGTCAGAAATAATCTTTACCAAATGTTCCACTCTTCTTATGTTTATGTTCCCAGTTTTGTGAGTCAAAGTGGATGTTCCAATTTTAATTACGATTTTTTTTGCTTTTACTACGTTTTCCATATTATGTCCTTATTTTTATTTTATATTAATTTTATTATTGATAAACTAGAAAATACCTTTATTGTATTTAAACTGTCCGTAAAGCATGATAACTAGCCCAATTATTATCCCTAATACAACTAAGTGCTCAATTATGTCAGTTTTAAAAACAAGTTCAAAAACAGCACAAACGACAAAAGAGAACCCTATTATTAAACTTCCAACCCCCATACATTTACCATATTTAGGAATATCAGCTTTTACAACTTTTCTCCTGTTATAACTATGAATAGTGGAAATATTTCCCCTTATATTTAATATACCGCATACTAAAAGAATAATACCAATAAGAATAAATGTAATAAATTTTTCCATTGCTTTTCCCTTTACTAAAAATCAAAAATTAATATGTTATTTATTATAAACTTTAAAACAAATACGGTTTAAATATAGTCATACAGATTTTTATTTATTATATAAAAATTCCCTAATAAAGTAAAGCAAGAAAAAATAAAATAAAAACTTGGCAAAGCCAAGTTTTTAATATGTTATGTAATTTTTTATTACGTTTCCTTCATGATGATTCATTAAAGCTTCTTTTACATCTTCAAGCTTATATTCATTATATACAAAATCTTTTTCATCTATTACTTTCATTTTCAAAAGTTCAAATGCTTGATTTACGTATAAAGGAGTAGTATGGTAAAGACCTTTTATTGTAACTTGTGAATAATGAAGAAGTTTTGTGTCAACAGTCAAAACTTCTCCTGCTTTTGTTCCGCCGTATAATAAAACAAAACCTCCGGGACGAACCATATTAATTGACATTTCCCAAACTTTTACGCTTCCTGCCGCTTCAATTGTTGCATCAACACCTCTTCCTTCAGGTGTAAGATCTTTTACTGCTTTAACTTGATCTTCAACTTCATCTATATTAATCACATCATAAGCACCAAGTTTTTTTGCTGTTTCAAGTCTAACTTTACTTCTATCACAAGCTATAACTCTCGCACCTTTTAAATATAGAAGTCTTATAAACATAAGTCCTGAAGGTCCACATCCGTTAACTGCAACATAATCTCCTTGTTCAACAGGAACTTGAGAAACTCCATATACGCTACATGCAAAAGGTTCTAATAAAGCTGCTTGTTTAAAACTCATATCATCTGGAATATGGAACATATTTTGTTTAACAATTCTTTCAGGAATAAGTTGATATTCACTAAAAGCACCATTTTTCAACTGATTTGCAAGGAAATCTTCACACATACAATGAATACCTTTTTTGCAATAATAACATTCATTACATGGTGCAGAATTATGAGCAACAACTCTATCTCCAACTTTAAACTTAGTAACCCCTTCCCCTACACTATCAACAATACCGCTTGCTTCATGTCCAATATTATAAGGAGGTGTATGTTTTGCATATCCTCTTAAATAACTTTTTACATCAGAACCACAAGTAAGAGAAACTTCGTTTTTAATTAAAACTTCGCCCTTTCCAGGTTTTGGCTTTTCACATTCGATAATTCTTAAATCCCCCGGTTCATACAACATTACTTTTCTCAATTCAACGTACCTCTCTTTAAATTAATATGCTATTCATAGTTTATCATTAAACGGTATCATTCATCAAGAAATAAATTTATTAATTTTTACAAAACTACTGTTAAAATGTTTAGGCTAAATGTTAAAATACACTTAGGTGGATATTATGAATTTAAGGATAGATACAAAAGCAGAATATATTTTAAATAAATTAAAAGAAAACGGATTTGAAGGCTTTATTGTCGGCGGATGTGTCAGAGATTTAATTTTAGGAAAAACGCCAAAAGATTATGACATAACAACAAATGCAAAGCCAGAGAAAATAATAGAAACATTCAAGGACCACAAAACAATATTAACGGGAATAAAATACGGAACCGTTACTGTTTTAATAGATAAGATACCTTTTGAAATAACCACATATAGAAAAGAGCAAGAGTATATAAATAACAGAAAACCAAAAGGTGTTATATTTTTATCTTCAATAGAAGAAGACTTATACAGAAGAGATTTTACAATAAATTCCATGGCTTATAATAATGATAAAAAACTAATAGATTTATACGGTGGCGTAAATGATATACAAAAAGGTATTATAAGAGCAATTGGAAACAAGGATAAAAAATTTGAAGAAGATGCAATTAGAATTTTAAGAGCATATAGATTCGCAGGAAGATATGATTGGAAAATAGAAGAAGAAACAAAAAATGCAATGTTAAAAAACATGAATTTACTTAATAACATTGCAAAAGAAAGAATCATACCTGAGCTTAAAGAAATATTTGAAAGCGGTATGGATATTAACAAAATGGAATTTATTACAACTTTATTCCCTGTAATAAAAGATTGTTTTAATACATATCAAAATAATAAATATCATATGAGAAGTGTTGGAGAACATATTTACAATACATTTAACAATATAGATAATGTATTTCATTTAAAAATGACAATGCTTCTACATGATATAGGCAAAGTATATACTAAGACAACAGATCAAAACAATGTTGACCATTTCTACAATCATGCCGATATTTCCCGGGAAAAGTCAAAAATAATTCTAAATGAATTTAAATTCGACAATAACACAAAACATAAAATACTTACATTAATAGAAAATCATGATAAGTATATGGCACCTGAACCTAAATATATAAAAAAAATGTTAAACAAAATAGGCGAAGATTTGTTTTTTGATTTAATTAAAGTAAGAATTGCCGATGATAGTGCAAAAAATCAAGAATTGGTTAAAAACAATATAAAGATTTTCAATGAAACTTTAACTCTTACAAAAAAAATCATAAAAGAAAAACAACCTTATAGTATTAAAGACCTTGATATTTCAGGCAAAGACCTTATGGAACTTGGATATGAAGGCAAAGAAATTGGAGAAATTCTTAATTTTATGCTTGATAAAGTAATTGAAAATGAGAGTTTGAATAATAAAATAGAATTACTTTCATTATTAAATAAAATAAAAAAATAAAAAATCTGTGCTAAGCACAGATTTTTATTTACGATTACTAATTTCATCAAATATATGATAATAAGCTTTATGAAGTTCTCCTTGCCAGTATGAATCTTCAAATTCATCTTCTAAAATACTATTTATAAATAACTTAAATTTTTCTTTTGTAAATAAATGAATTTTCAATTCATTATTTTCATAAATCTCATCGATAAAACATTCTTCAAATTCATCTTTCAATTCTTTAACAGCTCTAACAACTTCATTTTGTATGTACAAACCTTTCCACATATCTCTTGTTTGTTGTACACCCAATTCATTTGAAAAACATTTTTCAATATAATTATAATATTCCTTTCCGCTAATCTGATAATACAAAACGGTTATATAATTATATAAAGCTCTTTTATTTTTTTCTAAACTCTTACTTATTTGAGCTATCTCAAAATGTAATTTTACTACAATATTAAATTCTTCATCAGATTTCTTCTGATTAATTTTATTTTCTAATGTTACTAATAAAATATCTTCAAAAGATTTATCCTGCATATTTTCTTTTTCTATTTCATAATCAAATACACTTATATAAGGGATTGCCATATTGAATAGTCTTACATAATCAATATTTTCATCTAACATTTTTTTCCCACTTTCTGTTAGGCAAAATGTATCAGTATCCTTTAACTTGATTAAACCATTCTTTAATAATTTTTTTTGAAAATCTCTCATATCTGTTATTCCAAGCTCATCTTTAAAATAAGTTGGCTGCAAAAAATGATGCGATGTTTCAAAATTAGTCATATAATCTAAAAATATTACAGTAGAAAAAGTATTTTGTAGTTGTTTATCATTATTATTATTTTTTTTCATTTTGATTATTCTCTTTCGTTTTTTATATATAAAAATATTATATTATTTTACTTCAAAATAAGAACTTGCTTTTACTATTTTTTTATCACCATGAACTGCAAAAGCTTTAAAGTAATATTTCCCTTTTTCAGTAGCTTTATAACTATATGTTAAATTATTTTCATACCATATTTCATCTATTTTTTCACCATCTTTAAATATATACCATGCAACTTGCTCAATATTATTTCCTACAACTTCAAGATTAAATATTTTACCTTTTTGCTGAACTAATATCTCCTTAATGTATAACTGTTTATTTTTTTCAAATAAAGGTTCATCAGTTTCATAATTTCTTTCATATTGCCATTTATTATTATCATTTCTGATAAAACGTCCTATTTTTTGAGAACATTTATCCCCATTATTTTCATTAAAAATAAATACACTTACACTGAAACATTTAGCTTCAATTGTAGATAAATCTAATAATAGACTACTAGAGCTCTCATCATACATATGTTTTAAAATATATGTTCTTGTTGTTTCATCAAAAACATACCAAGCATATTTATAATCTTCTTTATATTGTTCCATATCTTTTATTGTCAAAATATTATTTGATATATCTATATGAAAATTATCAAGAAGTAGTTTATTTGCTAATTTACCCTTTAATTGCTCTTCTGTTTTTAATTGAAATTCTATATTTATACCATCTTTAATAATCTTAGCTACTCTTTTTTTTGCATCATAATCAACATTATTTACAACATCTTTTTTATTGTCAATATTTATTTCTGTAATAAATTGATAATTATCCTTATATGAATTGAATATTAAAGTGTTAATATTATCATATTCATTAAATTGTTGTGACATTATCCCGTATTGTATGCAGTTTACATCATCTGTTATTTCATTCATTTCTCCATTAAATAATTCTGAATAAATATTTTGTTTGTTATGTTGATTAATTGATACATAATAATTTGTATCACCTATCTTAGCACACATTTTATCATAAGATAAATTTAGGATTTTTAAATCTTTTCCTAAGTGAAACAGCTGAGAATACTTATGAGGTTGCTTACTCTTTATTTCATCAAGGATAAATATTGTTGTTTTAAAATAAATTAAATGTCTAATCATATATACACCATGATACATATAATTAAATCCAACAACATAACCTGCACCATTATTTTCTTCATTATAAATCATGCCACATCTATGCATTAAGTCTGTTCTTAAAAAATTATAAGATTGGTCATCCACTACAACAGTATTATGAGCATTTGATTTTCTTACATAATTTCTAATAGGATTTCTATACATGTAATTATACATACCACAATCTACAAAAATATCATATCCTCTAGAATATAGTTCAAAGGAATTGTCATCAGCTTGTTTATGTGTAATATTATTAAACCCACTTTTAAAAAGCAACCATGTTGCATCGCTGTATTTTAATTCTCCATGACCTTTATTATTCCAAAACTCTCTACCAATGAAATATCCAGACTTAGGATAAAATTTAATGTTATCAGGTTCAACACTACCCTTTTCACCACCGCTACAAGCCAATGCGAAAACACTATCTTCATTTAAGTATTTATTTCCAATGAAAGAAGACATTATTGTATCTCCAAAAGAAGAACTAAAACCATCTGGTTTTATTGTATATCCCATAAAGTCTTCTGCATCATATATTAACTGCATTAATTTTTTACCCATATCGTCTTCTTTAGACTGTAAAACTAGTGCAATATCAAGAAATAAATCTTTATTTATTCGTTGATACGTAAATGAATTTTCTGTTGTTATAGCTTCACTTGTAAAAAGATGCTTTACTTCAGATAAAGTTCTTTCTTTTGAAATATTAATATACTCTTTATTATCAAAAGCAAAACCTAAATACATTAATGCTCTATTTTCAAAAACACCGTGATTAGTACCAGCTTGATAATTATCTATATTACTCAACCATGTTGCATGATCTATTAAAATTTTCTCAAGAAATTCAAAGTTTACTTTATAACGATTTTCCCTGCAAACAAGAAGAAAACTTAATATACTTTCTGCTCTTAATGCAGTAGCATGTTCATCCCATATATATTCATTATGTTCACTTTCTGCACTTAAGCTGAATTCATACCAACTATTAATAAATTTATTTGCTAATGCTAAATACTTTTTTTTATGTTCTTCGATATAACCACCTGCAAGATAGATCACAGGCATTAAACTTTGTAAATACAATTGATGAGTAGTAGGTGCTTTTGAATAATTAACATTCCAGTCTAATGAATCAATATCATAATCCATATGTTCATCAAAACCTGCATCAACAAACAACTTCCCACTTAATAAATTTTTACAAGCATCTTTAGTATAATTTTTAGGAAACCCTATAATATCTTTACTTTTTAATACATATTTCATAAATATCCTCTTATATTTTTTCATTTAAATCTTTTACGATTTCATACCATTTTGATATTCCATATAACCCCATTAATGCAAAAACAGGTTTACCAAAACCATCATTATTATTTAGTCTCTCTATTACAGAGTCTTTATTAATATAATCAAATATTTCACTAGGCAATGAATCAACCAATGTATCTTTCATAATTGGTAAGATTGTATCAAAAAATGTAATTTGACTTTCTGAAGTTATATCACCTGTAACTGGAGGTATATTTTTAAATATATTCTTAATTTCATTAGGGAATTCTTTATATAAATCCGGATTATACACTCTGTTTTCAAAAGGAATAAAGCAAAGCTCAGGATTCAATCTCCACATCATATCAAAATATAATTTACCTTCATTTCTTAAATGATAATCTAACTTTCTACTTGCCTCTAATACTATAGGTGAATATAAAAATATAAGATTATTTTCCATTGTTGCTAAATTACAGTTATGAATTCTCCATCTATATGCACTCATTGCATCAGCATAATTCATATTATCTTGAAATCTATTATAATTAAATTTAAATAAATATTTTCTAAATTCCTTTACAACATCAAGTCCGCTTTCTTTTAGAAAGAATCTATCCACATCAGCATGACCAAAACAATCATAACCTTGGTTATATTGTTCATCAGTTAAATTATCAAAATCTATATTTTGCCCTCTAAATTTTCTTTGCATAAAAATTTTAAAAGACGATGCAAAGTCTAGTGATTTTGCAAAAACTGCACCCATTCCGTTTAAACAAACCTCATTAGTTCGCATTCCTTGGAAGTTATTTAAACGAACTAAACTAGATTCCATTGCATTAGCCATACAAATATCTTTTACATAACCGTCAATATCATCAACTTTTTCCTTAAAATGTTTTCTCGGCTCTATTTTATAATTTAAACCAAATTGTTTACCAAGCATATCAGCCACAATACAATCTGGATTTTTCATAGTACCTTTAGTAGTAAAATCCCAATCAGAACAATTACCATTATCTATTATATACGCCATAACAAGTCTGGAATCAAAACCTCCCGTTAATTGAGAATGTTTATTCTCAAAAATTTCATTAATTGTTTCCATTCCATTTCTAAGTTCTTTTATACTTTCATATACCAAATCTTCATAAGAATTATCCTTACCAAGTCTTTCTTTTGTTGGAAATAAAATATTATCTTCAACATCAACAAAAATATATCTCCAAGGTTTTACTCTATATATACCTGCATACCCTGTATTATTTGATTCATTTGTAATTCCAATGGTATGCCATACTGCAAGTGTTGGTTCAACTTTTATTTCAAAACCTAATTTTCTTTTATATATTGCTATTAAATGAGGATTATTTGAAACAAACACTATTCCATTTTCACTTGAGTAATATAAAGGAGAAAGACCAATTTCATCAGTAGCGAAATAGCAACTTTCATGTGTTATTTTCCCATGTGAATAAACGCCATAATAATTTTTTTCAGGGTCAATTCTTAAAATATCATCTATACCTTCTTTGCGTAATAAATATCCATGAAAGAAATGTAATTGGTCATGATTTTCATCCACATTTTTTTTAATTCCTTCTGTAAAACTATAACAATCGAAAATTCTATTCCCTTTTAAGTTATAATGATACTCTTCACTTATTTCAAAATCTTTAGGTACACACCAAGAAATTGATTCTTTATTCATATTTTTTATAGGTGTTAAATCAACTTTTTTTGAAGATGCAAATATATAATACATTATCCCCCTCCTATAGTCCGTATAATAATGCTATCTTATTTAGTATTTCTTCACAGTATTCTTTCTGATCTTCTCTAACATGTTTAAGTTTTTCTAAATACCAACCTTTAAAGAACTGATTATATTTTATTTGTTTATATTTATCTAAGATATCATATTTTTTCAATGCTTCTACTTGATAAGTTTCCATTATTAAACTTTTTTCAAAGAATGATTTATTTATTGTATTTACAACAGAAGCAGCTCTTTGTGCATAATATATATGAATAGGAATATACATATGGTATACACTCTTAGCATTCAACATAAGCTCATAGAAAAACATTGTATCTTGTCCAATTGCACCAACAGGAGATTCTATCTTGTTGTTTTCAATTAACTCTCTTTTTATAACACAAGCTTGAATACTATTAGTCTTGAATTTATTATTGATTAGCTCTTTTCTAGGATTTTTTATTTTCATATCTTCATATCTAAAAGCTAATTCTTTAACAGAATCATCAATTTTACTTATACTACCAAATGCAAAATCAACATCTTCACTTTTTAGTTTTTCAAGCAACTTAGTATACCCGTCATTTATAGCTTCATTATCTGGATCAAGATATGTTACATAAGGCTCTTTTGCAATTTCAAAACCTTTATTACGAGGTCTTGAAGCACTTCCACTTCCTCCATCATTAAAGAAGTATGTTGTAACATTACTGTATTCTTTCTCTAATTGCTTAATTTGGTCTATTGTCTCTTTATCAGAACCATCATCTACAAGATAAACTTGCATTTTGTTAAATATACTACTTCTTCTTAAACTTCTAAAAGCTCTATTTCTCAAATAAACACCATTATTATATACCGGAATAATTACAGAAAGCTCTTTTTCAGTATCAGTATTATCTTCATGTAGTGAATGATAAGGAATACTAAATCCACTTTGAAGTTTTTTATCGAATTTTAATATTTCATTTATATTAACTTTTGAACAATCATACATAGTTTCTTCTTTACTATTATCATCACTACAATATTCAAAAGCTCTATCATAATCTGTATAATCACAGTATTTTACATATTCTGTATTGGTATATTTTGTAGCGTTTATTAAATCCAATATATAATTTTCATTATATTCCTTATCGTTAAATACTATAAAATAACCTGTACTAATATTTTTATTACAAGCATCTTCAATACTAATCAACTGTTTATTATTATATTTTTGTTGATCAAAAGATTTTTGAATATTTTCTGTTAATTTATCATAAAGAACATAAACAGTTTTTTCTTCGTATTTGTAATCAATATTTATTTTTTCAAAAATATAATTTAATCTATCAAATACAGTGTATTCGCTAAATACATTTCTAATGCCTTCTAATTCCATTGAAATAATTTGTTCAGTAGAATATCCTTTTAATATTTCAGGTACTTCATTTGAATCTGTAATATTAAAAATTGCAGGGAATGTATTACTAGAAGCTAAAGAGTAATTTGATATTAGTAAGCTTCCCATAGCCTGAACTTCATAAACTCTCATTGCACACATTGTTGGACTATTGGTAATAGTATTTAAATTAAGAGTGTAATCAAATAGTTTATGAACTTTTTGTAAAATATCATGTTTAATTGGTGGAATAATATATTTTGAATATTTTTCTGGATATGCATACCCATCAATATTCATATTTCTGTCAGCAATAATTAAATTTGAATTTTCATTTTTTATTACACCATCAAATAGCATTTGCATATTTTGACATCTATCAGGATATCTCTCAGCCCAGCTACCAGCGAAGAAAACACTATTTTTAAATTTATTTTCTTTTCTTTTATTAAATGTACTTATTGGATTATGAAACTGAGGATTAATCCCGTATCCTAAATAAAATACATTTTCGTTTTTTGTATCTTCTTTATATTTTTCTATCATATTCATATCTGATGTAAAAATATAATCTGTCTCTTTAGCAATCTTTATAAAGAAATCATAGTTTGTAGGGTCTTCTATCGTTTGAAATACGGTCTTTACCCCTTTTTGTTTTGCAAATTGCATTATTTTACAAACGTTATTTCTCTTATCAGCACCGTAATAATCTTCTCTTCCATACATTCCATGCCAACAACTTACAAATAGAACAAAGTCTAAATTTTCATTTTCAATAACTTGTTCATAGTTATCAGGCGAAATATATACCAAATCAAGTGCATCCTTATAATAATTAAACATGAACTCATCGGTAATAATACCTACTTTCATATTTGATTTATTATAATAACTACTTCCATTACTTTCTTTAATATTTGATGTTAAATCCTCTATAGAATTAAAAAAGTCTTTATTAATACTTTCTTGCTCGTATTTTTGCTTTTTTTCAAAAGAGCTAATTACTTTTTTTTTATTTGCAGTGTTATTTAAAGAATTTAAATTTTTATTGCTTATTCTTACATTTGATACATATGGATTATAAGGTTTTCTAAGTAAAGCTCTTAACTTTCTCCATATTTTTATTCCTTTTAATTGTAGCAATCCATCATATGCATTTTTACATCCAATATAACCTTGCTCTAATTCGTTAATTCTTATTTTTAAAGTTTTAATTTCAACTTTTTGAGAATATGCAAGATCATTCATATCTTTAAATTTATTTTCTAAAATATCTTTTTCTTTACTTAAAAGAGCATTTGCAGAATTTAAATCTTTATTTTTTCCTTTACAATCCAGCAAATCTACTTTCATATCTTCAATTTTATTTTGGAAATAATTTATTTTATCTTTTAACATATTTATATGTTGATGATTTTTTTCATCAACAATAAAAAAAGCATTTTCAATTTTTTCAACTAAATTCGTATCTATCTCAATATCACACTCTTTTTTGTCAGCTTCAGCGATAAAGCCTATCCAACTTCCAAAAAATACAACATCAACTATACATACTCTTTCATTTATTTGTTTAAATAATTCTGTAAAATAATATGTTCTTTTATGATCAGGGAAAGGATTTATTCCAAAAGGAACAGTAACAATAAGCCTACCTTTTTCACTTAATAAATCTTTTGCTTTATCTAAAAAAAGAATTGGATTAAATAAATGTTCAAGAATTTCTCCCATAACAATACAATCAAACTTTGATTCAAAATCATGAGCTAAAAAATCATCACAAATAAATGTTAAATTATCACTTAATTTTTCATTTTCCTTTTCCTTATTTGCATAGTCTATTCTTGAAGGTTGAGGATCAATTCCCGTTACATTTTTTCCTTGTTTAGCAAGCAATATAGATGTTATTCCTTGGGAACATCCTACATCTAAAACTGATTCACCTTTTACTTTACTGCACATCCAGTCTATTCTTTTTCTTGCATCATCCATTGATGACTCTCCAAGCTCACCTTTATATGCTTGACTTATTCTATCTAACAATTTTTCATCCATATTTACTATAACTCCTTCTCAAGTATACTTACTATACGTTCACTTGCCCTTCCATCTCCATAAGGATTTTTAGCCATGCTCATTTTTTCATATTCACTTTTATCTGTTAAAAGCTGTTTAAAATTATCATAAATATCTTGTTCTTTTGTACCAACTAATCTAAGTGTTCCGGCTTCCACGCCTTCAGGTCTTTCTGTTGTATCTCTCATAACAAGAACAGGTTTACCTAAAGAAGGAGCTTCTTCTTGAATTCCGCCACTATCAGTAAGAATCATATATGCTCTATTCAAGAAGTTATGGAAATCAATAACATCCATAGGATTAACTAATTTTATTCTTTCGCTACTTCCAAGTACCTCTTTTGCCGTATCTTGAACTTTTGGATTTAAATGTACAGGATATATTACTTTTACATCTTCAAATTCATCTACAATTCTTTTTACAGCTTTAAACATTGAATGTAGATTTTCACCTATATTTTCTCTTCTATGAGCAGTAAGCATTATTAACTTACTATCTCCTACCCAATCAAAAAGCTCATGTTGATAATCTTTATTTACGGTTGTATTTAAAGCATCTATCCCTGTATTACCCGTAACATAAATATCTTTTTCATTTTTTCCTTCATTTAATAAATTTTGCTTTGCAGCTTGTGTTGGAGCAAAGTGATATTTTGCAATAATACCAGCTGCTTGTCTATTAAATTCTTCAGGGAAAGGAGAATATATATTATTAGTTCTAAGTCCTGCTTCTACGTGACCTACAGGTATTTGCATATAAAAACATGCAAGAGCTGCTGCAAATGTCGTTGTTGTATCTCCATGAACCAATACAACATCAGGATGTTCCTTTTCTAAAACATCTTTCATTTTTATCATTACAGCAGAAGTAATATCATATAAAGTTTGATTTTGTTTCATTATAGATAAATCATAATCAGGAGTAACATTAAAAGTGTCAAGAACCATATCTAACATACTTCTATGTTGCCCTGTAACACATACAATTGTTTCTAATTTATTAGATTTATTTAAAGCTTTTACAACGGGACACATCTTTATAGCCTCAGGTCTTGTCCCAAATACAACCATTACCTTTTTCATTCATTTCCTCCGTTCATAAACTTATCATATTCATCCAAAACTTCAGCAGCATCTCCAAACATCATTTGCCTACTGTTATTTAACCATAAAACTTTATTACATATTTCTTTGAGTCTAGTAACACTTTGCGAAACGATAATAACACTTCTTTCAGAATCATTTATCATACTTAAAATTTTTCTTGAACTTTTCTTTTGAAATCTAATATCTCCAACACTTAAAACCTCATCAATAAGCATTACATCTGTTGATAACATAGCACTTATTGAAAAAGCCAGTTTTGAATACATACCACTTGAATATGTTTTTACAGGTTGATCTATAAATTCTTCAAGCTCAGAAAACTCAATAATTTCATCAAGCTTTTCATCAATTTCTTTCTTGCTAAAACCCATAGCATAGCCAGAGAGATAAATATTTGTTCTTCCTGAAAGCCTGCTTTGAAAGCCTACCCCTAAAGCAAGTAAAGAAAGTCTCTCACAATTTATTCTTAGAATTCCTCCATCAATACCATATATACCAGCAATAGCCCTAAGCAAAGTACTTTTACCAGATCCGTTTGCGCCTACAATACCTATAGTTTCACCTTTATACATTTTGAAAGAAACTTCATTTACAGCTGTAAAAAGATTATTATTAGAAGTTATATCTTTTTCTTTTTTGATAAATTTTTTTACAAAAGATCTATATCCCATAGGTTTTGTATTCCTATATTTTATAACAACATCTTTTAAAGTAATAATTGGTGTTCTTGTATCCATCTATATCACCTTCATAAATTCATTTTCTTTTTTATACAATAAACTAGTTCCTATAACTATAAAAATTATTCCTATAATTGCCCAATAAAGCATTCCTAAATAATCCATAGGTTGAGAAAGCATTAATGCTCTTCTAAACTGTGAAATAATAAAACCTGTTGGACAAAGCATGTTGTAAACTTTCTGTAATACCCCAGAAAACACATCAGCGTTATAAAATACCCCTGACAAATAAAATAAAAATCTTAAAATAACAAGCATAACATTGCTAAAATCTGCTATATATATACCTATAAATGCACATATAAGAGATACTCCATATGTAAAAATACAGAACGTAATAAGCAAAGGTATAATATTCAGCATAAATAGAGGATTATCAACCCCCACTATAAATGAACTTACAATACAAATACCTAAAGAAATAAACATTTTTATTAAGTTAACTGTTGCAATCATAAAAATAATTGTTATTTTAGGCACATATGTTTTAAGTATTACAGAGGAATAAGACCTAATAGCGCCTATAGAACTTGCAACTGTACTATTAAAAAAGTTCCAAATAGTTATGCCTGAAAATACAAATAACCATACATGTTCTATATTGCTTTTAAAAATATAAATAGTCATAAAACTATATACTAACATAAATAATAATGGATCAAGTATCCACCATACCCATCCAAGATACGAATCTGCCACTTGAGTTTTCAATTCTGCAATAGCAGAATATTTTGCGTAATTAAAATACTGTTTAAACTCTCTTATTGCTCTCATTAAAAATCTTCTCCTTGCTTAATATAATCTTTCATATCTTTTCCATATAACTCTATTATATTTTTTAAGATAATATAAGATTGCTTCCTTTCTTCACAATTTACAATTTTTAACTTTTCTAAATACCAGTTAATAAAAAAATAATCTAATCTCTTTTTTTTGTACTCATCTAATACATTATATTTTTCCAATTTCTTTACTTGTTCTTTTTCAAGTATAAAAGATTTCTCAAAAAATCTCTTGTTAATTTTATTCACTGAAGAGTCTGTTCTTTCTGCATAATATATGTGAATTGGACAATCAAGATAAAAAATATTTTTAGAACAAAGTATTAATTCATAAAAAAACAAAGTATCCTCACCATATGAGCCTACTACATTTTCTATTTCATTTTTTTCTATTAACTCTCTTTTTATAACACAAGCTTGTACACTTTGAGGTCTAAATTTTTCTTTTATTAAGGTTTGTTTTGGATTTTTTATATAGCTATCTTTAAATAAAAAACCCATCTTTTCCACATCTTTTTTAACCGTGAGAATACTTCCAAATGTCATATCACAGTTATATTCTTTTATTTTTTCTAATAGTTTTGCATATCCATCACTAATAGCTTCATTATCAGGATCAAGATAAGTAATATAAGGTTCATTTGATATTTCAACACCTTTATTCCTTGGTCTAGAGGCACTACCACTGCCTCCATCATTAAAATAATATGTTGTCACATTAGAATATCTTTTAGAAAGTTCATCAATTATATCATATGTTTTTGTATCAGTAGAACCATCATCAACTAAATATATTTGCATTTTATCAAATATACTACTTCTTAGTAAGCTTCTAAAACATCTACCTATTAAATATTTACCGTTATTATAAACAGGCACAATTACAGCTAGTTCTTTTTCTTGATCTTCTTTTTTTATAGATGTATCATCACTGGTTTCAACACCAAAACCGTCTAATAAAAACATTTGTTTTTGTATATTCAAGTTATCAATATCTTCAAGTTTATTCTCTTCAATAACACTTAAAATATATTCTACAAACACATATTTTTTTAATGCAGATAAATAAATTGAAGTAGTGCAATTAGCGAAATTATATTGTTCAAAGTCTAATGAATCATTTTTAGTAATAACAGGTGTATCTACATACTTAAATGCATTTATAAGATCTGTTATATAATATCTTCCATAATTATATTTTTCACAAAAAGGTACAATATAATCGTAAGATTCAAATGTTTTTTTCAAGTCATCTAATGCTTGTTTATTTTCAATATAATCTTTAAGGCATATTAATGTCGTATTTTTATAAGTTTGACTATCAAACATAGTCTTAATTTGTTCACTTTCTTTAAAGCAAACAACAGCAACTTTTCTTTTTTCAAAAAATTCGTTAATGTTACATTTTTCAAAAATATAATTTAATCTATCGTATACAGTGCAATCAGTCATAACATTTCTTAAATTATCAACTTGCATTCTGTATAGTTCTTTTTTAGAATATCCATTTAAAATATATTTAACTTCTTCTTTATTATTAACGATGAAAAGTCCCGGAAAATTTTCCGAGACAGCAAGTGCATAATTAGATAACATAATACAACCTAAGGCTTGAAGCTCATATACTCTCATTGCACACATGCTTTTACTATCTTTTACAGTATTAACATTAATATTAAAATCAAAAAGCTTATGTACTTTTTGTAACTTTTCATGTTCTATTGCAGGTACAGTAAGTCCATAATATTTTCTTGGATATTTGTATCCTGGAAGTTTAACATTTATATTTCTATCAGCTATTAATAAGCTTTCTCCACTATCTAATATACCATCAAAAATCATACGCATATCACGACAACGTTGCTTATAAACATCCATCCAACTCCCTGCAAACATTGTTTTAGGAAGCTTACCAGAAAACTTCTCTTTCCTTCTTAAACCTACAGGATTATGAAATAATGGATTAATACCATATTCAAGAGTATATACATTTTCATTTTTTGTATCACTTTTATATTTTTCAACTACCTCAGCACAAGAAGTAAAAATATACTTACTATTTTTTGCTATAGGTAAAAATCTATCATAACTTATAGGATCTTCTATAGTTTGAAATATGGTAGGAATTCCTTGTTTATTAGCATAATCAAAAACATCACATATTTTTTTGTGCCTTTCCTCTCCATACCATTCATCATCAACCATTCCATGCCAACAACTAACATACAGTAAACAATCTACTTTTTTCTGATCTATTAATTCTTTATAGTTATCAGGTGTTATAGCCATTAAATTAACAGCATCCTTATAATAATTAAACATAAATTCATCTGTGATTATACCAATATACATATCACTTTTTTTATAATAATCACATTGATTTGAATATGGAAAATCATTTAAAAATCCATCCAAATCTTCATATATATGTTCATTTGTTTTCTCTATAGTACTAATACTAACCCTTAACGGAATCTCCCTTATTAAACTAATAACTTTATTAAGAGCTCTTCTAAACGTTAAATTTTTTATTTTCACAATATATTTATTCATATCTACACAATCAAATTATTATATTTTTTTATTAACTCCATATTTTCCATAAAGACATCATGTTTTACTGTTACAACAGCTAAATCAGAATTATCTAAAGCTGATTGCAAGTCAAATAATTCTATTCCATCTTTTTCTTTTAAATCTACATTTGGTTCACATCCAATAACATTATAACCTTTGTCTCTTAAAACATTGGCCAATATTATAGATGGAGATTCTCGTAGGTCATCAATATTAGCTTTAAAACTAAGACCCAAAATTGCTATTGTTTTTGATGTGTCAAAAGACAATAATTTTTCTATTTTATGTGCTACATAATAAGGTTTATAGTCATTTGTTTTTCTTGCAGAAGTAATAATTTTTGCATCTTCACCAAATTTTTCAATTAAAAACCATGGATCAACAGATATGCAGTGTCCTCCAACACCAACGCCTGGGCTTAAAATATTTACTCTTGGATGTTTATTTGCAAGAGTGATAAGTTCATTTACATCAATATTAATTTTATCACATAATATAGATAGCTCATTTGCAAATGCTATATTTACATCTCTAAAAGAATTTTCAACAAGTTTACACATTTCTGCAGTAATATCATCAGTAATATAAACATTTCCATTTACTAGGAACGAACTGTATATTTCCTTTGCAAGTTCTGCAGCTTGTTTATTTTCTGAACCAATTATTCTATCATTATTTTTTAGTTCAAATAAAATTCTACCAGGAAGAACTCTTTCAGGACAATGTGCAGTTAAAAAATCATCTTTTGAAAGACCACTTACTTTACACAAAATATCTGTCATTTCTTTTGTAGTTCCAGGTGGAACAGTGGATTCTAAAATTACAAGATCACCTTTTTTAAGAATTTTACCAACATTTTCAGCAGCTGAATGTACATATGATAAATCAGCAAGCTTCTTTTCTTCTTCTTTTAAAAATGGAGTTGGAACACATATTATATAAACATCTGCCACTTGTAAATCTTTATATGCTTTAAAAGTCCCATTTTTAACAACTTTTTCAAGCTCTGCTTGCAAACTGTTTTCAACAATATGTAATTTTCCCTTATTAAGAGTTTCTATTACATTTTCATTTACATCAAATCCTTGAACTTGATATCCATTTTCTGCAAAAGCTATTGCTGTGGGAAGTCCAATATAGCCCATTCCTAATACACTAATTTTATCTACTTTCATTATTATTTCTTACCCCTTTTTATTGCTATAATTTCTTTAATATATGTTATTATGTTTTCTTTATTTTCATCAAATCTATTTGGATTACATACCATTCTAAATAACCACTCTAAGCCTAATTTTTGAAAAAATACAGGAGCTCTTTTGGCATACCCTGAAATCACATCAACAGTCCCACCAACTCCCATTATTAAATTTAAATATTTCAAATCTTTTTTATATTTATAAATAAACAGTTCCTGCTTTGGACTACCAAGTGCAACCAATAAAATTTTAGATTTAGATTCGTTTATTTTCTTTATAATAAATGAATCATCATAATCGTATCCATTTGCATAACCTACAACATTTATATTCCTTTTTTTCATAATTTCAACAGCTTTACTTACACTTTCCTCTGTTGCTCCATATATAAAAAACCCTGTTTTTTTTACTTCTTCGTCAACAAAAAGTCTATTTGCAAGATCTGTTCCTGTAATTCTATTATGAATATTGTTACCTAAAATCTTTGATCCCATTATTATTCCATATCCATCCGGAATTAAAATATCAGCATCTAACAAAGCCTTTTTTACGTTATCATCTTTTTGAGCCAATACAAACTTTTTGGGATTAAATGCCAAAACAACTTTTTGGTTATCTAAATCTATATTTCCCTTTATTTCTTCTACAACATTTTCATATGATTCATCACATATTTTATAATCTAAAAAATCCCTATAAGTTATCATTCCCATTATCTTTCAATTATTTTTATATCTTATATTAATTGTAACATGTAAATAATAATACATTTGAATTATTCAATGTATTATTATTTATTTTTTTGTCTTTTTCTAATTTAAAAAAAATTTTTTATGTAATATATTTCATTTGTTCCATTAAGTATACTTTTTGGAAAAAAATAGTAATAGAAATATAAAACTTTTATTTTTTATATTTATTTTCTGACAAACTTTTTAATATTATTTGATATAACATGAAAAAAACAAGAAATAAAGTAAAAAATTTCTTGAATTTTATATTATATAAAAAATACTACTTAGTTAATACTAACATTAATCATAAAAAAAATAAAGTTAATTAAGCAAAAAAAAGGCATAAATTATCTAATTTATGCCGATTTTTACTAATATTTTACAATTTTATCATTAATTAATAATTACGATAAATAATTAATATATTTACTTACTTTCTATTTTCTAATAACGGCGGTTTGTTTTCATCTTTTCTGTCACTAAGCCACTGAGAAATCAAAATCTTAAGAACCGCAAATATAGGAATACCTATAACCATACCCACAACGCCAAACAGACTTCCACAGAAAATAATGGATACAATAACCCAGAAACCGTTAAGTCCAACTACATCACCAAGAATATTTGGAGCAAGAACATTTTGGTCTATTTGTTGTATAAATATAATAATAAATACCATTATAATTCCCTGAACAGGTCCACCGGAAATCATTGCAAAAATAGAACAAGGTATTACGCTGAAAATTGGACCAAATAATGGAATCATATTTGTTATGGTTATTATAAAAGCAATTAATGTTGCATATTTAATTTTAAACAATGTTGCAAGGGCAAGACCTAATGCCCCAACTATTAAAGAACAAATAGCTTTCCCTGATAAAAATTTAAAGAACATATAATCCATAAGCCCTAAAACATAGGATGTTGTCCCATACATTCTTTCCGATAAAATAGCTTGAGAAAAACGCTTTAATTGACTTAATAAGACCTCTTTGTCTATAAGCATATATAAAGCTATAAAAATAGCAATAAATACATTATATATTGTTTTTCCAAGACTCATTGTCGCATTAAATAAATTTGTACCAAGTCCTTCAACCCAAGTCTTAAAGAAACTTAAAGTATCGAGTATTGTAGCATTCATTCCATTTGAGGTAGATATGTCTATATTGAATATATTACAAATACTAACAAACACAGGATGATTTGCAAGTCTTGTTATAAAACTTTCAATCTGCCCCATGTTTTCCTGAACAGAAGCTATAAGAGAACTTATACTTGCGATTGTACTTGGTAAAACTATATAAACAATTAAAGTAATTATCAAAAGAGCTATAATCATTACAATAAGAGAAGATAAAACTCTTTTTGCTCCATCTTTTTTTATGTTTGTCCTTTTTTCTAAGATATCATGTAATTTATCAACCGGCTGATATAAGAAAAAGGCAATAATAAAACCTATTAAAACGGGCTTTAACGGAATATAAAATATATTCCATATACCTTTTAATTCTTCAAGAAAAGAAGATATGTTTTGAATTCCAAAATAAAAAGCTATAATGAAACAAGCTGAAAGAGTAAACAGAATTGCATATTCTTTATATTTTTTGTCTATGTCTTTAATTTTTCTCATTGAACTACTCACTTTTTCATATTTAACAATAACATTATACCATACTTATCAATTAAAATATTTAAAAATCCTATTTTTAAATATAATTTATGATATAATTAAAAAAGTTTTAATAAATTAAAAAGAGGTTGAAATGATTTATTATTTAATTGTAATTTTGTGTATAATTATAGATCAAATAAGTAAATATATCGTTATAAATAATTTAAAACCTATTGGAAGCATACCTATAATAAAAAATGTTTTTCATCTTACTTACTGTGAAAACACTGGCGCTGCTTTTAGTATGTTTTCAAAAAACACAGCAGTGTTAACAGCAGTAAGTTTAGTATTTATTTTTCTAGTATTTTTCTTTTTATTAAAAAGCATCAAAAAGGGAAAAACATCAAAAATCATGTCTTTCGGTCTTGCTTTTATATTAGGAGGAGCAATTGGAAATTTTATAGATAGATTCTTCCATGGTTTTGTTACAGACTTCTTTGATTTTAGACTTATAAATTTTGCTATTTTTAATGTAGCAGATATATTTATTACAATCGGGGCAATACTATTTTGTATATATGTTATTTTTACAAAAGACGAAAAAATATTTTAAAAAGAATAGACAAAAGTTTATTCTTTTTATTTTAAGAATAAAAGAACAAATGTTCATTTTGTTATATACTTTATAAACACTATATGATAAAATATGTTAATAAAATATTTTTAAAAAGGAGAAAAAATGCCAAAATTTAAAGTACATTCACCTTTTGAACCTTCAGGAGGACAACCTGAAGTAATAGAAAAACTATCAAACAGCATATTAAACAATGAAAGAGATCAAACACTTCTTGGTGTTACTGGCTGCGGGAAAACTTATATTATGGCAAAAATAATAGAAAAAGTTCAGCGTCCTGCTCTCATAATGGCACATAACAAAACATTAGCAGCTCAACTTGCAAATGAGTTTAGAAGTTTCTTTCCTGAAAATGCGGTAGAATATTTTGTAAGCTACTACGATTATTATCAACCGGAAGCATATGTTCCCGGTAGAGATTTATATATAGCAAAAGACTCAAGCATAAACGATGACATAGATAAACTTCGTCACTCAGCAACATCTGCATTATTTGAAAGAGATGACGTAATAATCATTGCATCTGTAAGCTGTATATACGGACTTGGTAGTCCAATTGATTATAAGGAAATGGTTTTATCATTAAGACCCGGAATGATAAAAGAACGAGATGATGTAATAAGAAAGTTAATTGATATACAATATACAAGAAATGATATTGATTTTCACAGAGGAACTTTCAGAGTAAGAGGAGATAGCGTAGAAATATTCCCTGCAAATAGCAGTGAAGAAGCAATAAGAGTTGAATTCTTTGATGATGAAATAGACAGAATCGTTGAAATAAACTCCATTACCGGAGAAATTTTAAGAAGTTTAAAACATGCTTTTATTTACCCTGCAAGCCACTATGTTACAAACGAAGAAAATATAAACAGAGCAATAAAATCAATAAGCGAAGAGTTAAAAGTAAGGGCAAAAGAATTTGAAGATAATGGGAAATTACTTGAAGCACAAAGAATAAGGGAAAGAACTAATTATGATATTGAAATGCTAAGAGAAATCGGTTCTTGCAAAGGAATAGAAAACTATTCAAGACATATAAACAATCTTCCTGCGGGAGCACCTCCTTATACTCTTTTAGACTACTTCCCTAAAAATTATGTAACTTTCATAGACGAATCCCATGTTACCGTCCCTCAAATAAGAGGAATGTATGCAGGAGATAGAGCAAGAAAAATGAATCTTGTTGATTATGGATTCAGACTTCCTTCAGCTTTAGATAACAGACCTTTAAACTTTGAAGAATTTGAAGAAAGAATGAATCAATTAGTCTATGTTTCAGCAACTCCTAATGATTATGAAAAAGACTTATCAACAACAATAGCAGAATGTATTGTTCGTCCAACAGGTCTTATTGACCCTAAAATTACCGTTAAGGAAACAAAAGGGCAAATTGAAGATTTAATAGGTAGAATAAAAGAAAAAACTGCAAAAAAAGAAAAAGTTCTGGTAACAACTCTTACAAAAAGAATGGCAGAAGATTTAACAACATATTTAAGTGAAGTGGGAATAAGAGTTGAGTATCTTCACTCTGATGTAGACACAATAGAAAGAATGAAGCTTATTAAAGACTTAAGAGATGATGTTTTTGATGTTTTGGTAGGTATAAACCTTTTAAGAGAAGGACTTGATATACCGGAAGTATCCTTAGTTGCTATTTTAGATGCCGATAAAGAAGGATTTTTAAGAAGTGAAACATCACTTATTCAAACAATAGGAAGAGCCGCAAGACATTTAGACGGCGAAGTTGTAATGTATGCAGACACAATAACAGCTTCCATGGATAAAGCCATAAAAGAAACAGAAAGAAGAAGAAAAATACAAACAAAATATAACAAAGACCATAACATTACACCTAAAGGAATAGTAAAATCTACGGATAATGCTATGTCTGCACTGTCAATGGAAGATATCGAAGATAAAAAATCAGCTAAAATCCAAAAGAGAAATAAAAAAGACTTTAACAAAGATATTGATGAAGAAATTGAACTTCTTACAAAACAAATGAAATTATATGCTAAAAATCTTGAATTTGAACTTGCTGCAAAAGTCAGAGATGAAATTGAACAATTAAAAAAATTAAAAACAAAATAAACTCCATAAGGGAGTTTTTTTGTTCTATTTTTTTATAAAGCCAATATATATTAATAAATAATATTTTTAGGAGAAAAACTATGGACAACAAAAATATAACAGATCAAAGACTTGAATTATACAACAGAGGCAATTTAAAAATAAATGATTGTCTTGATGTTCATAACTTTAATGACGAAACGGTGGTTCTTGAAACATCTCTTGGAATTCTTACCATAAACGGGGAAGAATTAAAAATTGAAAAACTAAATTTAGAAGAAGGAGAAATTGCCTTAAACGGAAATATTTATGCCCTAAATTATGACGATGATATAACATTTATGGAAAAATCCTCAGGATTATTTTCAAAGATATTTAAATAATGACTGATACAATTTATTCACAATACCTAATCCTTTTTGAAACCTTTTACGGAGGTTTCATTTTGGGAGTTATGTATCACACAATAACTATAATAGTTTATGCCATAACAAAAAAAATAAATTTATCGGATTTATGTTTTTGTCTTGTAGGTGCAGTATTTACCATTGATTTATTCTTTAAGACCACATATTTTGATTTAAGATATTATAGCATTTTAAGTTTTATCATGGGATTTATCGCTTATTACTTTATAATATCCCCCATCTATAAAAAGCTTCTGTTTTTTATCACATCAAAAATAGGTCTTACAAATAAAAAAATAAAAAGAAAAATAAACATCAAAAAAAATAAAATAAAAAAGAAATACAAAGGGCCTATACTAAAAATTAAAACTTTATTAAAACATATTTTATCTATTCCAATAAAAATAAAAATAAGTTATAATAATTTTAGAATATATAAAAAAGAAGGAATAGGTATTAATGAGAAGAGAAAATTATTCTTTACAAAATACCAACAGCAGTATAGATGCAAAAAGAAGAATAGGAAAAAGGAAAAAAAGACGTGCGGGTAAGAAAAAAAGAGTTATTACTTTAATTCTAATTATTACCTTTGTTCTTTTTGCGGGCAGAATGCTTACACTTGAATATAAATATTATACTTTAAACAAAACAAAAGAAGAACTTTCTCAGCAAATAGAAGAAGAAAATTTAAAGTCAAAAGAATTAAGCGAAGAACTTGAGAATTCAAACAGCAAATCATATATAGAATACCTTGCAAAAAAATATTTGGGACTTATTTATCCTGATGAAAAAGTATACGTAACAAACGAAGGGGACAATAAAAGTGAGTAGTTTTTTATTTGACACACATGCACATCTTAACGATGAAGCTTTTGATGAAGACTTAACAGATGTAATAAAAAAATTACAAAGTGAAAATATAGAAGGGGTTGTAAATGTTGGTTACGATCTTGAGTCCTCAATAAAAGCCATTGAACTTAGTAAACAATATGACTTTTGTTATGCATCGGTAGGACTTCATCCTCATGACAGCAAAGACTATAACAAAATCCTTGAAAATGAATTTATTAAACTTACAAAAGAAAATGATAAAGTAGTCGCCTACGGAGAAATAGGACTTGATTATTATTATGATAATTCTCCAAGGAACATACAAAAAGAAGTATTTATAAAACAAATCAAAGTTGCAAATGAGTTGAACAAACCTATCATAGTACATTCAAGAGATGCCGTAAAAGATACATATGATATTTTAAAAGAATATTTAGGTAGTAATACAGGAATAATTCATTCTTGTTCGGCTTCTGCGGAAATGGTAAAAGAATATTTAAAACTTGGACTTTATATATCTTTTTCAGGAAGTGTTACATTTAAAAATGCTGAAAATGTAAGAAATGCGGCAAGAGCTGTGCCTTTAAACAGACTTCTTATTGAAACAGACTGTCCTTACTTAACCCCTGTACCTCATAGAGGAAAGAGAAACGACCCTTCCTATGTAAAACACACTGCAAAACAGCTTGCAGATCTTAATAATATAAGTTATGAAGAATTAGTTGAAATTACAAATAATAATGCAAAAGAAATATTTGGAATAAAATAAAAAAGGAATGCAAAACATTCCTTTTTTTATATAAAATTTTTTTAATAAACACAAATTATTCAGTTTAATCAAATACTAAAAATTTGAACTTTATTTTATATTATTGTAATACTATTTTAGCAATATCAGATGGTTTATCTGCAATATGAGTTGGTTTGCAATTTTCGATTTCTTCTCTTTCTCCATAACCATAAGTTACACCGATTGTATCAAGACCATTTTCAACGCCGCCTTCAAGGTCATTGTATCTGTCTCCTACCATACAAACCTCACTTTTATCCTCTACACCCATATGTTCCATAGCCATTCTTATAAAATCACCTTTTGAACCTCTGGTTTGAGTCCAGTTGTTTCCAACAATAATATCAAAATATTTTGCAAGATCTAAATGTTTTAATTGCAAAACAGAAGCCTCTTCCGGTTTATTTGTAGCAATAGCCATTTTAACGCCATTATCAAATAAAGTCTTTAACATTTCAGGAATTTCTTCATATATTTTACATTCATAAATCCCTTTTTCTTTAAGTCGTTTCATATGTATTTTCATGGCTGCTGCACCGTCTTCTTTGCTAAAACCATATTTTGTAATAATTGTTTTAGATAAAGGAGGCCCAAGAAGTTTTCTTATATTATCAACGCTTTCTTCAACCCCATATGCTTTAAGTGCTTTTTGAAAGCATTTGCAAATACCTTCATGAGAATCTAAAATTGTACCGTCTAAATCGAATACCACATATTTATATTTCATATTATTACCTCATAATTTATTATTTAAGTACAATATCAGCTATTTCAAGAGGTGTTTTTGCAATATAAGTAGGTTTGCAATTTACAATTTCTTCTTCAGAACCATAACCATATGTTACACCGATTGTATCAAGACCGTTTTCTACACCGCCTTCAAGGTCATTATATCTATCCCCTACCATTACAGCATCTTTTTTATCTTCGACACCAATAGCTTCCATTGCCCATTTAATAAATTCTGCTTTTGTTCCTCTTGTTTGTTCTTCATTGTTTCCAACAATAAAATCAAAATAATCTTTTAATTTTAAATGTTCAAGTTGTTTTATTGAAATTTCTTCAGGTTTGTTTGTTGCTATTGCAATTTTAATTCCGTTTTCTTTTAATTTATCAAGCATTTCAAACATTCCATCATAATACTGTGCATCATAAATACCTTTTGTTTTAAGATAATTCATATGAAGTTTCATAGCAGCTTTGCCGTCTTCTTCACTAAAACCATATTTTGTAATAATTGTTTTAGATAAAGGAGGTCCAAGAAGTTTTTTTATATTTTCCAAACTTTCTTCAACTCCATAAGCTTTTAAAGCACCTTGAAACCCCTTACAGCTTCCAAGCTGTGAATCAACGATTGTTCCGTCAAGATCAAATATTACATATTTGTACCCCATTTTACTTCTCCTTTTACTACTTGATTTTTTGTTTTAAATATGATAACGCTTTTTGCAACTGATTGTCTTCATCAAGCGTTAATTTACTTATTGCTTTGTCGCTCTCAGCCTTAACAGTAACATCAGGAGTAATGCCTTTTTGATGAATTTGATGTCCTTTTGGGCTTAAGTATTCATCAATTGTTATTGTAATGCCCGAACCGTCATTAAGAGTTTTTACCTCTTGTATAATACCTTTACCATAGGATTTTTCACCTATAATGGTTGCCATTTCATTATCTTGTAAAGAACAAGATAATATTTCAGAAGCAGATGCAGAATTCCCGTTTACAAGAACAACAATAGGAACTTTTGCATATTCATCCGTAACATCTTTTTCTGTTTGTGTTTCACCTGTTTTATTGGTTGTTGAAATTATTGTCATATCTTTTTTTAATAGTAAATTTGCTATATCTGTTGCCTCGTTTACAAGTCCGCCAGGATTATCCCTTAAGTCTATAACAAGACCTTTCATATTTTTATTACTAAATTCATCATAATATTTTTCAAAGTCACTGGCAACATCACTTGCAAATTCACTTATTCTTATATAACCTATTTCATCATCCATCATTTTGCCCGTAACATATGTTGCTTTAACTTTATCTCTTGTTATTGTCATTTTTACTTCTTTATTATTTCTTAAAACAACAACATCTACTTCTGTTCCCTTTTTCCCTCTTAGTTTGTTTGAGGCTTCTGATACACTTACGTTTGATGAATCAAAGTCATCAATTTTTATAATAATATCTCCTGCTTTCATTCCGGCTTCTTCAGCAGGAGAACCTTGGAATACGGAATCAACTAAAACAGCGCCATCTTCATTGTTCATAATTTGTACGCCAATACCATAAAACTCACTGTCAAGTTCTGAAGTATATTCTTCAAACTCTTCTTCAGTATAATAATTTGTATACAAGTCTCCTGTACCCTTTGCAAGACCTTTAAATGCATAATCCCATAAATCTTGTTCGTCTAATTCTTTATAATAATCTTCCTGTATTAATTCTTCCAGTGCAATCAACTTTGTGATATTTTTTGCACTTGTAGAACTTGGAGTATTTATAAGCACCTTATTACCAATTGCCATATTACATGACGCCGTTACAAGAAATGTTAAAAGATTTGTTATAATAAGCAAACCCGCAACAACGGCTATTACAATTATTTTACCTTTATTTTTTTTGTTTTCCATATTTACTTTCCTTTATGTCTATTTAACTACTATATTATATGTCATCACTTTTTTAATATCAATATTTAAAAATAAAAACCTGATTTTTAATTTTTGAAATATACAATAATCATTTTATCACTTTAAAAATTAATTCTTTTCTGATAAACTTTATTTTGATAATTTATAAAAAAGGAAATTTCAAATGAATAAATTAAATATAGTTGCTACCTGTACATTTGGTCTTGAAAGAGCATTAAAAAGAGAAATTATAGATTTAGGATATGATATAGATAAAGTTGAAGATGGGAAAATATATTTTAAAGGAAACTACAATGATATGATGAAAGCAAATCTTCATCTTAGATGTGCCGACAGAGTTCTTATTTTCCTTACAAGCTTTGATGCTTTTTCTTTTGATGAACTTTTTGACAAAACAAAAGATTACCCTTGGGAAAACATTTTTGATAAAAATGCAGGATTTAATCCTACAAAAATAACAACGGTAAAATCAAAACTTTATTCAAAAAGAGACATACAAAAAATAATAAAAAAAGCAATAGTAGAAAGACTGAAAAATAAATATCATACAAAAAGACTAAGCGAAGAAGGAGCATATTATCAAATAATCGTAAACATAAAAAAAGATAAAGTAAGTTTATTTTTAAATACTTCCGGAGAAGGTCTTCATAAAAGAGGATACAGAGAAAACGCACTAAAGGCTCCATTAAAAGAAACATTGGCAAGCGGAATAATAGAACTAAGCGGATATAGAGGAGACAGACCATTTAGCGATATAATGTGTGGAAGCGGAACAATAATAATAGAAGCAGCAATGAAAGCGAAAAACCTTGCTCCGGGACTTAACAGACATTTTGCATTTGAAAATTGGAAAGAATTTAATAAAAAAGAATTTGATTTAATTAAAACACAGGCAAAAGAAAATATTATCCCTGCGCCTATAAGGCTACTTGGGAACGACATAGATTACAAAGCAATAAAAGTAGCAAACGAAAATGCAAAAAAAGCAGGTGTTGATGATGCCGTGGCATTTCAAAAAATGGACATGAGAGAATTTAGATCAAAGAAGAAAAACGGAACAATGATTGTAAATCCGCCTTATGCAGAAAGAATTGGAGAAGAAAAAGAAGTAATAAAATTATATAAAGATTTCGGCAAAGTATATGAAAACTTGGAAGATTGGAAATTATTTGTACTTTGTGCACATCCTCTTTTCCAAAAGCACTTTGGTAAAAAAGCAGATAAAAACAGAAAACTGTTTAATGGCAACATGCTTTGTTACCTATATCAATATTATCCAAATAAAGGAAATAAATAAAATGATAATAAAAGAAGCTCTTATGAAAGCAAGTAAAAATCTTGAAGAAAATAATATTCCAAATCCATTAAACGAAGCAAAATATCTTTTAAAGTTTCTACTAAAAAAAGATGATATATACTTTATTACAAATTTAGATAAATCTTTAAATGACGATGAGGTAAAAAAATATAAAGAACTGGTTAACAAAAGATGTAAACATGTTCCTTTCAGCTATATTACAGGAGTAAAGGAATTCATGGGACTTGAATTTTTTGTAAATAATCAAACTTTAATACCTCGTCCAGAAACAGAAATTATAACAGAATATGTTATAAATAATTTTAAAGATAAAAAACTTGATATTTTGGAAATTGGTGTTGGAAGCGGATGCATAAGCATATCCATAGCCAAATATTTAAGTAATGTAAATATTTTAGGCGTAGATATAAATGAAAAAGCAATTGAAGTTGCCAACAAAAATATTAAATATAATAATGTAGAAAATAAAGTTAATTTTATAAAAAGCGACTTATATGAAAATGTAAAAGGAAAATTCGATATAATAATTTCAAATCCACCTTACATCAAAAGCGATGTTATTGAAACCCTTGAAGATGACGTAAAAAAATACGAACCGATTTTAGCTTTGGATGGAGGAAACGACGGGCTTTACTTTTATAAAAAAATAATAAATGATGCAGATAAATTTTTAAAAGATAATTCATACATTATTTTTGAAATAGGTTACGACCAAGGTGAAGATGTAAAAACACTTTTAGAAAAAAAACAATTCAAAGAAATAGAAATAATCAAAGACCTTGCAGGTTTTGACAGAACAATAATTGCAAAAAAAATAAAAGACAGCTAAACGCTGTCTTTTTAAAATATCACAAAACATAACACTTATATTAATAAAAAACTTTCTTAAATTTATAGTGATATTTTTAATCTTATTCTTTTCAGAAAAATATAAATAATAAAACAAACACATTATTAATTTTCTTCTTTCATCCAACGTCTGCCTTTTTTGCCTGTCGGTGGAAGTCTATCCCCTTGTTCAATATTAACTATTCTTCCATTTTCAATATAAGAACCGTCTTTTTCTACTTCTCTGTATTCACCTGCGGGTAAATCATCAGTACCGGGTTTATATAAATTACTCATAATCTTTTCCTTTCATAATTTATTCTCGGTATTATTTTTCATCAATTTTTGTTAATTATTCAAAAAATATGATGTTAAAATTTACAAAAAAAAGATATCCTTAAGATATCTTCCTTTCACTTTTTTCTTTTATTATTTTACAAACGGGAAAAATAAGTCCGCCAATACTGTTACCCAAAGTTATTACTAAAATTGAAATAAAAGTATTAATATTCCATATTCCGGCAACAGAAAAATAGAACATATCGGCAATACTATGTTCAAAACCACATAGTATAAAACCCATAACTCCAAATATAAGCCCTAAATATTTACCTATTTCCGTTTTATTACTTTTATAACCGTCAACTGCTATGTAAATAAGAATATTACAAAGTACTGCAAGAATAAATAAGCTAAGCAAATTCCCGCTTAACTTTGTATTACAAAGATTTACGGCACTCTCATAAAGATTGACAGTTGAGCCAGGAGTATTAAAAAATCTTGTAAGTTTAATCATATTAGCAAGCAAGAATGCTCCAATAAAATTGCCAATCCAAACAATTATTAAATTAAAAGCATACTTTTTATCATTTTCAAATAAATACAAAACTTTTCCAGTAAATAAGTTAAGCTCAAAAGTACAAACACTAAAAAGTCCAACGGAAAAGAGAAACGCACCTATTACATGGTTTTCCATAGATAAATAAGCACATCCACCAATTCCTATCATAATTCCTGCTAAAACTGCATATATAAATACAACTAATCTACTTTTACTCATTTTTACCTCTTTATTTTTGCAAAACAAAGTTCAGTGAAATATCACTGAACTTTGTTAATTATTCTTCTATTATTTCTATTTTCTTTATTTTTCTTTCTTCAAGAGGTTTATCCATATAATCTGTAGGAGTTTTTGCAATTTCATCAAGAACATCAAAACCTTCAGTAAGTTTACCAAAAGCAGCATATTCACCATCTAAGTGAGGTGCATTTTGGTGCATTATAAAGAACTGACTTCCTGCAGAGTTTTTATCCATGCTTCTTGCCATAGATATAACGCCTCTTTCATGTTTTAAATTATTTTCAACTCCGTTTGAAGCAAATTCACCTTTAATTGTATGCCCAGGGCCACCCATTCCATTACCGTTTGGACATCCTCCTTGAATCATAAAGCCTTCAATTACTCTATGAAAGATTAATCCATTATAAAATCCGTCTTTTACTAAATTAATAAAATTTTCGCATGTTATAGGAGCAATATCTTCATATAATTCAACAACCATTACTCCGCCGTTTTCCATTTCTATTTTAGCTTTTGTCATAATAATCATTCCTTTCTTATTGTATGGTGTATTTTACCATATATATTAAATAAATAAAACAAATTTAAAATTTTTGTGTACTTTTTTCAACTTCTTTATTATAATGTTGGTTGGGTGATTATATGGAAAAGAAAAATAATAATGTATCTGCTTTAATCCTTGCAGGAGGATTAGGCACAAGAATGAAATCAGAAAAACCAAAAGTTTTACATGAAATATGTGGTGAAACTTTACTTAAACACGTAATTTTAAACGTTGAAGAAGCAAATATTGACGATATAGGTGTAGTAGTAGGATACAAAGCCGATATGGTTAAAGAAGTTACTGGAGAAAAATACAGTTATTATCTTCAAGAAGAACAACTTGGAACAGGTCATGCAGTAATGATGGCAAAAGAATTCCTAAAAAACAAGAAAGGGAAAATTCTTGTTCTTTGTGGGGATGCTCCTTTAATCAATAAAAACGTAATAAACGATTTTATAAATTATACAGATAAAAATAACTTGGATCTTTGCGTTCTAACTGCAATATTAGATGATGCAAAAAGCTATGGAAGAATAGTTAGAAAAGATGATAGACTTGAAAAAATCGTAGAACTAAAAGATGCAAATGAAGAACAAGCAAATATAAAGGAAGTGAATTCAGGTACTTACATTTTTGATGTAGAAAAACTATTAAAACATTTGGATGAACTTTCAACAAACAATGCTCAAAAAGAATATTACATTACAGATATGATTGAAATATTCAAAAATAACGGTTATAACGTTGACGCATTTGCAGCAAAAGAAAGCAGTATAGTTGAAGCAGCAAACAACAGATATGAGCTTTCAAAATGTGAGGAACTTTTAAGAGAAGAAATAAATAAACAACATATGCTTGAAGGGGTTACAATTATAAATCCAAAAGCAACTTACATTGATAGAAACGTTAAAATCGGTGTTGATACAGTAATTTATCCAAATACAATAATAAAAAAAGGAAGTATCATCGGTGAAAGAAACGAAATATATGATTCAAGAATAGAAAACAGCTGTATTGGAGACGAAAATAAAATAGACAACTGTGTAATAACAGATGCAAAAGTAAGTAACCAAAACCAAATTGGTCCTTATGTACATTTAAGACCAAATGCCGATATAAAAGACGGTACAAGACTTGGCAACTTTGTCGAAGTTAAAAACTCAACAATCGGAAATGGCACAAAAGTAAGCCACTTAACTTATGTCGGAGATGGCGAAATCGGAGAAAACACTAACGTAGGATGCGGTGTCGTATTTGTAAATTATGACGGTAAAAATAAATATAAAACAAAAGTAGGAAACAACTGTTTTGTAGGATGTAATGTAAATCTTGTTGCTCCTATAACAATAGAAGATAATGTATATATAGCTGCAGGTTCTACCTTAACAGATGATGTGGAAAAGAACTCTCTTGCCATTGCAAGAAGCAGACAGACTATAAAAAAAGATTATAAAAAATAATAAATTTTAGATTTACAATTTAAAAACATATAAAATTTTGTTATAATGTGTTTATAAATAGTTTAAAACTATTTTAAATAAATATAATTTATGGGGAGTAGAAAATGATAGAATCTTTTTCAGACATTTGTTTACTTGCAGGTAATTCAAATAAGGCTTTAGCACAAGAAATAGCAGACAATTTAGCATTACCTCTATGTTCAGCAAAAATCGGAAAATTCTCTGACGGAGAAATTAATGTTACAATTAACGAATCTGTAAGAGGAAGAGACGTTTTTGTTATTCAATCGGTTTGTTCACCGGTAAATGATAATTTAATGGAATTATTAATTATCATTGATGCATTAAAAAGAGCTTCAGCAGGAAGAATAACTGTTGTTATGCCATACTATGCTTATGCAAGACAAGACAGAAAGGAAAAAGGAAGAGTTCCTATTACTGCAAGACTTGTTGCAGATATGCTTACAACAGCAGGAGCAGACAGAGTAATCTCAATTGATTTACATGCCGACCAAATTCAAGGATTCTTTAATATACCTTTTGATAGATTATTCGGCAGACCAATCATTGCAAACTACATTCAATCTCAAAATGAATCAATGGAAAATGTAGTTGTTGTATCTCCTGATGCAGGAAGCGTAAAACGTTCAAGAAAATTAGCCGAAGACTTAAACGTACCTTTGGCAATCATCGATAAGAGAAGACCTAAAGACAATGTTGCGGAAGTAATGAATGTTATCGGTGAAGTAAGAGGCAAAAAAGTTATAATGATTGATGACATGATAGATACGGGAGGCACTATAGTTGGAGCTGCAAATGCTTTAGAACAACTTGGAGCAGGCAGAATAATTTGTGCTTGTACACATCCTGTTTTATCAGGACCAGCTGTGGAAAGGATTGAAAATTCTGCTATTGACAGATTAATAGCAACAAATACTATCCCATTAACATCTGATAAGAAAATTGACAAGATTACCGTATTATCTGTTGCACCGCTACTAGCAAAAGCAATTAAGATTATACATACAGGTAAATCTATTAGCTCAATTTTTTCATAAAAAATATAAAATGAAAGGAAATAAAAATTATGGATTTAAAAACAATTGCTAGTAATGTCAGAGTTGGCATTATTACAGAAGTAGCCGCTGCACAAAGTGGACATCCGGGTGGATCTTTATCAAGTGCGGACATCGTTACATATCTTTATTTTGAAGCTATGAACATCAATAAAGATAATCTTGACGATCCAAACAGAGACAAATTTATTTTAAGTAAAGGACATGCATCACCTGTTTTATATGCTGCTCTTGCAGAAAAAGGAATCATCGAAAGAGATGAACTTAAAACATTTAGAAAAATCAACACAAGACTTCAAGGACATCCAGCTATTCATAAATGCCCAGGCGTTGATATGACAGCAGGTTCTTTAGGTTTAGGTTTCCCTGTTGCTGTTGGTCTTGCTCTTGGTAACAAACTTGACGGAAAAGATTCAACAGTTTACTGCTTATGCGGTGATGGTGAAATTCAAGAAGGTTCAATTTGGGAAGCTGCTATGGCTGCAAGCCACTACAAATTAGATAACTTAATCTTATATGTAGATAACAACAACTTACAAATTGATGGACCTATAACAGAAGTTATGTCTCCATACCCAATTGATGAAAAATTTGCTGCATTTGGTTTCAATGTAATCAATGTAGAAGATGGTCATGATTTTGATCAACTTAGAGAAGCAAACGAAAAAGCTAAAGCTTGTAAAGGAAAACCTAGCGTAATTGTTTGTAAAACAGTAAAAGGTAAAGGTGTTTCATTCATGGAAAACCAAGTAGGTTGGCATGGAAAAGCTCCTAGTGAAGAACAAGCTAAAGAAGCTATTGAAGAATTAGGAGGTTGGAAATAATGAGTAAAATTGCTACAAGAGAATCTTACGGAAACGCTGTAACAGAACTTGGTAAAGAAAATCCTAATATCGTTGTATTAGATGCTGACTTAGCAGGTGCTACAAAATCAGGCGTATTTAAAAAAGCTTTCCCAGAAAGACATTTTAATGCTGGTATTGCTGAAACAGATATGGTTTGTTTAGCTGCAGGTTTATCTCTTGCAGGTAAAATCCCATTTGTTTCTACATTCGCTGTATTCGGTACAGGTAGAGCTTATGATGCTGTAAGAAACGCTGTATGTTATCCAAACTTAAATGTTAAACTTGCTTTAACTCATGCTGGTTTAACAGTAGGTGAAGACGGTGCTACTCACCAAATGTTAGAAGATATCGCTTTAATGAACGCTCTTCCAAACATGACAGTTATCGTTCCGGCTGATGATACAGAAGCTAGACAAGTTGTTAAAGCTGCTGTTGAAATCAATGGTCCTGTATTCATGAGATTTGCAAGAGCTGCTACTCCAGTAGTATTCGGCGATGACTATAAATTTGAAATCGGTAAAGCTGCAACAATTAAAGAAGGTAACGATGTTACATTAATCGCTTGCGGTATCATGGTTCAAAAAGCTTTAGAAGCTGCTGATGAACTTGCTAAAGAAGGAATCAACGCAAGAGTAATCAATATGGCTACTATCAAACCTCTTGATAAAGATGCTGTAATTAAAGCTGCTAAAGAAACAGGTGCTATCGTAACATGTGAAGAACACTCTATCTATGGTGGTCTTGGAAGCGTTGTTTCTCAAGCTTTAAGTAGTGAATGCCCAGTTCCTATGGAATACGTTGCAGTAAGAGATACATTTGGAGAAAGTGGTACACCTGATGCATTACTTGCTAAATACCACATCGATACTCCAGACATTATCGAAGCTGCTAAAAAAGCTGTTGGTAGAAAATAATGGACAAAAAACGGATTACTAAAGTATCCATAATAACTTTGATTATTATCGCTTTATGTATATTCGTTATAGACAAAGTAGGGTACGGTTTCTTTACCGACCCTACAAAACTAAAGGAGTTCATTTCCGGCTTTGGCATATGGGCACCTTTTGTTTTTTTTAGTTTGCAGTTTTTACAGGTTATTATGGCCTTCATTCCGGGAAATGTTCTTGGAGTGGTTGGAGGCGGGTTGTTTGGTCATTTTAATAGCTTTTTACTTAATTCAAGTGCCATTTATTTGGGAAGCATTGTAATGTTTATGCTTGGAAAACATTTTAGTGAAAAAGTTGCATTAAAGTTTGTAAAACAAGAAACCTATGACCACTACTTGGAAATAGTGTCCGGTAAAAAAGGTAAACTTACATTATTTATTGCATTTTTATTACCCTTTTTCCCAGACGATGCTTTATGTTTAATTGCCGGAAGCAGTAATTTAACATATAAAGAATTTCTTATTTTTTTATTTCTTGGCAGAACTCCGGGAATAATCTATCCTTCATTCTTGGGAGCCGGAATAATGGGAAAAGATTATAAATTGTTAGTTGCAATAAGTATTGTTTATGGTATTATATTATTTATAATATATATTTTTAGAAACAAAATAATAAAAGATGATATAAAAGATGAGTAAGGAGTAAAGTATGCAACCGTATTATATTTTTGTAACAGGTGGAGTAGTTTCATCACTAGGGAAAGGCATCACAGCAGCAAGTTTGGGAAGACTTTTAAAAGCAAGGGGAATTAATGTTTTTATTCAAAAACTTGATCCATATTTGAACTTTGACCCTGGTACAATGTCTCCTTTCCAACATGGGGAAGTATTTGTAACAGAAGATGGTGCCGAAACAGACTTAGACCTTGGACATTACGAAAGATTTATAGATATCAATTGTTCAAATAAAAGTAATATTACTACAGGTAAAATATACTGGTCAATAATCTCTAAAGAAAGAAAAGGAGATTTCCTTGGTGGAACAGTACAAGTTATACCTCATATTACAAATGAAATTAAAGATTTTATTAAAGCAGCAGGTGAAGAATCAGGTGCTGATGTTGTTATTAGTGAAATCGGTGGTACGGTTGGAGATATAGAAAGCCAGCCTTTCCTTGAAGCAATCAGACAAATGAAAATTGATTGCCCGGGAAGAGTATTATATATTCATGTTACTCTTCTTCCATATCTTGGAAAAGCAATGGAACTTAAAACAAAGCCTACACAACATTCTGTAAAAGAGCTTAGAAGTATAGGTATTCAACCAAACATCATAGTTCCAAGAAGTGAACTTCCTGTAAGCGAATCAATTAAAGAAAAAATTGCTTTATTCTGTGATGTTCCAAAAGAAGCTGTTATCCCTAACTATGATGCAGAAACTCTATACGAAGTACCAATGTCTCTTGAAGATGAAGGTCTTGCAGATTATGTTATAAAATGTTTAAATATTCCTGCCAAAGAGCTTGATTTAAGTGAATGGGAAAAAGTAGTAGATAAAGTTAAATCTATGAATAAAAAAGTTAAAATTGCTCTTGTAGGTAAATATGTAAGCCTAAGAGATGCTTATTTATCTGTTGCCGAAGCTTTATACCATGGTGGAATAGAAAACGGTACAGAAGTTGAAATAGACTGGATAGATTCAGAAGAAATAAATGAATCAAACGTTAATGATATTCTTAAAGATGCAAACGGAGTTATCGTTCCAGGTGGATTTGGAACAAGAGGAATAAAAGGTAAAATGCTTGCATGTAAATATGCAAGAGAAAATAAAGTTCCTTTCCTTGGACTTTGCCTTGGAATGCAAGTTGCTGTTATCGAATTTGCAAGAAACGTTCTTGGAATAGAAGATGCAACAAGTTCAGAATTTGATGAAAACACAAAAAATCCTGTAATAGATTTAATGCCTGAACAAAAAGATGTTGATAAAAAAGGCGGCACAATGAGACTAGGTTCTTATCCTTGTGATTTAAAAGAAGGTACAAAAGCTTATGAAGCATATGGAGAAGAACATATCTCAGAAAGACACCGTCATAGATATGAAGTAAATAACGAATATAAAGACAGATTGGAAGAAGCAGGAATGATTATTTCCGGTCAATCACCAAACAGACTATTAGTTGAAATGGTAGAACTTAAAGATCATCCTTGGTATGTAGCAACACAAGCTCATCCTGAATTCAAAAGCAGACCTAACAGACCTCATCCTTTATTCAGAGAATTTGTCAAACATGCACTAAACAATAGTGTAAAGTAATAAAATCAAAGACCGTTTAATATAACATTAAACGGTCTTTTTCATATTTTTATCATTAAATACTAATTTTGCTTTAAATAAATCTTTATCAATGGATATAGAAAAATCAATATTCATTAAATCTGTAAAGCTCTGTACGATTGATAAACCAAGTCCAAATCCTTCCAAATCTCTGGCTTTATCGGCTCTTGCAAACCTTGTTAAAATCTCTTCACTTGTAAAATTCATTTCATAATTTGAAATATTGCTTATGATTATAGAAGGTTTATCCTCTTCCCTTTTAAGATCTATATATATTCTTGATCCTGTTAGAGAATATTTAACTGCATTTTGAATTAAATTTTCAAGAATTCTTCCAAGTTTTTCACCATCTGCATTAACAACAAAGTCATCTTCAAAATCAACTTTAACTGTTAATCCATTTTCTTCGATTTTATCACTAAATTCTCCAATACTTTGGTTTATTATGCTTTTTAAATTTATATCACTATTGTTTAATTTAATGTTTCCGCTGGAAGCTTTTGATATTTCAAAAATATCTTCTACCAGTTTTTTTAATTTTTGAGATTTACTATCCAAAATTTCTAAATATTCTTTTGCTTTATCAGGCTTAATATCCTCTCTTTTCATTAAGTCCACATAGTTTATTATAGATGTTAAAGGAGTTTTTAAATCATGAGAAACATTTGTAACAAGTTCACTTTTCATTTTTTCGCTTTTAACTTGTTCCTCAACAGTAGTTTTAATATGATCTTTAAGACTATTTAAACTATATTCAATTTCTTTATAATAACTCTCATCATTCAAATGTATATCACTATACAAACTTCCATCCCCTAGGCTTTTTATATAATAATAAACTTCATCTATATCTCTAACGCTTTTTATAGAATAAACATATAACTTAACAATGGAATATAATAAATATATTAAACAGGCAAAGAAAAATCCTGTCATTAAATCGCTATAATATCCCATTCCTGCAATAAGCAAAATTAATATTATAAAAGATAGTCCTCCCGATATAACACATCGTGTTATAGAACCTATCATTTTTGAACGTACTTTTTTACTGAAATTTGCTCTAACCCTAGTTGTTTTATATGAACTTGTTATATATTTATATAAACTACAAGATATAATATTTGTATAATCATATTTAACAGCACAAAGTGTAAGAATTGCAAAAATAATAAGTACTATTTTAAATTCAAAAGCATTTATATTCATTAAAACAAAAAGTAAAATTAATATTCTTATTTCAATAAATATATCATTAAATAACTTACCTAAAACTTCAAAAGTTTCCTTTAACCCAAATTTATCTTTTATAACTTTAAATAAAACAATTGAAAGTATCAAAAAGAAAATAAAATTAGATATGTTCATATAGGCATTTTTTCTATAATCGTTTAAACTTGAACCAAAGTATCCGTCTTCACTAAAATCATGGCTTATGGCAACATAAACGGTAGGAGGTTTTACAACATCTCTTAGAAAATAATTATCTGCATTATTCATATCAAAATTATTTGAAAGATTATATGATACACTTATATACTTTTGGACATTATTTATATAAACATCTGTTGCATTATTGGTAGTATTTATGAAAGTATATCCCTTTTTCTTATAATTACTTTCAAAGGTTTTAAGTGATGCTAAAGTAGTATTTGTATAAATTTCTCCGTTATTATTATCTACAATAAAATATAAAACTTCTGCTCCATAGTTTTCAATTGTGTTAAGCTTTATTGAAGACCTTAGAGTTGGAGATAATTTTTTTATTTCAGCATTTTTATCTTTAACGGAAGTATCAACATATACTTGATAATACTGATAATAAATACTATTATTTAAATTTGCATGAAGATTATCAAGCTGAGAAGCATATTCGGAAGAATTCAAATATCCATTTGAATTTACAACCTCATAAGAACGATTACTAATTATGTCAGCAAAAGAATTAATCATTATCAGCACCGATAAAAACATTAATAAACATATAGAAACTTGGCTAAATAATGTTTTATCTTTTCTAATATTTTTCAATTTTATATCCAATTCCCCACACCACCTTTAAATATTTTGGATTTTTAGGATCTATTTCTATTTTTTCTCTTATATGCCTAATATGAACTGCAACGGTATTGTCTGTCATATAAGAAATTTCACCCCATACACTTTCATAAATTTCTTCAATTGAGAAAACTTTATTAGGTCTATTCATAAGTAATTTTAAAATTTTATATTCTGTACTGGTAAGTTTAACCTTTTCCCCATCAATAAAAACCTGTGCGGTTTCTGTATTTAAACTTAACCCACCAGTTGTTAAAATATTGCTCGTTTCAGTTTTTGTCATATTACCTAAAACAGTATATCTTCTTATTAATGATTTAACTCTTGCAATAAGCTCCAATGGATTAAAAGGTTTTGTAACATAATCATCGGCACCTATATTTAGTCCAATTATTTTATCGGTATCTTCTGACTTTGCGGAAAGAAAAATAACAGGAACATTCTTTTCTTTTCTTATCTTAGTAAGTGTTGATATTCCGTCTAATTTTGGCATCATTATATCCAATACAATCAAATGAATTTCTTCGTTCTTTACTATTTCCAAAGCAGAATACCCATCATATGCTTCAAATATGTTATAACCTTCATTTGAAAGATATATGTTTATTGCTTTTACAATTTCTTTATCGTCATCTACAACTAAAATATTATATCTGTCCATTTTCTATCTCCTAATAAAATCTTAATAAGATTATAAAACAAAATTTTTAATATTGATTATGGAAAATATTAATATTTTATTAATATTTTATAATTTTAAGTTAAATTTTAATTCACTTTAATTTTTTTTACTTTTCAGCTTTATTTCAATTTGAATTATTTATGGTATATATTACCATTGTAAAATTATTAAAATTCGACAATTTAATTGATAATGTAACAAATTATGCTATAATATTTTAATAAACGTCTAATAAAACTTCTTTAAAAATTAGATGTGTATTTTTGGTATTCAAAAAAAACAGGACAGGAGTAAACATGATTACTTTAAAAGACGTATCGTTGATATATGAAGGCGGAGAGAACCCTGCTCTTAAAGATGTTAATATCAACATTGACAAAGGCGAATTTATTTTTGTTATAGGTAAGAGTGGTGCAGGAAAATCTTCATTAATAAAGTTAATTTTAAAAGAAATTGCACCTACAACAGGTGAAATTACAGTTGCAGGTTACGATTTAAATAAACTTAAAAGCAAACAAGTTCCATTTTTAAGACGTCATGTTGGAGTTGTATTCCAAGATTACAGACTTCTTGAAAACAGAACAGTTTATGAAAATGTAGCTTTTGCAATGGAAGTTATGCAACACAAACAAAGTAAAATACAAAAAAGAGTTCCAAACGTTCTTAGAATGGTAGGACTTAAAGATAAAGCTAGAAAATATCCCAACCAATTATCAGGTGGAGAGCAACAAAGAGTTGCAATTGCAAGAAGTATTATAAACAATCCTAAAATACTTATTTGTGATGAACCTACAGGGAACTTAGACCCACAAACCTCAATTGGTATTATGAAACTTCTTCATGATATTAATAAAAGAGGTACAACTCTACTTGTTGCCACACATGATAAAACCATCGTTGATGCTATGCAAAGAAGAGTTATAGCATTAAAAGACGGAGTAGTAATTGGAGACAGAAAAGGAGGATACGGCCATTAAACCATCAACTTTAAAGGTTTTTATAAGAGATTCCTTTCAAAATATAAAAAGAAATTCATTAATGAGTGTTGCTTCTATATTATCAGTAGTTGCCGCACTTATAATAATCGGTGTATTTTTAGTATTTGCACTTAATTTAAATTATATGACACAAGGCATTGAAGATAACCTTGAAATAAAAGTTTATCTTAATGACAACTTAAATGATACTCAATTAAGTCAAATAAAAACACAGCTTGAAAGCAGTAAACTTTGCAAAAGTGTAACTTATGAATCAAAAAATGATGCTCTAACTAATTTCAAGCAAGACTTTGGAGATAAATCATATCTGTTAAATGGATATGAGGGAAAAAACAACCCTCTGCCTGCATCATATATAGTTAAAGTTACAGATTCAACAAGACTAAAAGATATGTATGAATATGCAAAAAACATTGAAGGTGTAAAAGACGTTGTTTACGGTGAAGAAGTTGTTGATAATTTACTTAAATTCAATGACATGGCGAGTATTGTATGTATAGTTATTTTTATAGTTTTAAGTATTGTAAGTATATTTATTATTTATAACACAATTAAATTAACTGTTTATGCAAGAAGAAATGACATTACCGTTATGAAATATGTTGGTGCAACAGACTGGTTTATAAGATTTCCATTCTTAATAGAAGGAAGTATTCTTGGATTATTAGGTTCAAGTATATCAATTTTAATTATAAGAAATATTTATTACTATGTAGTAGGATTTATTCAAGGTGGAGGAACAGGACTTCCAATAGGAAGCAGTATAGCACCTCCTGGATTTATCATGGGGGAAGTTACAATTCTTTTCATAGTATATGGAATTATCATCGGAGCTGCAGGAAGCGCATTCTCAATTAGAAAATTCTTAGACGTATAAAGGAGATAGACATGAAAAAGAAGATAATCCCCTTAATTTTAGTAATGGCTTTTATTACTACTTTTGTATTTTCACCCAATATAATAAACGCAAAAACTACAAAGCAACAACTAAATGAAGTTGAAGATCAACTTGATACAAAAAAAGATTCTTTAGAAGACAAAGAAAATACCGCAAGCGATTTGGAAAATCAAATTGAAAGTTATGATACAAAAATTTCTAATTTAACAGAAAAAATTAACGAACAAGAAAAAAACAAAGAAGAAATTGAAAAAGAATTAGAAAAATCACAAAAAGAACTTAGGGAAGCAAAAGAGAAAAGAAAGAAATATCAAGATTTACTTTCAGAAAGAATGGAAGTTATGTATATGTATGGAGATACAGGTTATCTTGACTTAATATTTTCATCAAAGAGCTTTTCTGATTTAATAGGCAAAATATCAACTGTGAAATCACTTGTAAGCTATGATCAAAGTATAGTAAGTGAACTTCAAGAAGTTGAAAATGAAATAAACACAAAAACAGAAAAAATTGCAAAAAATAAAGAAGAATTAGAAAAAGTTATTGCAGACTTAACAGAAAATAAAGAAAGCTTAGATACATTAAGAGTTGCAAAAAATGCAGAACTTACAAATGTTAATGGAGATATTGATGATTTAAATGCTGAAATCGCAAAACTTGAAGCAAAAAAAGCCGAACTAGATAGTAAAATAGCAGCACAAAGCGGTTCATCATCAAATAATAATTATAACTCCGGAACAGGAAAAGGAGTTCTAGGATGGCCTACTCCCGGAAATTATTACATAACAAGTTACTTTGGATACAGAGATCAACCTACTGCCGGAGCCAGTACAAATCATGGTGCAGTTGATATTGGAGTAAGTACAGGCACTCCTGTATTATCACCTGGAAATGGTGTTGTTACATACTCAGGATGGAACGGCGGATATGGTTATGCAGTATCAATAGACTGTGGTAATATAGGCGGAGATCATATTACGGTTCTGCTTGCCCATAACAGCTCACTTGCTGTATCTACAGGTCAAAAAGTATCAAGAGGACAAGTAGTTGCATACAGCGGCAGTACCGGAATTTCAACAGGACCACACCTACATTTTGCAGTATATTGCAACGGTTATGCAGTTGATCCATTAAATTACGTAGACATTTAAAATTTTAAATATAAATAAAAAGGGGTTTTGAATAAATTCATTACCCCTTAAAACGCCTTTTAAAAGCGGAGGGGAAAAATGTTAAAAAAATTTATTTCATTTGTATTAATTTTATCAATGATGGTTTCTGTTACATTTCTTCCAAATAATGTAAGTGCAAAAACCACACAAGAAAAACTAAATGAAGTCGAAGAACAAATCGACGACAAAAAAGGAACGCTAAATTCAAAAGAAGATACAGCAAATATCTTAATAACAGAAATTAGCGACTATGAAACAGCTATAAGCGAACTAACAACAACAATCAAAGCACAAGAAGAAAAACAAACAAGTCTTGAAAAACAACTGGCAACATTACAAGAGGATTTAAAAGAAGCAAATGCAAAGAAAGTAAAATATCAAGGTTTGTTTTCTGAAAGAATGGAAACAATGTATATGTACGGAAATACAGGATATCTTGAATTAATATTTTCTTCAACAAGTTTTTCTGATTTAATTAGCAGAATTGTAACAGTACAATCTCTTGTAAGTTATGACCAAAATATTATTTCTGAACTTGAAAAAGTTGAAAGTGAAATCAATACAAAGACAAAGCAAGTTGCATCTGATAAAGAAGAACTTGATACATTGGTTTCAAATTTAGAAAAAAATAAACAAACAATGAACATAGTTAAAGTTGCTAAAAATGCAGAACTTACAAATGTAAATGGAGATATAAACAGTTTAAAAAAAGAAATTGAGAACCTTGAAGCAAAACAAGAATCTTACAGTAACCAATTATCTGCAGAAAGTGCTGAGGATACAGATACTGTTTATGATGAAAATGACAGCGACAAAAATGATGGTTCAAGTTCATCAGGAGGTTCTTCAAGTGGAGGCTCAAGCAGTTCAGGAGGTTCATCAAGCGGCTCAAGTAGTAAGCTTTTATGGCCAACACCTGGGAATTATACTGTAACAAGTGAACAAGGCTGGAGAATTCATCCAATTTTTGGATATGAAAAATATCATTCAGGAATGGATATAGGTTTAAGTTATGGTGATAAAGTAGTTGCTCCGGCAAGTGGTAAAATAACAAGAGCTTCTGATTATGGAGATGGATATGGCATCGCTATATCAATTGATTGCGGTAAAATAAACGGAAAACATGTTACTATTTTATTGGCTCACAACTCAAGATCAGCGGTATCTGTTGGGCAAACAGTAAAGAAAGGACAAGTAGTAGCATATGGTGGTGCAACAGGATGGGCAACAGGCCCACATTGTCACTTTGAAGTTCATGCAAATGGTGTTGTGCAAAATCCAAGAAATTGGCTATAAAAAAGAGGTTTAAAAAACCTCTTTTTTTTTATAGTACATCTTTAAAAACTCTAAGTGCATTTCTATAAAATAACTTTTCTATTTCATATATATTAAAACCTCTTTTTTCAAGAATAGGAATAAGCATTGGCATTCCTGAACAATCTTTCATTTCAAGTTTACAGCTTATACCGTCAAAATCACTTCCAAGAGCAATAACATCGCTTCCACCGATATTTTTTATGTACTCAATATGTCTTACAATATCTTCGTTTTTACTTTCAAAAGTTGACATTAATTTATCCAACGCATCATAATCTTTTGCCTTTAAAAGAGCAAATAAACTTTTTTTAGTATTTTCATCTATATCACTTAAAAATAAACTATAAAAATTTATTCCTATTATTCCCCCTTTATCTGCAATTTTTCTTATCATATCATCTGTTAAATTTCGTGAGTTATTACATAAACTTCTGGCACAAGAATGAGAAGCAATAAAAGGATATTTACTTATATCACAAACATCATAAAATCCACCGTCATTTAAGTGAGATACATCTACAATCATACCTAGTTCGTTCATATATTCTACTGCTTCCCTACCAAACTTTTTAAGCCCTAAGCTTTGCTCCATTGTATTAGGATAACCTATACAGTTTTCATAATTCCAAGTAAGAGCAGCCATTCTAATCCCACAGTCATAATAATATTTAATATTATCAAAACTATTATCCACACTTCCCATATCTTCATTTGAAAGTATAATATTCTGCTTATTATCTTTTGTATCTTTTATAGATTTTATAAAGTTTATTTTTTCTTCATTTTCTTTTATCATTTTATGAGAAAAGTTTATTAGCTTTTTATAATTATCAATTTTATAATCTGATTTATCTTTTTCATCAAATAATGCAAATACTTGAATAAATGAATCCGCTTTTTTTAGCTTATTTAAATCAATATGTAAATTATTACTGTCAAAATCCAAAATATTTTCATAAAACATTTTAGAAAAAGTATCACAATGTAAATCTATTAATTTCATACAACCACCTTTTTTTAATCTATTTTATATTTTTATTGAAATATATACCTATATATTATATCATTATATCTCATATAAAACACAAATAATTATATTATCAAAATATAAGATAATTTGAAAAAAATTCTTAAAAATAGTATACTAATTTAACGAGGTGATTATATGGACTACATGATAAGAGGAAATTTAAAAAACAGACCAATAAGATTTTTTGTAATTTCCGCAAAAGAAACAATCGAAAAAATGAGACAAATACACGAGGCAATGCCTAATGCTTCCGCTTGCGCAGGTAGAAGTTTAATGGCAACTGCTTTAATCGGATATACAATGAAAAATGATGATGACATAGTTACTACAATTTTAAATTGTGATGGAGAAATTGGTAAAGTAACATGCACAGCTAACAACAAAGGACAAGTTAAATGCGACATAATAAATCCCAAAACAAATATATATTTAAACGAACTTGGGAAATTAGACGTAAAAAAAGTTGTTGGTAACGGAACTTTAAGGGTAATAAAAGATATAGGTTTAAGAGAACCTTATGTAGGAGAAACAGATATTGTAAGCGGTGAAATTGCTCAAGATTATACTTACTATTTTGCAATGAGTGAACAAACACCAAGTGTAGTATCTCTAGGTGTACTAGTTGATAAAGAAAAATTTGATATAATGTATGCCGGCGGGCTTATAATACAATTGCTTCCCGGTAATACAGAGGAAGATATTGAATATCTTGAAGAAAAAGTTTCTCATTTAAAATATATGACAACACTTTTAAGCGAAGGGAAAACTCCGGAAGATATTATCAAAGAAATTTTTAATGATGAAGAAATTGAAATAACAGACAAACAAAATGTCGTTTATTATTGCAATTGCTCAAGAGAAAAAATTGAAAAAGTTGTAATTGCACTTGGAAAAAAAGAACTTGAGGATATTATTGCTACAGATCATAAAATAACTTTAAAATGTCATTTCTGCGGTAAGGAATATACATTATCAGAAGAAGAATTAAATAATTTACTAAAAGAGGCTTAATATGAATAAAGCTGACTTACATGTCCATACAATAATGTCAGACGGTATGCATACCGTAGAAGAGCTTATAAAAATGTGTAAAGCAAGAGGTGTCACAACAATTGCAATAACTGACCATGACACAACAAAAGCCTTACAAAATATTCCTTCTTCATCTGATGTAAACATAATAAACGGAATTGAACTTTCCACAACATTTGACAATAAGAGCGTGCATATTTTGGGATACTATATTAATCCTGAAGATAAAGCTTTAAACGAAAAACTAAAATTTCTTAGAGAAAAAAGGAAAACCAGAGCAAAAAGAATGGTTAAAAAGCTGAAAGAAATTGAAGGTATAAACATTGATTATGAAGAAATAAAAGAAAAGAATCCTAAAAGTGCAATTGGAAGAGTTCATATAGCAAAAGAACTTTTTGAAAAACATTATGTCAAAAATATTGCTGAAGCATTTGAAAAATATATAGGAGATGATTCTCCATGTTTTATCAGAAACGAAAAACTTACTATAAAAGAAGCTGTTAATCTTATTAAAAATGCAGGGGGTATAAGCTTTTTAGCTCATCCGGGATTAATAAAAGATATGGAAAGTTATGAGGAAATCCTAAAGTATGGCATAGAAGGAATTGAGGTATTTTATCCTAAACACTCTGAAAAACAACGTCAGTTCTTTTATGATTTGGCAATAAAAAATAACCTTTTAATAAGCGGAGGCAGTGACTTTCATGGACTTAAAATGAAAGGCAAAAATAAACTTGCCAGTGCGTATCTTACAGATAAATATTTAAATCAAATAATAAATTACCATAATAATATTTAATTTATTTTAATAAGGAGAAAAATAATGTTAAATGAATTAAAAAATATTGATAATAATAAAGATTTTATCGTGAATGCTTTTATTAAAGCTAAAAATTTAAAAGTAAAAAGAATAACATATATATCAAATGAAGGATATGGCAGCGGAGTAAATATATATATTGCAAAGAAAGATAAATCTTTATTACCTGTTGAAGTTTTTTTAGGACTTTGGCTAAAAAATACATTATGGGAAGAAGAATTAACCGACTTTAATTATACAAAAAGCGAATGTGAAAGTATTTTTGAAGAATTGTTTAAAGATATTGCAAAAGAATATACATTAAAAAAATTAGCACCTAAAGATGCTTCAATAGTTCTCGCAAAAGCTATTAAAAATGAACTTGACAACATAAAAAAAGAAAATATCGAAGTAGAAAATCCAGAAGATGTGGAATTCTTGGATGTATCCGGTGTTTATGTAAATAAAAAATATACGCTCTCTACTCCGTTAATTTTAAGAAGCACAGATGAAATAATAGATGCAATTGAACTTTTCTCTAATGATATAATGGGTCAATATGAAGAAATGTTTTTGGAAAGTAAAGAAAGATATGTATATTTCTTTTAGGTAATAAAATGAAAAAACTTATATCAATTTTACTTATATTATTTTTAATATTATTTTTTTCCGGTTGTAATAATTTAATTAATGATGAAAACGGAAAAATACAGGATAACGATATTGCTCACAAATATATTGACGGAGAATACTATATTTTTTCATCTAAATTTGACAATGAATCAAAAGCTGCCTATATGGCATTAACAGTAAAAAATAGTATTATTACCAATATTGACTTTAACTATATTTATCAAAATGAAAAGTTATATATAAACAAAGAAAATATAAGTAATGAAACAACATTTTATGTTAATACATTAAATACACAAGTTCTGCAAAATCAAGAAGCAATAAAAAATACAAACCAAAATTTTGAAGATATTTTTTCAGATTACTCAAAATTATTAGCCGAAGGACTTCGTTTAGCAAAACAAGGAACAATAAAATTAAGTTATATTAATATTGATTATATTTATAATGCTAAAACAACAATATACGATAAAAATGGCTATGATGGTGAATTAATAGTCACATATAAAAATGGACTAATAAATAGTATTTCTTATACAAAAAGAAACAATAAAAATGAAGTTATCACATCAAACAATGAATTTTTAAGAACATTCAAAGATACAAATAATATTAATTATCAAAAATATATTCAAAATATTATTGATATGTCAATAGAAAAAGAAAGTATTGTTCTATCTAAAAATAACTTAGATATAGATAAAGAATACAATAGTCTTGCAAATAAAATAAACAAAAAAGCAAAAGATTTCGATTATACAAAATATAAAATATTTAATGGTATTGGAGAAAGTGTTTAATATGGCACAACTATATTTTAGATATTCTACAATGAATGCAGGAAAATCAATTGAAGTATTAAAAATAGCTCACAACTACGAAGAACAAGGAAAAAACGTATTATTATTTACTTCTGAACTTGATAATAGATATGGTAAAGGTTTTGTTGCATCAAGAATAGGAATGAAAAAAGAAGCTATTGTTTTTAATGATGAAACAGATTTTAAACAAATTGTTCAAATGCAGGAAAAAGAAATACATTGTATTTTAATTGATGAAGGGCAATTTTTAACAGGACAACATGTTTTAGACTTAACACAAATAGTAGATTATATGAACATCCCTGTTATTGTATATGGGTTAAAAAATGACTCTCAAAATAATTTATTTGAGGGAAGTTTAAACCTACTTATTTATGCCGATAAAATAGAAGAAGTTAAAACAGTTTGCTGGTTTTGTAATAAAAAAGCAACAATGAATTTAAGAATAATAGATGGGAAACCTAATTATTCAGGAAAACAAATCCAAATCGGAGATAATCAAAATTATCTTCCGGTTTGCAGAAAGTGTTATGGAAACCCTAAACTATAAGCAATTTAAAAAGCTCCTCTTTTGAGGAGCTTTTTATGATAAAATGAGGGAATGATATGAAAATTTATTTACATATCATTTAGGGGAAATTATGAAAAAGTTTTTCAACTTTTTACTCTGTTAGTATACTATTATAAATTGATATCATATTGTTTTTAATGTGAAATTTTTAAGAACATTTCATGTCTTTTATTCTTCTTTTAATTTAAAAAGCATATCATATTTTTTTTAATATACCAATATTTCATATTATTGACCAATTAAATATTTTTAGTACAAACATTTATAAATTCTTTGTTATTTCTTGTCTTCTTCATTAAGTTAATTACTCTTTCAGAAAGTTCCAAACTATCCATAGCATTTCTTCTTATAATATTTGCACAATTAAGCTCATCTTCTCTTAAAAGAAGATCTTCTCTTCTTGCTCCTGATTTTACGATATCAATTGCAGGAAATACTCTTCTTCTTGCAAGAGATTTATCAAGTACAAGTTCCATATTCCCTGTACCTTTAAATTCTTCAAAAATCACATCATCCATTCTACTGCCTGTTTCAACCAATGCAGTAGCTAAAATCGTAAGACTTCCGCCATTTTCTATATTTCTTGCCGCACCAAAAAATTTCTTAGGATAATAAAGACTTTCAGGATCAAGACCACCGGATAAAGTTCTTCCTGAAGATGGAACAACAAGATTATTTGCTCTTGTGAATCTTGTAATACTATCCATTAAAATCACAACGTCTTCCCCTATTTCAACAAGCCTTTTAGCTCTGTCTAAGACCATTTCAGCTGCTTTTATATGGTTTGCAGGGTTTTGGTCAAAGGTAGAATAAACCACGTCAGAATCAATGCTACGTTGTATATCCGTTACCTCTTCAGGACGTTCATCTATAAGTAAAACTATTAAATGTATATCAGGATTATTTACTCTTATTGCCTTTGCTATTTGTTTAAGAAGGATGGTTTTTCCTACCTTTGGCGCTGCTACTATAAGTCCTCTTTGCCCTTTTCCGATAGGAGAAAAAATATCTATCAATCTGGTTGAAATAATATTTTTTTCTGTTTCAAGATTTATTCGCTCGTCAGGGAAAATAGGTACAAGCTTTTCAAAATCTTTTCTTCCTACAATGCTTTCAGGTGCTTTTCCGTTTACTTGTTCTACATATAATAGCGCATCAAACTTTTCACCTTCTCCCGAAAGCCTTATTCTTCCTCTTACCAAATCCCCTGCTTTAAGTTTATACTTTCTTATATGCTGTGGAGCCACATATATATCATTTTCACCTTGAAGATAATTATTTGTTCTTAAAAATCCATAACCGTCTGATAAAATATCCAAAACCCCTTCATGAGCTTCTGAATATAAGGTCATATCTTTTTCATCATTTTTTTGAAGTTTTTGTTTTTCTTCTTTTAGAATATCACTTGTCTTTCTTCCGTTTACGCCTTCTAGAAAAAGCATAGCATAATACTTTTCACCTTCTTTTGGAGGTCTTACCTTTCCTGATAAAATATCTCCTGTCTTAATTTTAAACCTTTGAACCTGACTTGCAGCAACATAAACAGCATCTTCAGACTTTTTCATATCCTTAGGACGTAAAAAAGCAAAGCCTTCAGGTAAGACTTGAACTTCACCTTCCATATTAAAACTATTTGAAATTGGATCTTTAAGTTTTGAATATCGTTTATTTTCTTCTTCTTCGTTTATTTTTTCTAATATTAAATCAATAATTTCCTGTTTTTTTAACCCACTTATTTTGGTAATACCATATTCACAAGCTTTTTCTTTAAGCTCTGCTACTTTTAATTTTGATAAATCACTACTATTCATAAATACCTCCGGGAAAATGAAAAGAATAAAAAATAAATATATAAATTTTTTGAAATTTAATATAGGATATCTACTATTTTACTATGATAAAAAAAATAAATCAATCAAATTGTTCTTATTTAAGTTTTTGTTAATATAATTTATAAAGGAGAAAAAAATGTGGATAGGAATTAATATTAATAAAATTATTTTTTATATACTTTTTTTAATAATACTTTATTATTTTACAAAAAAAATATTATTAAAAAAATAAATTATAGATTATTTAATATTCTAATCTTTTTTTAATAAAAAAAGTGTATTTTTTTCCTTTTTTTTTCACAATTAAAACAACAAAGTATCATAGCATACTATTATACTAAACACTGTAAAACAAATAAGTTTTACAAGTACAATTTCCCCTTTAATTTTAAAAATGTTATGATTTTCTTTAATTTAGGAAAATATCCTTATAACAGGAAGAAATAAATAACAAAAAAAAAGACCGAAAGGTCTTTTTTTATTCTGTATATTCTATTATTAAGTGTCTGTTTGTACCTTCATCAACAGAATATGTAGTAATATGTTCTCTGCCTTGAAGATATGAATGAATAATTCTTCTTTCATATGGATTCATTGGTTCAAGCTCAACATTTTTTCTTCTTTTTACGGCTTTAGTTGCAAGCTTATCTGCTAAATTTTCCAATGTTTCTTTTCTTTTTTCTCTGTAATTATTGATATCAAGAATTACTCTAATATAATTTTCAGAACTCTTATTTACAACAAGACTTGTTAAATATTGTAAAGAATCTAATGTTTGACCATGTTTTCCAATTAATACACCTGTATTTTCTATATCAAGAGAAATAAACATATTTTCATCTTTTTCATCATAATCAATGCTTATAGAATGTTCAATACCCATTTTATTTAAAACACTATCTAAAAATTCTTTTGCAGTTTCATCAAATTTTTCAATTAAAAACACTTCTACCTTAGCACTTTTTGCACCTATTCCCATAAAACCTGAAGTAGGCATTTCTAAAACTTTTGTATCAACTTCTTCGCTTGTTGCATTAAGTTTTTCAAGAGCATCTTTTATTGCATCTTCAATTGTCTTACCTTTTCCTATTGCGCTTTTTCTTCTTTCCATTAGATACCTCCGTATAATTACTTATAGGTTTTACATGTAAAGATTCAGCTGTTACAGGCATAAATTTATACATAATTTCTGTTTGTAAAATACCAAGTAATGTCGTTGCTGCCCAGTATATAGCAAGAGCTCCTGGGAATGTTAAAGACATCCAGCCTATCATTAATGTCATAACAAAATTCATCATTTGCATACTGCCACCCATTTCATTTGGTTGGTTAGCCATTGATTGTTTCATTTGAATATAAGTAGCAAGAGTAGTAATCATAGGAATAATCAAAGCATATAAAGTATCAAGAGAAAATCCGCTTGTTCTGGCAATATCCATTGCAGATATACTAATATCTTTTAACCAGAAAAATGACATAGAAATATTTGTCATTCCCTCAGTAAAAACATATGCTTCAGGTTGTCTTATAACACCAAATAAACCAATGATTATAGGAAATTGAATTAACAAAGGAAGACAACCACTCATTGGATTATAATTATATTTTTCGTAAACTTTCCACATTTCTTCGCCTTGTTTGGCTTTATCATTTTTGTATTTCTCCTGAATTTTCATAACTTCAGGATTGATAACTTTCATAATTTGCGTTGATTTAATTTGTTTGTATGTAAGTGGAAGCAAAATGATTTTTGCAAATAAAGCAAAAAGAATAATTGCAAGCCCGTAGTTACCTATAAAATTATAGAGAAACAACAAAACTTTTCCAAATAACATATATAAATACGACATGTTTTTTCTTTTTTCCTCCTATAGAAATTTTTCCGGTACCGGGTCGTATCCCCCTTTTGAAAAAGGGTTACATCGTAAAACTCTGTATACACTTAATATAGTGCCTTTAAAAAAACCATGTTTTTTATAAGCTTCAATAGCATAATTTGAGCATGTTGGAATATACTTACAACACGGTCTTTTTAATCCAGATAAATATTTTTGATAGAAGATTACCAGTTTAGTCATCAATTTAGCCATTTTCATTCACCTTTAATAATCCAAGTTTTTTAATCAAATGAAGAAATGAATTATTCAATGTTTGATAATCAATATCTTTTGCTTTAACTCTGACAATGCATATTATATCATAGCCGTCTTTTATTTGGTATGCATTTAACCTAGAAATTTCCCTAAGTCTTCTTTTTATTTTATTTCTGGTTACCGCATTGCCAACTTTTTTACTTACCGAAAAACCTATCCTGCTTTCATTATCGGTTTTTAAAATATATAAAACCAAATGTCTGTTTGCAAAAGATTTTTGGTTATTGTAAACTTTTTTAAAATCTATACTGTTTTTTAATCTTTGCATGATTTACCCTTATCATATATAAAAAAAGGCTACATTTACAGTAGCCCTAGCAGTTAATATCTAAGCAGATAATTGTTTTCTACCTTTTCTTCTTCTATTTCTGATTACATTTTTTCCGCCTGGAGTAGACATTCTGCTTCTGAAACCATGATTTTTCTTTCTTTTATGATTGTTTGGTTGAAAAGTCCTTTTCATAAGAATATGCCTCCTTCTATATTATACTTAGTCCAAATTGTATCTTTTCTTAAATCTATCAACTCTACCGCCTGTATCTACAAGTTTTTGTTTTCCTGTATAGAATGGATGACATTTTGAACAAATTTCCACACGGATTTCATCTTTTACAGAACCTGTTTCAAAAGTATTTCCACAAGCGCAAGTAACTGTACATTTACCATAGTTTGGATGGATTCCTTCTTTCATTTCTTTCACCCCTTTTGACCAATTATTATATAAAAAATAATTTTATATTCTTTACTATATTCGTAGCCTAATAAGTATACTATTTTTTTTACAATAATGCAAATGTTTTTTTTATTTTTTATAATATTTTTTTTATCATACTTTTACTTATGTTTATTTTATGGTAAAATTTATTAGCATTATTATAATAATATAAGGTGAAAGATGAAAAGTAAACAAGAAAGAACAAGAAATTTTTGCATTATTGCACATATTGACCATGGTAAATCAACCTTGGCAGACAGATTAATAGAAAAAACAGGCTTAATAGCCAAAAGGGATATGACAAGTCAAGTTCTTGATAAAATGGACCTTGAACAAGAAAGAGGAATTACTATTAAACTTCAAGCTGTAAGACTTGTTTATGAAGCAAAAGACGGAGAAGAATATTACCTAAATCTTATAGACACACCGGGACACGTTGACTTTACTTATGAAGTGTCACGTTCTCTTGCTGCATGCGAAGGTGCAATATTAATAGTAGATGCTACACAAGGAATTCAAGCTCAAACAATGGCAAATGTATACCTTGCTCTTGAAAATGACCTTGAAATTATTCCTGTAATAAATAAAATAGACCTTCCAAGCGCCGATCCTGAAATGGCAAGAAGAGAAATTGAAGACTATATTGGTCTTCCTGCTGATGAAGCACCGCTTATTTCAGCAAAAGAAGGAATAAACATAGAAGATGTTTTGGAAGCAATAGTAAAAGATATTCCATCTCCAAAAGAAAATAACAAACAACCACTTAGAGGACTTATTTTTGACTCATATTATGATCAATATAAAGGGGTTGTTATAAGTACAAGAATAGTTGACGGTGAAATCAAAAAAGGTACAAAAATTAGATTTTACGCAACAGGAAAAGAATTTGAAGTTGAAGAAGTTGGAATCTTTACAAGCACTTTAACTCCTGTAACAAAACTTGAAAGCGGAGATGTAGGATATGTATGTGCCAGCATTAAAAATGTTGAAGACACCAGAGTTGGGGATACAATAATGGATGCTGATAATATGGCAAGTGAACCGCTACCTGGATATAAAAGCATTACTCCAATGGTTTACTGCGGTATCTATCCTGCTGACGGAAGCAAATATGAGGACTTAAAAGAAGCTTTAGGAAAACTTAAATTAAACGATGCTTCTTTATTATATGAACCTGAAACTTCAGTTGCATTAGGATTTGGTTTTAGATGCGGATTTTTGGGACTTTTACACTTAGAAGTAACACAACAAAGAATAGACAGAGAATATAATATAGATATTGTAACAACAACTCCAAGCGTTATATATCATGTAACAAAAACAGACGGTAGTGAACTTAAAGTAGACAACCCTACAAACCTTCCTCCAATTCAAGAAATAAGTTACATGGAAGAACCTTTTGTTGATGCCAATATAATGCTTCCAAGTGAATATGTTGGAGCTGTTATGGAAATTTGTCAAAATAAAAGAGGCATTTACAAAACAATGGACTACATTGATGAAAACAGAGTTAACTTAAAATATGAAATGCCTTTAAATGAAATTATTTACGATTTCTTTGATACATTAAAATCAAGAACAAAAGGATATGCTTCTCTTGATTATGAACTACTTGATTATAGAAAGTCAGACCTTGTAAAACTTGATATACTTCTAAACGGAGAAATGGTAGATGCGCTTTCATTTATTGTTCACCGTGACAAAGCTCAAGCAAGAGGAAGACTTATTGTAAAAAAACTTAAAGAAGAAATTCCAAGACAAATGTTTGAAATACCTATTCAAGCAGCAATAGGCGGAAAAATCATCGCAAGAGAAACCGTTAGAGCTTTAAGAAAAGACGTTTTAGCGAAATGTTACGGCGGAGATATTTCAAGAAAAAGAAAACTTCTTGAAAAACAAAAAGAAGGGAAAAAGAAAATGCGTCAAGTTGGTAAAGTTGAAGTACCTCAAGATGCATTTACGGCAGTGCTTAAATTAGATGAATAATATTTCAATATATATACACACACCATTTTGTAAACATAAATGTTATTACTGTGATTTTGCTTCTTATGCAAATAGCGAAAGCTACATTAAAGATTATTATGAAGCATTAGGTAAAGAAATTCTTTTAAAAAAAGAACAGCTAAAGAGTAGAAGTATTTCTACTCTTTATTTTGGCGGAGGAACTCCTAGTTATGTAGACAGCAAATATATAGGTGAAATCATAAATATCATTAAATCAAATTTTAATTTTGAGGATAATGCTGAAGTAACAATAGAGCTTAATCCCGAAAGTTTAACAAAAGAAAAACTTCAAGATTACAAAAATTTTGGTTTTAACCGCTTAAGTATGGGATTACAATCTGCAAATAATGAAACTTTAAAAAAGATAGGAAGAATTCACACAGTAGAGAAATTTAAAGAAGCTTTTCTCCTTTCAAGAGAAGAAGGCTTTAACAATATAAACGTAGATTTAATGTTTTCTCTACCGAATGAAAAATTAATAAATTTTATTGATTCTTTAGAATTTGTATTGTCCCTCAGTCCAGAACATATTTCTACCTATTCTCTTATATTGGAAAAAGGTACAAAGCTTTACGATTATTATACAAACAACAATATAGAGCAAAATGATAATTTAGACAGACAAATGTATCATTATTTAATACAAAAATTAAATGAATATGGATATAATCAATATGAAATTTCGAACTTTGCAAAAGATGGATATGAAAGCAGACATAATTTAAGATGTTGGGACTTTTATGATTATGTAGGATTTGGGAGCAATGCTTCAAGCTTTAATGATAATAAACGAAGTACAAATAAAGAAAATATAAAAGATTATATTGAAGACATAAAAAAAGATACTATTCCAATAAAAGAAGAACATATACTTACAAATGAAGAATTAATTGGAGATTATATTATGCTAGCATTAAGAAAAACAAAAGGCTTAGACATAGATGATTTTAATAAAAAGTTTAATTTAGATTTTGAGGATAAATATAAAGACAAAATAAATAAATTTAAAGAAATGAGACTTGTGCAAATAAAAAACAATCATTTTTCTTTAACATATAGAGGACTGGATTTTGCAAATGTTGTAATGATGGAGTTCATATAAAAAAAGCACTGAAATCAGTGCTTTTTTATTTTGATTTAAAATGAACATATTCTCTTTCAACATAATTACTTGTCATTGCCGCAAGAGCTGCACCATAATCAAGTTTAAAAGATATTACATCACCAAGCTTATACATCTTATCAGCATTTGTTAAATCAAGTATAGTATGATCGCTGCTTGCTCCCAAAATTTCTATATCACTATCAACAGGCTGCATCCCCTCTGTCTTTACGTCTTGTCTTCCAATGGCAACAATTGCTCTTCTCATTGTTCCTTTATTCGTAAATTCAGGAGTATTCCCAAATGCATCCATACCAATTTCTCCAATTGGAACAGAAGGTTTTTCTTTTAATTCCACTATTTGAGCTTCTAAAATAAAGTTATCATGATAAAGCCCCTCTACAGGTTTACCATAACTTGTTTCATTCCCAAGCAAAATGACTTCACCAAGTCTTAAATTGTTTATTCCGCTTATCATCTCTCCACTTTCAACTAAAGTATAAGAACTTGAATTACCTCCTGAAACAACTTTTAACTCAATATCAAAATCTTCTTCGATTCTTTCTTTAATTTTAACAAGTTTTGAAAGATTATCAGGTCTTGGAATAACACCACCAAAACAAGTAAGATTTGTTCCTATTCCATAAAGCTCAATATTTTTAAGCTGTAATATTTTATCTATATCACTATATAAATCATCAGTACTAAAATAACCTTCCCTTAAATCCCCAAGATCTACCATTAAAATAACTTTATGTACTTTATTTTGTTTATATGCTTCTTTATTTAATAGTCTTATTGTTTTTAATTCGCTGTTTAAAGATACATCACTATATCTGATAACATCTTCTATTTCACATTCCATAGGAATTCTTATAAGCCATTTTTGCATATTGAAACAACTTAACTTTTTAAGATTTTCAATTCTGGAATCACCAAATGCATTTGCTCCACCTGTAACAAAACATTCTGCAATATTCTCGTCCGCCAAAAACATCTTTGTTACAGCCGTTACATTAATATCGTACTTTGCACATTTTTCACATACTTTTGAAGTATTCTCCCTTATTCCTGCTAAGTTTATTTTAATTTTGGGAAACATAATATTACTCCTTTTATATAAAGTTTTATAAATTTTTTTCAATCTTGTTTCAATACCATGTTATAATATGTTAATATATTACAGTATAGATATTATTATATCAAAAAAAAAATAAAAAAAGTAGGTTATTATGGATAAATTATTAATTAACAATGAAATTGGTAAATTAAAAAAAATATTACTTCATAGACCGGGCTTTGAACTTGATAGAATTACACCTGACGATCTAAAAGAAGTTTTATTTGATGACATCCCTTGGATGAGCAGGATGAGAAAAGAACATGATGGTTTCGCAAATATCCTAAGACAAACAGGAACGGAAGTATTATATGTAACAGATTGTTTACTTCACGTTATAAGTAATAATAAACAAGCAAAAGAAGAGCTTGTTGACATTGTATTAAGAGAAGTACAATATGACGATATAACTGTTATGGGACTTAGAGAATTTTTATTAAGCCTTGATAATAAAGAACTTATAAGATGTGTTATTGCAGGACTTAGCGAAAGCGAAATAAAATCAAACAGAGTTACATTATCTGATTATATGCAAGATAAATACCCTTATTATTTTAAACCAATACCAAATCTTTACTTCATGAGAGATGTAGGGGTTGTAATAAAAAATGGTGTTGCTTTTTCTAAAATGAGAACTCATATTAGAAGAAGAGAAAGTTTAATAATAAGACTTATTTATAAATATCATCCTGATTTTTCAGGTTCTCCTGTATATTTTGACAACGAAAGAGAGAGAATGACTCTTGAAGGCGGGGACGTTCTTATTTTAAGTAAAGAATGTGTTCTTGTAGGTTTTTCAGAAAGAACATCTCTTGAAGGAATAGACAGGCTTGCACAAAATCTTTTAACTTCAGGTAGTGGAGTTAAGAAAGTATTAGCTGTAAAAATACCACATGAAAGAGCATTTATGCATCTTGATACGGTATTTACAATGGTAGACTATGATAAATTCATAATCTTCCCTAATATATTAAAAGACATTGAAGTGGTAAGTATAACAGCAGGAGAAAAAAACACATTAAAATACGAACAAGAAGAAAGCTTAAAAACAGCGCTTGCAAAAGCTTTAAATCTTCCAAGCGTAAAACTTATAAAAAGCGGTGGCAGCAGCAGTGTTATTTCAGCCAGAGAACAATGGAATGACAGCACAAACACACTTGCCATTTCCCCTGGAGTTGTTATAACATATAACAGAAATGAAATTTCAAACGAAATACTTGACAGAAACGGTATTAAGGTTCTTTCAATAGAAGGAAGCGAACTTGTAAGAGGAAGAGGCGGCCCAAGATGTATGAGCATGCCTTTAGTTAGAGAAGACATAGAATTTTAGGAGGAACAAATGAGCGTTAATTTAAAAGGAAGAAGTTTTTTAACACTTAGAGACTATACAACAGAAGAAATTAAATTTTTACTTGATTTGGCAAAAGAACTTAAAGCAAAGAAAAAAAGAGGTGAAATCGGTGATTTACTAAAAGGTAAAAACATCGTCTTACTTTTTGAAAAAACATCAACAAGAACAAGATGTGCATTTGAAACAGCAGCATATGACGAAGGTGCTCATGCAACATTTTTAACAAATTCACAAATGGGTAAAAAAGAATCTTTAGAAGATACAGCAAAAGTTCTTGGAAGAATGTTTGATGGTATTGAATTCAGAGGTTTTAAACAAGAAACAGTTGAAGACCTTGCCAAATATTCAGGAGTTCCTGTTTGGAATGGTCTAACAGATTTATATCATCCAACACAACTTCTTGCAGATGTTCTTACAATGTATGAAAACATCGATAAAGACAACAACAACGACATGAAACTTACTTATGTTGGAGATGCAAGAAACAACGTATCAAATTCTTTACTAATAGGATGCGCAAAACTTGGAATAAATTTTGCTGCGGCAGCTCCAAAATCTTTATGGCCTGATGAAAATCTAGTAAAAGAAATGGAAGAAATCGCAAAAGAAAACGGAAGCACAATTCTTATAACAGATAATGTTGATGAAGCCGTTAAAGATGCCGACGCAATATATACAGATATTTGGGTATCAATGGGTGAAGAAGATAAATTTGAAGAAAGAATCAATCTTTTAAAAGATTATCAAGTTAACATGGATATGCTTAAAAAGACTGGAAATGAAAATGTAATATTCTTACACTGTCTACCTTCTTTCCATGACTTAAATACTGAAATAGGAAAAGATGTTTATGAAAAATATGGATTAAAAGAAATGGAAGTAACTGATGAAGTATTCAGAAGTAAACATTCAAAAGTATTTGATGAAGCAGAAAACAGAATGCATACAATTAAAGCAGTAATGTGTGCTACACTTTCAGATAAATTATATGAATAAGATAAAAAAAGAACAGCTAAGCTGTTCTTTTTTTATTCTTCAATATTTTCTTCTTCTTCATGAGTTCTTCCAAGAACTTCATCTAATACTAAGTTTTCTATAATCTTAGCAGTTTCCGGATTATCTTTAAGGAATTGTTTTGCTTTATCTCTTCCTTGTCCTATTTTTTCATCTTGATAAGAATACCAAGCTCCTGCTTTTTTGATAATACCGTATTTTGCCGCCATATCAACTATATCGCCTTCTCTTGATATTCCTTTTCCATACATAATATCAAATTCAGCAATTTTAAATGGTGGTGCAACTTTATTTTTTACGACTTTAACTTTTGTTCTGTTGCCTATAATGTCTTGACCGCTTTTTATTGAATCAACTCTTCTTACCTCAAGTCTTACTGAAGAATAGAATTTAAGAGCTCTACCTCCCGGAGTAACTTCAGGATTACCAAACATTACCCCTACTTTTTCTCTTAATTGATTTATAAATATAGCTGTTGTATTTGATTTATTTATTGCTCCCGCAAGTTTTCTCAAAGCTTGAGACATAAGTCTTGCTTGTAAACCTACATGACTATCTCCCATATCTCCTTCGATTTCAGCTTTTGGAACCAATGCAGCAACAGAGTCCACAACTACAACATCAATTGCAGAACTTCTTACAAGTGCTTCTGTTATTTCAAGAGCTTGTTCTCCTGTATCTGGCTGAGAAACAATTAATTCATCTATATTAACACCAAGAGCTTCTGCATATACAGGGTCAAGAGCATGCTCAGCATCTATAAAAGCGGCAACTCCACCGGCTTTTTGTGCTTCTGCAACAACGTGTAATGCCACTGTTGTTTTACCTGAAGATTCAGGTCCATATATTTCGATAATTCTTCCTCTTGGAAGTCCGCCTACCCCAAGGGCAGCATCAAGAGAAATTGAGGATGTAGAAATTGTATCAATAGTAACAGCCGGCTTATCACCAAGCTTCATTATCGCACCTTTCCCAAAACTACTTTCTATATTTTTCATTGCAAGCTCTAAGGCTTTTTCTTTATCTGGATTCATATCTTAACGTCCTTTCAAACATTTGTTCTTATATATTATACAATTACTTTAAAAATTAGTCAATATTTTCATCAATTATTTTTAATATATTATTAATTGCATAATATGCGCTTCTTGTTTGAACTCTTTTTCTTTCACCTGTTATGTTGTAAAGTTTTGAAGTTACTTTTCCATTATAATAAAATCCCATATACACTGTTCCTACAGGTTTTTCTTCACTTCCTCCTCCCGGGCCTGCAATACCGCTTATGGAAATTGCAACATCAGTGTTAAAACGTTTGGCACATCCTACAACCATCTCTTCTACGCAGTTTGTACTTACCGCACCATACTTCTTTAGAGTTTCTTCTTTTACACCAAGAAGGGAGTGTTTTACTTCGTTTGTATATGTAACTGCACTACCCATAAAAACTTCACTTGCTCCTGCAATTTCTGTAATATAGCTTGCAAGGAGACCTCCCGTACAAGATTCTGCACAAGAAAAAGTAAGTCCTTTTTCTTTTAATGTTGCAATTAATTTTTGAGGAAGAGTTTCTCCTTTAACAGAATAAATATATTCTTTAAAGTTACTTGTTATTATTTCATCTACCTTGTCCAAGTTTTCAACCGCATGCTTTAAGTTATCAGCTTTTGAAACGGCTTTAACTTTTACACCGCTGTCATTAAAGTATGTATTTACGTTTACCCCTTCAATATCAGGAAGCAAATCTCTTAATCTATATTCTATTTCAGATTCACCAATACCTGAAGTCATATAATCTTTTACGGCAAAGAATTTATTTAATTTATTAACCAAGTATTCTTTAATATGTTTATAATACATATTTGTATTTTCTCTTGGTGGTCCAGGAAGCATAATAATCATTTTATCTTCAATTTCAAGAAGCGCTCCGGGAGCAGTTCCTCTGTCGTTATCTAAAATTTTTGCTCCTTTTGGGAATAATGCTTGTCTATAATTATTAGGTGTTAAAACGTAATCTTTTCCTTTTCTGATAAAATAACTTTCAACGTGTTTTCTTGCTTCTTCATTCTCTTCCAAAGGTCTGTTTGTAACCTTTGCAATGGCTTCTTTTGTCATATCGTCCAAAGTTGGTCCAAGACCTCCTGTTGTAATGATAACATCACTTAATTTAACCGCATCCATAAATGCGCCTTCTACCATATCTTCGTCATCACTTACAACCACATGTTTAACAACTTCAATTCCTATTTCAGTAAGTTCTTTTGCAAAAAAAGTACCATTTGAGTTTAATACATCTCCACATAAAACTTCATCGCCTATGCACATTATTGTCGCTTTCATATTTTCTCCTTTAACACATAAATTTACATTGCTATTTTAAATTATACTATTTAAAAATTCAAAATTACAGTATATATAATTAAATTATTCATTATTTTTATAAAAAAAAGACTCTATTAAGAGTCTTTTTATTTTAATATTTTCTTTAGATATTGTCCCGTATAACTATTTTTAACTTTAGCAACCTCCTCTGGTGTTCCTGTTGCAATAACTTCTCCTCCGTTATCTCCTCCGTCAGGACCTAAATCAATTATATAATCTGCACATTTTATAACATCAAGATTATGCTCTATTATAAGAATAGTATTTCCACCTTCTCTTAACCTATAAAGAACTTCAAGGAGTTTTTTTACATCTTCCATATGAAGACCTGTTGTAGGTTCATCAAGAATATATAATGTTTTGCCTGTTTGACGTTTTGATAAATATGTTGCAAGTTTTATTCTTTGAGCCTCTCCTCCCGATAGAGTTGTAGAAGGTTGTCCAAGTTTTATATAACCAAGCCCTACATCATAAAGAGTCTGTACTTTTGATTTAATTGAAGGGATATTTTCAAAGAAATCAAGAGCTTCTTCAACACTCATATCTAATACATCAGCAATGGTTTTCCCTTTATATTTTATCTGTAAAGTTTCATCGTTATATCTTTTTCCGCCGCAAACTTCACAAGGAACATAAACATCAGGTAAGAAGTGCATTTCAATTTTTATTATTCCATCTCCCTTACAATGCTCACATCTTCCTCCTTTAACATTAAAACTAAAACGTCCTTTTTGATAACCTCTCATTTTTGCTTCATTTGTTGATGCAAAAACATCTCTTATCATATCAAACATTCCCGTATAAGTTGCAGGATTTGACCTTGGCGTTCTTCCTATCGGAGATTGGTCTATGTCTATTATCTTATCAAGATACTCTGCCCCTTTTACTTCCTTATGTTTTCCCGGTCTTTCAAGGGAACCAAGAAGCTGTTTCCTTAAAGATTTAAACAGTATTTCATTTACAAGAGTACTTTTTCCTGAACCTGAAACACCTGTAACACAAGTCATTTTACCAAGTTCTATTTTTACATCAATATTTTTAAGGTTATTTTCCTTTGCCCCTATTATTTCAAGATACTGACCGTTTCCTTCTTGTCTTTGTTTTGGAACCTCTATTTTCTTTCTTCCTGAAAGATAATCTGCCGTTATTGAATTCTTATTATCAATAATTTCTTCAAGAGGACCGCTTGCAACAACCTCTCCCCCATGAATCCCAGCTCCAGGACCTATATCAACTATATAATCCGACTCACGCATTGTATCTTCATCATGTTCTACTACTATTACTGTATTCTCAATATCCGTTAAATCACGAAGTGTTTTTAATAATTTATCATTATCCTTTTGATGAAGACCAATACTTGGTTCATCTAAAACATAAAGTACTCCCGTCAGTTTTGAACCTATTTGTGTGGCAAGTCTTATTCTTTGGCTTTCACCACCTGATAAAGTTGATGCAGCCCTGTCTAAAGTAAGATAATCAAGTCCAACATCTATTAAGAATCCCAGCCTTGATTTTATTTCTTTTAAAATAAGTTCCGCAATCTTAGCTTCGTTTTCCGTTAAAGTTAAATTATCAATAAATTTTTTACAGTCTTTTATTGACATTTCCGTAAGCTCAATTATGTTTACTCCGTTTATCTTTACTGCAAGAGAATTTGGATTAAGCCTTTTCCCGTGACATGAACTACAAGTTATGTTTGACAAGAATTTAGCAAATTTTGCTTTTATATATTCACTGTTGCTTTCAAAATATCTTCTTTGTATATTGTTTATTATCCCTTCAAACTCTACTTCTCTTTCTTTATATCCCCCAAAATGAGAATTAAATCCTATTTTAATTTTACCTTTATCTCCATATAAAAGAGCATTCATAAATTCATCGCTTGCTTCTTTTAAAGGTTTATCCATAGAAAAATTATACTTCTCAACCAATGTTTTTATTATTACAGAATAATAAGTACTGTCATCGGAACTTATAAAGTTAGAAAGAGCTCCTTCTTTTATAGAAATATCTTTATTTGGAATAACAAGGTCTGGATCTATGGTTTGATGATATCCTATACCATTACAATCCATACACATCCCAAAAGGAGCATTAAAAGAGAAGTTTCTTGGCTCAGGCTTTTCCATTGCAATTCCACAATCCATACATGCAAACTTTTCCGAATAAAGCTTGTCTTCATCATTAAATTTACATACAACCAAACCATCAGTAAGTTTTAATGCCGTTTCAACAGAATCATTAAGTCTTGATTTTATTCCTTCTCTTATTTTAAGTCTGTCAATTACAACGTTTATGTTATGTTTTTTATTTTTTGAAAGTTTTATGGAGTCATCTAGGTCAAACATTTCCCCGTCAATAAATGCTCTTAAATAACCGTCTTTTTTTAAATGTTCTATTAAATTTTTATGAGTTCCTTTTTCTCCTCTTACTACAGGAGCCAATATTTGAACCCTTGTACCCTCTTCATGAGATAATATATCTTTAATAATAGTATCTATACTTTGACTTTCTATTTTTTTACCGCATTTTGGACAGTAAGGGATACCTATTCTTGCATATAAAAGTCTGAAGTAATCATATATTTCTGTTACCGTTCCAACGGTAGAACGAGGGTTTCTGTTTGTTGTCTTTTGATCGATAGAAATAGAAGGACTTAAACCTTCTATGCTCTCTACATCTGGTTTATTTGTCTGCCCTAAAAACTGTCTTGCATATGCAGATAAACTTTCAACATATCTTCTTTGTCCTTCTGCATATATAGTATCAAAAGCAAGAGATGATTTACCGGAACCTGAAAGTCCCGTAAAAACAATGAGTTTATCTCTTGGAATTGTTAAATTTATATTTTTTAAATTGTTTTCTTTAGCGCCTCTTATAACAATTTTATCTGACATTGTCCCCTCCTTTTTTACATTAAACTGATATTATCATAAAAATTTTTTATTTACAATAATGAGAAAAATTTTCCTTATTTCTTTTTATTATTCTCCTATAAAATATAAGAATGTACAAAGAAATAAATCAATGTACATTCAAATTTTTATTTTAATATATCGCTGTTTTTTATGCTTTCAATTGCTTTTTTCATCTCATCTTCATCTTGAACAAGTGCCATTCTCACATGGACTTCTCCCGATGGTCCAAAAGCACTTCCGGGAGTAACCAAAACTCCGGTTTTATCAAGAAGTTCTATACAAAATTTCTCTGAAGAAGTATACTTGCTTGGAATCTTTGCCCATACAAACATTGTTGCAGGACATCTATTCATTTTCCATCCTATTTCATTTAATCCGTCACAAAGAATATTTCTTCTGTTTTCATATGCTTTTCTTACGGTTTCAACACAAGATTGATCTCCTGTTATAGCAGCAATTGCCGCCTTTTGAACAGGTAAAAACATACCATAATCCATATTTGACTTTAAATTTGATAAGTTTTTAACTACTTCTTTATTACCAATACAAAAACCTACCCTTGCCCCTGCAAGTCCATATGTTTTTGACAAAGAATTGAATTCTACCCCTACATCTTTTGCACCTTCATAACAAAGGAAACTTCCACAGGTATTCCCGTCAAAAACCAAATCGCTGTATGCATTGTCATGAAGAACAATAATATCATATTTTTTTGCAAAAGCTATTAGCTTTTTATAGAAGCTGTCAGGCGCCATAGCTGTTGTTGGATTATTAGGGTATGAAACTACCATAAACTTAGCTTCTCTTCTTATATCCTCCGGTATCTCGTCTAAATCAATTATATAACCATTCTCTTCTCTTTGAGGCATATAGTATAGCTTTGCCCCTGCAAGCCTTGGACCGTCGGCAAAAACAGGATAGCATGGATCCGGAACTAAAACAGTATCTCCAGGATTGACTATTGAAAGTGCTATATGAGCAAGACCTTCTTGTGAACCAAGTAAAGATGTAACTTCACTCTCTGGATCAATATCAACGCCGTATCTATTTTTATACCATACTTTCACAGCCTGTTTTAAATCTTCTTTATCATTTAAAGGATACAAATAACTTTCCAAATTCCCGGCTTGTTTTATTAAAGCATCTACAATATGCTTTGCAGGCGGAATATTTGGAGCGCCTACGCTTAAATCAATTACATGCATTCCCTCTTTTATTTTTTCTTCTTTTAAATGAGCAAGTTTGGAAAAAATCCCTTCTTGGAACATATCCATTCTATCTGCAAACTTCATTATTACCCCTCCTATTCAGATACTTGCTTCAAAATAATATAGCAAAATATATGCCATATCTATGTATTATATTCGTTTTTTTTAATAAAGTCCACTAATGCACAAATTTAATCAAATTTTTTTATGATATAATATAAAAGAGGTAATAAAATGCAAAATAAAAACATAGAAAAAGCACTAAAAATTGCATATAAAGCACATGAAAATCAATTTGATAAAGGAGGAGAGCCCTATATAAACCACCCTCTTCATATTGCAAAAATGCTAAATTGCGAAGATGAAATAATTACTGCACTTTTACATGATGTAATGGAAGACAGTAATATTACAAAAAAAGATTTAATAGACTTTGGCTTTAATGAAAATGTAATAAATGCTTTATCTTGTTTAACAAGAAAAAGAAATGAAGATTATTTTTCTTACATAAATAAAATTAAATCAAATATATTGGCTAAAAAAATTAAAATCTTAGATCTTGAACATAATCTTGATATAAAAAGATTATCTAAAATTACAAACAAAGATTTACAAAGGATAGAAAAATATAAGAAAGCACTTGCCATATTAAAAAAAGACCGTTAAAGCGGTCTTTTATATTGAATAAAATCCTAATACTTTTAATCCATATTGTTTTTTTACATTATCCAACGATTTTTTTACTATTTCAATTTGATCATTTTCCCCGTTAATCTCCAAATAAAAATTATATTTCCCCATATCTGTCTTTGTTGGTCTAGACATTATTGCAACCAGGTTTATTTTATTTATAGAAAACTCATGTAATATATCAAAAAGGATTCCGGGTCTATCTATATTTGGCATAATATACATTGGAACTTTAAAATTCTTATTTTCTTGAGCCGTACATTTATTTTCGCCTTTTTCCACAACAACAAATCTTGTAAAATTATTAGATGCATCTGTTACATTATCTATTTTATATTTTGCATTTGCATATTTTAGCATATGCATAGGTATTATACCGCCTTCTGCCAATATCCCCTTACTTACGTTATTATAAGATTCCATATTGCTGTCAGTTGTAATAATATTTACACCCTTCAAAGAGTCTAAAAACTTTCTGCATTGTCCGTTTGTTTTAAATTGAACATATATTTTTTTTATTTGCTCAATATTTTCACTGTTACCTATAAAAGAAAACTGAACAGGAACACTTATCTCTCTTACAATATGAACATCCATTTCAAGAAGTAAATCGAGTGTTCTTTGAACAAATCCATCAAGTGTATTTTCTATTGGAATTATTCCCATATCACATTCTTTACCAATGCTGTGAAAAGTTTCATCAATAGTATTATAATATACTACATCAAAATCTTCCTTTTCCTCACTTAAAAACACGCTGCAAGCATTATCGCTGAATGTTCCCTTTGGTCCAAGTACCGCTAATTTTCTCAAATTCTTTCTCCATATTTTAAATTACTATAAAAAAGGATATCAAAAATATACATTTTATTCAATAGCAAGTAAAATAAAAAACATCCATAAGGATGTTTTTTATTTTACTTTTACTTTATATACTTTTGAGAAAGAACCTTTTGTACTTCCGTTTACGGCTCTTACTTTGTAGTAATAAGTTTTCTTTGATGTAAGTTTTTTATTCACATATTTTGTTGATTTCACAGTTGCAACTTTTTTAAATCCTGTTGATTTATTTGTTGATCTGTAAATTTCATAATATTTTGCATTTGAAGCTTTTGAAATTGTGATTGTTGCACTTTTCTTTCCGCTTTTTATTTTTAATGAATTTACTTTTCCAACTGTAATTTTCTTTTTTGGTAGATTAACTTTAACATTGCAATATGCTATTTTCCCATCTTTTGTTTCAGCTTTAATAACAGCGCTTCCGTCTGCAACAGGTGTAATTTTACCATTTTCAACTTTTGCAACTTTTGTATTGCTACTGCTCCACTGTATTGTCTTATCATCTGCATTTGAAGGATAAACTTCTCCTGTTAAATATACAACATCAGTCAATTTATTTAATTGTACATTTGTTTTATTTAATGTAACACTTTCTGTTTTAACTTTATTTACATTAATACTGCAAACAGCAATAATATTTCCATTTTCTTTAGAAACTGCTTTAACTTTTGTATTTCCTGAATTTTGAGCTGTTACAACTCCATTTTCATCTACATTAGCAATATTAATATTTTCACTTTCCCATTTTACATCTTGATTTTTAGCATCTATTGGATAAATTGATGCATTTAATTTTACAGTATCGTCTACATCTAATGTTACATTTTCTTTATCAAGAGAAATACCTGTTACCTTTTTTGGTGAAACATTTACTTCAACTGTTTTTACAATATTATTTACTGTACTTGCAGTAATTATTGTTTTCCCTTCTTTAATTGCTTTTATTTTACCATTATTATCAACTGTTGCAATTTCAGGATTACTGCTTTCCCATTTTACTGTTTTATCAGTTGTATTCTTAGGCAAAACTTCATATGTTACAACTTTTTCTTCATCTTTAAATAAATTTAAAGTACTGTAATCAAGTCTTAAAGAACTTGCCATAACAGGTTTTACACTAACTTCAAAAGATGTACTTACACCATTTCCCATGTTAACTGTTATTGTTGTAGTACCTACTTTTTTTGCTGTTAGTTTAAAGCTGTTTGAACTGTAGAATGATTTTGGATATGATACAATATCTTCATTTGATGATGTTAAAGTAACGTATCTGTCTGTAGTATTTGAAGGTAAATATTTAATAAAGTAATAATCTCCACCACCCATGTAAATACTTTCAGGACCTATTACATTAACTCCATTAATTTTAACTTCATTTACAGTTACTTTACATTCTGCTTTTTTACCGTTTGCTGTCATTGCAAAAATAGTAGCTGTCCCAACCCCAGAAGAAACAACAACACCATCTGCATCTACACTTGCAATATTTTTATCAGTACTGTTCCAGTAAATTAAGTCTTTATCATATGACGCAGGCTCAATCGCTGCCTCTAATTTAAATGATTCTCCTATACCGTTTAATACTAATTCATCTTTGTTAAATGTAATATTTGTAGCATTAACGCTTTCTTCGTTAGATGCATAAATAGGGGGTATAATACTAAATACTAGCATCACTGTAAGAAATATACTTAATATTCTTTTCATGATTCCCTCCACTTTTTTTCAATATGTTTTTCAAAATTTTTCATATCCTACCATATCTGTAGGAAAAAGTAAACCCCCTTTTTCAATTTAAAAATATTCAGACTATTTATATTTTCGTAATAAAAAAAGAACAGCCATAGGCTGTTCTGTATATATAATATATTATCTTTTTGAAAATTGTGGAGCTTTTCTAGCTTTCTTAAGACCATATTTTCTTCTTTCTTTCATTCTTGAATCTCTAGTTAAGAAACCTGCTTTTTTAACTTCTTTTCTTAAATCAGGGTTTTCTGCAACTAAAGCTCTTGAAATACCATGTCTGATTGCTCCTGCTTGACCAGAAATTCCGCCGCCATATACATTTACACTTACATCATATTTATCAGCATTATCTGTTAAAACTAATGATTGTCTAACAATTACTTTAAGTGTATCATTACCGCCGAAATATTCTTCTATATCTCTACCATTAATAGTTATCTTTCCACTACCTTGTTTTAAAACTACTCTTGCAACAGAATTTTTTCTTCTGCCTGTAGCCATAACTTGTTCTGCCATCTATTCCTCCTACTTAATATCAAGTACTTCAGGTTTTTGTGCTGCATGTTCATGTTCGCTACCTGCATATACTTTTAATTTCTTAAATTGAGCTCTTCCAAGTTTATTTTTTGGAAGCATACCTTTAACTGCTTTTTCGATTACAAATTCCGGTTTGTTAGCAATTAAATCTTTGTACATTACTTCTTTTCTTCCACCAGGATATCCTGTGTGTCTGTAATATTTTTTGTCTAATAATTTATTTCCAGTAAGATGAATTTTTTCTGCATTAATTACAATTACATAATCCCCAGTATCAATATTAGGTGTGTAACAAGGTTTGTTTTTACCTGTTAATACTTTTGCAACTTCACTACATAATCTACCAAGTGTTTTGCCTTCAGCATCAACTACATACCATTTTTTATCAATTTGTTGGGGTTTAGCAATACTAGTTGACTTTGTTAACATTTCGTTAAACCTCCACAATACATATAATATTTTTTATTTTAAATTATCTGCTCTACATTTTCCATGCACGGGGCTAACGATACACGAAAAATATCTAGCCTATATATTTTAGATTATTTTACCTTTTATGTCAATATATTTTTTTATAATATGTAAGTTTTTAGTAAAAAACTTCCTTTAAATAAAGCCCTTCAGCAGGTGCCGTAACATTTGCCATGCTTCTGTTTTTACTTTCTAAGATTTCATCTATTCTATTTTCGTCAAATCTTCCTCTTCCTATATCGATCAAGCTTGCAACAATGATTCTTACCATATTATATAAAAAGCCATTGCCTTTTATTTTGAAAATAATTAAATCATCTTTTTTAGTTATTTTAACATCATATATTTCTCTTATGGTACTTTTAACATTACTGCCACTTCCCATAAATCCAGCAAAATCATGTTCACCAATAAGTTTTTTTGAGGCTCTAGTCATCTTATCCAAATCAAGTTTATAAAAAACATGAGTTGCCCTTCCTATAAAAAGAGGATTCATTATACTGTTATTATAAATTAAATACATATATTCTTTCCCTGTGGTATCATATCTGGCATGAAAATTCTCATCTTTTTCTTCTGCCTCTATTACCCTTATATCCTTTGGCAAAAATGCATTAATACCATAAGGAAATTTTTCTATAGATATATTTGAATTTGTATAAAAATTGGCTCTTTGTCCTAAAGCATGAACACCACTGTCAGTTCTTCCGCTTCCGTAAAGTTTAACCTCTTCTTTTACTAGACTTTCAACAGCTGTCTTTACTTTCTCTTCAACACTTATTCCGTTATTTTGCATCTGCCAGCCAACATAATTTTTACCGTCATATTGTATTGTAAGGAGTATATTTCTCATTAAATAATCCCCTTAGTATAAAGAATATTTGTTACTACTACAAAAATTATCATGAATACAATATATAAATAAGTATAAAAATCATTTTTTGTATACTTTAATTCTTTCATTCTTGTTCTGTTTTCTCCGCCCGTATAACATCTTGCTTCCATTGCAAGAGCTAAATCTTCGGCTCTTTGAAAAGCAGATAAGAATAAAGGAATTAAAACCGGAATAAAAGCTTTTGCTCTGTTTATAAGATTTCCGCTTTCGAAATCTGCACCTCTTGATTTTTGAGCATTAATAATCCTTGTTGTTTCTTCCATAAGCGTTGGAATAAATCTAAGAGCTATACTCATCATCATAGATAATTCATGTGCATATTTTTTTAATAAAGGTACTTTTTTCATTAGCCTTTCTAAGCCGTCAGTAAGGGATATAGGAGATGTTACAAGTGTTAATAAAGAAGTACCCGTAACAAGCAAAACAAGCCTTACAGCCATTAATATGGCGTTATGAAGTCCTTTATCAGTTATCTTTAAAAAGCCTAATTGATATATTACATTACCGGGTGTCATAAACATATTAAGACAAACGGTAAATAAAATAATAATAATCAGTGCTTTTAAACCTCTAAGAAGATATCCTACCGGAACTTTTGAAATAATTAAAGGAATCAATAATAAAATAAACATTCCCAAAAATCCAATAAAAGATTTAACAAAAAAAAGTAAAATCATATACAAAAAAGTAGCCATTATTTTACTTCTCGGATCTAATTTATGAATCATCGATCCGGTTGGATAATATTGTCCTATTGTAATATCATTTAGCATATTTTTTTCCTTATATAACTCTTTCTATTTCTTTTATTACTTCAACAAATGTAAATAAATTTGTATCTACATCAAGTCCTTTTTCTTTAAGTTTTAACATAAGCTCTTTTCCTTCAGGAACATTTAAGCCTATGCTTCTTAAAAGTTCAACATTTTTAAAAACTTCTCTTGGTGTATCATAAAGTTTTAATTCTCCTGAAGAAAACACCATTATTTTACTTGCATATTCACAAACATCTGTCATTGAATGTGACACTAAAAAAGTAGTCAAATTATTTTCTTTATGAAGTTTATATATATTGTCAAGTATCTCTTTTCTTCCCACAGGGTCTAATCCACTTGCAGGTTCGTCCAATATAAGTACATCTGGATCCATAGCAATAACACCTGCTATTGCAACTCTTCTTTTTTGTCCCCCTGATAAATCAAAAGGAGATTTATCTTTATAAGTTTCAAAATCCAATCCAACCATATCCATTGCTTTTCTTACTGCTCCGTCGATATCTTCCATGCCTATATTTTTAGGACCAAAAGCAATATCTTTATATATTGTTTCTTCAAATAATTGATATTCAGGGTATTGAAATACAAGCCCTACTTTTGAGCATATATCTTTCATTAATACGCCTTTTTCATTTATATTAAGATCATCTAAAAATATATCCCCGCTTGTAGGTGTTAGTAACCTGTTTATATGTTGAATTAAAGTGGATTTCCCGCTTCCTGTATGACCTATAATTCCAACCAATTCCCCATTATCAACTTTAAAATTTATATTTTTTAAAGCCTTAAATTCAAATATACTGTCTTTGCCGTATGTATGACATAAATCTACAACTTTTACTGACATATTTCCTCCACTAATTCATCTAACGTAAGGATTTTATCGTTTTTTATTTTCCCTTGCTTCTTTAATTCATAAGCAACTTTAGTAGCATATGGTGGTTCAAGCATTAGTTCTTTTAAAATATCACCCTTTGCAAAAACCTCTCTTGGTTCATCTTCAAGAACTTTTACTCCTCTATCAAGAATTATTACCTTATCGGCACTTACTACTTCTTCCATATAATGAGTTATTAATACAATTGTTGTTCCTTTTTCATTTAATTTTTTTATTGTATTAATTACTTCAGTTCTTCCTTTTGGGTCTAACATTGCAGTAGGCTCATCTAAAATAATGCATTCAGGATTCATTGCAAGAATTCCTGCTATTGCAATCCTTTGTTTTTGACCACCTGAAAGTTCATGAGGTTTTTTATCTCTAAACTCACTCATACTTACGCTTAAAAGAGCTTCATCGACTCTTTTTCTTATTTCACTTGGCTCAACGCCTAAATTTTCAGGGCCAAAAGCAACATCTTCTTCTACTATTGTTGCAACCATTTGATTATCCGGATTTTGAAATATCATACCCGCTTTTTGTCTGATATCCCATATCTTTTTTTCATCTTTGGTATTCATTCCGTCAATTAAAATATCGCCGCTTTCAGGAAGTAAGATTCCATTTAATAGTTTTGCAAGGGTTGATTTTCCGGAACCGTTTCTTCCGATTATACCAACAAAACTTCCCTTTTCAACACAAAAAGAAACATCTTTCAATGCTTCTACAATCGTCTTCCCTTCATTATCCTTATAAGAATAATTAACGTTTTTTATTTCTATCATTTCGCTCATATTTTTTCTCTCTTATATATATTATAAACTTACACAATTTCAAATTATACAAATTTATAATATATATTATATAGAGCTAAAGGAACAGTGCTTATACTGTCCCTTTGTACTATATTTTATTAGATTATTCACTTACTAACTCTAAAATCGCTGTTTCAGCGCCGTCACCACGTCTTGCACCAAGTTTATAGATTCTTGTGTATCCACCGTTTCTGTTTTCATACTTTGGAGCAATTTCATTGAATAATTTATCAACTACACGTTTGTCATAAATGTAAGCAAGAGCTTGTCTTCTAGCATGTAAATCGCCACGTTTACCTAAAGTAATCATTTTATCAACGATTTTTCTTGCTTCTTTTGCACGAAATAGAGTAGTGTTTATTCTTTCATATCTAAGTGTATCTGTTACTAAACCTCTTAGCATAGCTTTTCTTTTATCACTAGCTTTACCAAGTTTTCTATATCCTGACATTATAAACCTCCTTTATTAGTGTTTACTATTCATCACCTTGTCTAAATGATAAACCAATTTCGGCAAGTTTCTTTTTAATTTCATTTAAAGATTTCTTACCTAAGTTTCTTACTTTAGACATATCTTCTTCACTTCTTGAAATTAATTCTTCAACCGTATTTATACTAGTTCTCTTTAAGCAGTTGCTTGAACGAACAGAAAGTTCTAATTCGTCAATTGACATTTCTAAAACTTTCTCTTTTTCGTTTTCTTCTCTTTCAACCATTAAACTAGCATTTGGTAAATTTGCATTCATATCTATAAATAATTGAAGATGGTCGTTGATTACTTTTGCTGCAAGTGAAACAGCTTCTTCCGGAGAAATAGTTCCGTCTGTCCAAACTTCAATATTTAATTTATCATAATCAGTAACATTACCAACTCTTGTATTTTCAACAGTAAAGTTTGCTTTCTTTACAGGTGTGAAAATACTATCTACAGGAAGTGTACCTATTGGCATATCTTCCTTTTTATTCTTTTCGCTTGGAACATATCCTGTACCGCTATCAATAGTAATAGTCATATCAAGTACAGCATCATTCATAAGTGAAGCTATATGCAAATCAGGATTTACAATTTCAACATCGCTATCGCAAATTATATCTCCCGCAGTTACTTCTCCTTCTCCTTCAGCGTGAATATGAACATCCACAGGTCCATCAGAATGTAACTTTACAGATAGTTCTTTTAAATTTAGAATAACTTGCAATACATCTTCTGCTACACCATCAACTGTAGCAAATTCATGTAATACATTTTCAATTTTAATGTTTGTTACAGCAGCACCAGGTAATGATGATAACATAATTCTTCTAAGAGAATTACCGATTGTCATACCATAGCCTCTTTCAAGTGGTTCTACAACAAACTTACCATAAGTTCTATCTGCACTAATTTCCGCAATCTCAATATTAGGTTTTTGAAATTCTAACATATATAAAACCTCTCAATTCCTTAAATATAACCAACAATATATCAAAACTATATCTTATCTAGAATATAATTCGACAATTAAAATTTCATTTACAGGAACATCTATTGCTTCACGTTTAGGAAGTTCTTTGATAGTTCCGCTTAATTTTTCAATGTCTACATCTAGCCATTCAGGAACTACACGTGAACCAGTCACTTCAACAATTTCTTTATATCTTGGAGATTTTTTATGTTTTTCTTTAATTTCGATAACATCTCCTGCTTTTGTTAAGTATGATGGAATGTTAACTTGTTTACCGTTAACAAGTACATGTTTATGATCAACGATTTGTCTTGCTTCACGTCTTGTTCTAGCAAATCCCATACGGAAAACGATGTTATCAAGTCTTGATTCTAGTAAAGTCATTAGATTTTCACCTGTAGCACCACTCATTTTTTCAGCTTTTTTGTAGTAATTTCTGAATGGTTTTTCTAATACTCCGTAAATGAATTTCGCTTTTTGTTTTTCACGTAATTGAAGACCGTATTCGCTTAAATTACCAGATCTTTTTGCTTGTCTGTTTGACTTTTTATCAATTCCTAAATATACAGGATCTAAATCTAAAGATCTGCATCTTTTAAGAACAGGAACTCTATCTACAGCCATATTAATTTTTTCCTCCTACAAATTTTCAATTCTTTATAATACAAATTTAACTAACCCAAATTAGACTCTTCTACGTTTAGGTGGTCTACAACCATTGTGAGGGATAGGAGTAACGTCTTTAATTGAAATAACGTTTAGTCCAGCAGCTTGAAGTGCTCTGATTGCAGCTTCTCTACCTGAACCAGGTCCCTTTACAAATACATCAACAGTTTTTAAACCATGTTCCATAGCTCTTTTAGCAGCTTCTGTTGCAGCTGATTGAGCAGCATATGGAGTACTTTTTCTTGAACCTTTGAAGCCTAATTCTCCGGCACTTGACCATGCCAAAGCATTACCTGCAACGTCAGTTAAAGTAACAATTGTATTGTTAAAAGTAGAGCGAATATGCGCTTGTCCTTTTTCAATGTTTTTCTTAACTCTCTTTTTTCCTCTTCTAACTACTTTCTTTGCAGCCAATTTTAAATCCTCCTTAATTTGTGAGAATAATAATCTATCTATTTATTTATTTTTTTCTACTTACAGTTTTCTTAGGACCTTTTCTTGTTCTAGCGTTTGTTTTACTTTTTTGACCTCTAACAGGTAATCCTCTACGATGTCTAAGTCCTCTGTAACTACCAATTTCCATTAGTCTTTTTATGTTAAGTGAAACTTCTCTTCTTAAGTCACCTTCAACAGTTACTTCTTCATCAATTAGAGCACGAAGTTTGTTAACTTCATCTTCTGTTAAATCTTTAACTCTTGTATCAGGATTGATTCCTGCTTTTGCCAAAAGATTATTAGAAGTAGCTTGACCAATTCCGTAGATATAAGTTAAACCTATTTCTACTCTTTTATCTTTAGGTAAATCCACGCCGGCTATTCTCGCCATCAATCGCACCTCCGTATGATTTTTTAAGTTTAATGTTTAACTATTATTTTCTAAAAATTTATATATATAAAAGATTTTGTCAGATAAATTCCAGCCGCGACAAAATACTTTATACCAAATTAATTAACCTTGTTTTTGTTTGTGTTTAGGATTTTCACAAATAACCATTACTTTGCCTTTACGTTTAATAACTTTGCATTTTTCGCAAATAGGCTTAACACTAGGTCTTACTTTCATTATTTTTTCCTCCTACTATATAGTAATTTTATTTACCTTTTTCTCTCCAAATGATTCTACCTTTTGTTAAATCATATGGGGAAATTTCTAAAATTACTTTATCTCCCGGTAATATTTTAATGTAGTTCATTCTTAATTTTCCAGATATATGTGCTGTAATTTCGTGTCCGTTATCCAACTTTACTTTAAAAGTAGTATTAGGCATTGCTTCAACAACAATTCCTTCTGCTTCCACATAATCACTTTTACTCACTTAAAACACATCCTCCTACAATTCTTCTTTAATTCTCTCAATTTCTTTTCTAATAAGTGCATTGGGAATTTTTTCATTACATTTTATTTTATCACAAATTAATGTACTTTTTACATTTATTTTGGAAGTATGTTTAATTTTTTTTAGTTTCGGCTTTTCTATTTTTCTTGATTTTCCATCAGCAAGAAAAACCATTTTATCATCCAAAACACCAACCACAATTAGAAAACTTGCTTTATCTCTTCCGGCTTTTGATAACACCAAATCGCCTATTTCATATTTCATATTTCACCTTATAATAAAGTTAAAATTATGGGTTCACCATCCGTAACAGCTACGGAATGTTCATAATGGGCAGAAAGTTTACCATCATCGGTAACAACTGTCCAACCATTATCCAAAACATGAACATCGTATGTTCCTTGATTAACCATTGGTTCAATGGCTATAGTCATACCTTTTTGAAGTCTTGGACCTTTTCTCATTCCAACATAATTTGGAACTGAAGGATCTTCATGCATGTTTTGTCCAACTCCATGACCTGTATAATCTCTGACCAAACTAAAACCATAACTTTCAGCGTAATCTTGAATAGCTCTTGATACATCACTTATTCTGTATCCTTCTTTTACGAATTTCAAACCTTCATAAAAGCTTTGTCTTGTTACTTTTACAAGTTTTTTTGCCTCTTCAGACACATTGCCTACCATAAAAGTTTTCGCTTGATCTCCAACATAACCTTCATAAGTCGCTCCGATATCAACACTAACTATGTCTCCATCTTTAATGATAACATCTTTGCTTGGAATTCCATGTACAACTTCATTATTAACTGATGCACATATATTTCTTGGATAATCCATATATCCTTTAAATGTTGGTATAGCATTATTAGATAAGATAACATCTTCAACTATCTTATCTAATTCAAGAGTGCTCATACCAGGTTTAATATATTTTTTTACAGCTTCATGAGCCTTTGCTGTTATCTTTCCGGCTTTTTTCATAAGCTCTATTTCATGATTCGATTTTAATATAATCATTATTTACACTCATCAAGAATTTTTGAAATATCTTCAAATACTTCTTCAACTGTTCTTGACCCATTTACTGTTTTTAGTATATTTTGTTTTTTATAATAATCTACTAGAGGTTGTGTCTTTTCTTCATATTCTTTCAATCTTTTTACTACAGTATCTTCTTTATCGTCGTCTCTTTGGTATAATTCTCCACCGCATTTATCGCAAATACCTGCAGTTTTTGGTGGTTGAAATTCTACATGATAAGTTGCACCGCATTTGCACATTCTTCTGCCAGTAATTCTCTTTGTAAGTAGTGAATAATCTGCTTCGATACAAAGGGCCAAATCTAATTTTTCACCATTTTTTTCAAGAATTTTATCCAAAGATTCTGCTTGAGAAATTGTTCTTGGGAAACCATCAAGCATATAGCTTCCTTCTATATCATCCCAAGATAATCTATCTTCAACCATTTCAACCGTTACATCATCAGGAACAAGCAAACCTTTATCCATATATTCTTTTGCTTTTTGACCAAGAGGAGTATTTTCACTTAAATTTTTTCTAAAAATATCTCCTGTAGAAATATGAACTAAATTATATTTATCAACAATTTTGCTTGCTTGTGTGCCCTTTCCAGCTCCTGGAGGGCCTAAAAGTATTAATTTCATTTTAATCACCTACTATTTTAAGAAACCTTTGTAGTTTCTCATAATCATTTGTTGTTCTAATTGATTTACAGTTTCAAGAGCAACACCTACAACGATAAGCAAACTTGTACCACCGAATTGTAAACTTAAATCCATTACATTACCTACGATAATAGGAAGTACAGCTATAACAACTAGGAATAAACTTCCGGCAACCATAAGTCTGTTTAATGTTCTTTTTAAATAAACAATCGTAGAATGACCGGGTCTGATACCTGGAATAAATCCACCGTATTGTTTTAAGTTTTTAGCAACATCATCAGGATTAAATGTAACAATAGTGTAAAAATATGTGAAGAATATTATTAACACTATATAAAGTATAGTAGAAGCTGTTCCTCCCCATGCTAATGCTTTGCTTAGCCATGCTGAAAATCCCCAGTTAGGGAAGAAAGATGCAAGTGTTGATGGGAACATTGTAATTACACTGGCGAAGATAATAGGCATAACCCCTGATTGATTTATCTTTAGAGGAATATGTGTATTTTGTCCACCATACATTTTTCTACCAACAACTCTTTTTGCATATTGAACAGGAATTTTTCTAACTCCTTGATTTATTTCTACAACTCCCGCTACAACTAAAATAGCGAATACTAAGAATAGTATAAGCATTACTGAACTAATCGCACCAGAAGTTACTTGTTCATACAAGTAACCTAAAGCTGATGGAATATTAGCTATAATACCGGCAAAGATAAGAATTGATATACCATTACCGATACCATGTTCAGTTATATTTTCTCCAAGCCACATTAAGAATGTTGTACCAGCTGTTATTGTAAGTGCAACCATAACCATTGCAAGTGCTGAATCACTAGTTAAAATTTCTTTAAAACTAAATGAAATTCCAAGTGCTTGAATTAATGCCAAAACAACAGTCAAATATCTTGTATAAGAAGAGATTTTCTTTCTTCCTTCTTCTCCTTGGTGAGAAAGTCTCTCTAACGCCGGAATAGCTATTGTCAATAATTGCAAAATAATTGATGCATTGATGTAAGGTGTAATTGACATAGCAAAAATAGAAAATGTTCTAAAGTTATTACCAGAGATAATATTTAAAAGTCCGAACATTGAATTGTTATTTACCATTGAATCTACTGCAGCTGTATCGATAAACGGAACGGTTATAAAACCGCCAAGTCTAAAGATACAAAGCATAGCAAGTGTAAATAAAATTCTTTTTCTTAATTCTGGGATATTCCAGGCATTTTTGATAGTTGTAAGCATTCTATTATACCTCTACTTTCCCGCCTGCTGCTTCTATTTTTTCTTTAGCTGATTTACTTACTTTATCAACTTTAACAGTTAAAGGAACAGTAATTTCTCCGTTTCCTAAAACTTTAACATATTCATATTTATTTTTAACCATACCTAGTTCTTTTAAAAGATCATTAGTTACAACGCTGTCTTTTTCAATTTCATTTAATCTGTCAAGATTAACAACAGCAAATTCTTTTTTGAAAGGATAGTTAGAGAAACCTCTTTTAGGAACTCTTCTTGTTAGTGGCATTTGACCACCTTCAAATCCAGGTCTTACTCCGCCGCCTGAACGTGATTTTTGTCCGTCTTGACCTCTACCTGCAGTTTTACCTCTGCCTGTAGCTGTACCTCTACCTTTTCTAATAGTCTTTCTTGTTGAACCTTCAGCAGGTTTTAGCTCGTGTAATCTCATTATTGCTAACCCCCTATTATATTTCTTCAACGTCTAACATGAAGTCCATTTTTTGACAAATACCTCTCATTTGAGGATTATCTTGTTTTACAACGCTTTGACCGATTTTTCTTAGTCCTAAAGCTTCAATACTTTTTCTTTGTTTTTCATTTCTACCTATTAAGCTTTTCTTAAGCGTAATCTTTAATTGTTTTTCTCCAGCCAATTCTCTCACGCTCCTTATCCTAAGATTTCTTCTACAGTCTTACCTCTTTTTTTAGCAACTTCTTCAACTGTTACTAAACCAGATAAACCTGCTAATGTGGCTTTTACCATGTTGCTTGCATTGTTTGAACCTAAAGATTTAATTCTGATATCTTTGATTCCAGCAAGTTCGATTACTGCACGGGCAGGACCACCAGCGATAACTCCTGTACCTTTAGCAGCCGGTTTCATTAACACTTTTCCGGCACCAAATCTTCCGATTGTTTCGTGAGGAATTGTTGTGCCTGATAAAGAAACTTCAATCATGTTCTTTTTAGCATCAGCAATACCTTTTCTGATTGCTTCAGGAATTTCAATGGCTTTACCAAGGCCTACACCTACGTGGCCGTTTTCATCGCCTACTACTACAAGAGTACTAAAACGGAAATTTCTACCACCTTTAACAACTTTTGTTACTCTGTTTATGGCAACAACTTTATCTTTTAAATCTAATTCTTCAGGATTAAAATTTTTATTCATTCTTCCCTTTAGCCTCCTTAAAATTCAAGTCCAGCTTCTCTTGCACCTTCAGCTAGAGCTTTTACTCTACCTTCATATACATAGCCGCCTCTGTCGAAAACGCATTCGCTAATGTTATTTTCTTTAGCATTTTTAGCGATTTCTTTACCAACCAATGTTGCACTTTCAAGTTTTGGTAACTTAGCGCATTCTTCTTTGATTGTAGCATCTAAGCTTGAAGCAGCTGCAAGAGTTACTCCGTTTACATCGTCAATAAGCTGAGCATAAATTTGCTTATTGCTTCTAAAAACATTTAGTCTTGGTCTTTCAGGAGTGCCGCTAATCTTATTTCTTACTCTAAGATGTCTTTTCTTTCTGATTTCATTTTTATTAACTTTTGATATCATCTATTCGCCCTCCTATTTACCTGATTTTCCTTCTTTAATTCTTACTCTTTCGTCAGCATATCTAACACCTTTACCTTTGTATGGTTCAGGACTTCTTTTAGCTCTGATATTAGCAGCATGTGCGCCAACGAATTGTTTATCAATACCTTTAACGATAACTGTGTTTTGTCCTTCAACAACAGTTTCGATACCTTCTGGATCTTCCATTTCTACTGGATGAGAATATCCAAGGCTAAGTACTAATGTTTTACCTTGTTTTTGTGCTCTGTAACCAACACCAACAATTTCAAGTTTCTTTTCAAAACCATCAGTAACACCGATTACCATGTTTTGAATTAAAGCTCTTGATAAACCATGAAGTGAACGATGTCTTTTGTCGTCACTAGGTCTTTTTACTTCTAAAACATTATCATTAATTTCAATAATGATATCTTTATCTATAGCTTGTGTTAATTCACCTTTTGGGCCTTTTACTGTAACTACGTTATTTTCGTCAACTTTTACATCAACTCCAGCTGGTAAATTAACAGGTGCATTTCCTACTCTAGACATAATCTATTTCTTCCTCCTATTTTTTCTACCATACGTAGCATATTACTTCGCCGCCAACGTTATTTTTTCTAGCTAATTTGTCTGTCATAACGCCTTTTGAAGTTGATATAATTGCTACCCCTAAACCATTTAAAACTTTTGGTAAGTCTTCATTTGAAGCATAAATTCTAAGACCTGGTTTAGAAATTCTCTTTAAGCCTGCGATTACTTTTTCACCGTTTTGACCGTATTTCAAAGTAATTTTAAGCATGCCTTGTTTATTATCTTCTATAAAATCTACTTTCTTTATATAACCTTCTTCTAATAAAATGTTTGCGATAGCTTTTTTAATATTAGAAGCTGGAACCATTACATCTTTGTGTCCTGCGTTATTTGCGTTTCTAATTCTAGTTAGCATATCCGCAATTGGATCTGTCATAGACATATTAGAAAACCTCCTTAATTACTTTCTTTAAAATTATTTCTACCAACTTGCTTTCTTTACGCCAGGGATTTCACCTTTGTAAGCAAGTTCTCTAAAACATATTCTACAAATACCATATTTTCTTAGGTAAGCATGAGGTCTTCCGCATATTTTACATCTTGTATATGCTCTTGTTGAATACTTTGGTGTTCTTTTTTGCTTTTCTACCATTGCTTTTTTAGCCATATCTTATCCTCCTATGCTTCTTTGAAAGGCATACCCATTAATTTAAGTAATTCATAGCCTTCTTCATCTGTATTTGCTGAAGAAACGAATGCGATATCCATTCCTCTTAATTTTTCAATTTTATCATAATCTATTTCAGGGAAGATAAGTTGTTCTTTAATACCTAAAGAATAATTTCCTCTTCCGTCAAAACTCTTTGGATTTACACCTCTGAAGTCTCTGATTCTTGGAATAGCGACATTTAGAAGTCTATCAGCGAATTCATACATTCTTTCACCTCTAAGTGTTACTTTCGCACCGATTGTCATACCTTCTCTTAATTTGAAGTTTGATACTGATTTTTTTGCTTTAATCATAACTGGTTTTTGTCCAGAAATTAAAGCAAGTTCGTTTGCAGCTGCTTCCATTTGTTTAGAGTTGTCTTTACAATCCCCAAATCTCATGTTAATAACGATTTTTTCAAGTCTTGGTACTTGCATTACGTTTGTATAGCCGAACTTTTCAGTAAGTGCATTTATAACTTCAGCTTTGTATTTTTCTCTTAATCTACTCATTAATTACTGCCCCCTACTATTTAAAAGTTGCATTGCATTTTTTGCAGTATCTTTCTTTTTTGCCGTCGTTAATCTTTACACCTGTTCTAACACCTTTTTTGCAAGTGTCACAGTATAATAAAACGTTTGAAGCATCAATAGGACATGCTTCTTCGACAATACCTGCTTGTTGCATTTGATTTGTTGCTTTTAAATGTTTTTTTCTTACATTTACATTTTCAACTATTACTCTGTTTTCTTTTGGAAAGCTTTTTATAACTTTGCCAATAGTTCCTTTATCTTTACCAGAAATAACAATTACTTTATCATCTTTCTTTACATGCATTATAAAAGCCTCCTTATAGTACTTCCGGAGCTAGTGAAACGATTTTCATAAATTTCTTACTTCTAAGTTCTCTAGCAACAGGTCCGAAAATACGTGTTCCTCTTGGTTGATTATCTTCTTTTAATATAACAGCAGCGTTTTGATCAAATTTGATATAAGTACCGTCTGGTCTTCTAACACCGCTTACAGTTCTAACGATAACAGCTTTTACAACATCACCTTTTTTTACCATTCCGCCGGGAGCAGCACTTTTAACACTTGCTACGATAACATCACCGATGTTAGCAGTTTTCTTTTTGCTTCCTCCAAGAACTCTGATACATAATAGTTCTTTTGCACCACTGTTATCAGCTACTTTTAATCTACTTTCTTGTTGTATCATTCTTTAAACCTCCTTAAAACGCCGAAAGGCTATTTAACCTTTTCTACGATTTCAACTAATCTATGACGTTTTGATTTGCTAAGTGGTCTTGTTTCCATAATTTTAACAATATCGCCAACATCACACATGTTTTGTTCATCATGAGCCATAAACTTAGTTGTTTTCTTTACACGCTTTTTATATAATGGATGGTTTACCATTGTTTCAATAGCAACAACGATGCTTTTATCACCTTTGTTTGAAACAACCTTACCAATTCTTACTTTTCTATTTCCTCTTTCCATATTATCCTACCTAAAAATTACTAAGCGTTAGCTTGTAATTCCCTTTCTCTAAGCACAGTTTTCACTCTAGCGTAGTCTTTCTTAACTTCCTTAATTTTTAAAGGATTATCAAGTTGTCCTGTTGCATGTTGAAAACGTAGATTGAATAATTCTTCTTTTAAAGAGATAAGTTGATTATTTAATTCTTGTTCACTCATATTTCTAATATCTTGCGCTTTCATTATGCTTCACCACCTACTAATTTTTCTTGTTCTGCTCTAGTGATAAATTTTGTCTTGATTGGTAGTTTATGTTGAGCAAGTCTCATAGCTTCTCTTGCTGTTTCTTCATTTACACCAGCAAGTTCAAACATAACTCTACCTGGTTTTACAACCGCTACCCAATATTCTGGAGCACCTTTACCTTTACCCATACGAGTTTCGGCTGGTTTCTTTGTTACAGACTTATCTGGGAAAATTTTAATCCAAACTTGTCCGCCTCTTTTGATATATCTTGTCATGGCGATACGGGCTGCTTCAATTTGATTTGAAGTAATCCAAGCTGGTTCTAATGCTTGAATAGCGTATTCACCGTAAGTTATTTTATTACCTCTCGTAGCTTTTCCTTTCATTCTGCCACGATGTACTTTTCTATGTTTTACTCTTTTAGGCATTAACATAACTGTTATTTATCCTCCTTAATTGAAATACTGATTATTCACCTTTAGTTGGAAGAACTTCGCCTTTGTTTATCCAAACTTTTACACCGAGTTTACCGTATGTTGTATCTGCTTCCGCAAAACCATAGTCGATGTCGGCTCTTAATGTTTGAAGTGGCACGTTTCCATCACTATATTGTTCAGTTCTAGCCATTTCAGCACCGTTTAATCTTCCTGAAACGCTTGTTTTAATACCTTCAGCGCCACCTCTTAAGGCTCTGCCGATAGCTTGTTTCATAGCTCTTCTGAAAGAAATTCTTCTTTCAAGTTGTGCTGCTATGTTTTCAGCAACTAATTGAGCGTCACAGTCAACATTTTTTACTTCGATAATGTTGATATAAACATTTTTGCCTGTCATTTTTTGAAGTTGTTTTCTTACAGCTTCAATACCTGAACCGGCTTTACCAATAATCTTTCCAGGTTTACCTGTGTAGATAAAGATTTTAATTTTTTCACCGAATCTTTCGATTTCGATTCTTGAAATACCTGTATTGTATTGTGTTGTTTTAATATATTTTCTAATATTGTAATCTTCTACTAATAAGTCTCCAAAGTCTTTATCTTTAGCATACCATCTTGAAGACCAATCTTTGATTACGCCAACTCTTAAACCATGTGGATTTACTTTTTGACCCATTTAGATTTTCTCCTCCTTATGCTCTTTCTTTAAGAACTACACTAATGTGTGAGCTTCTTTTTAATATCATAGACGCTCTACCTTGAGAACCAGCTCTAAATCTTTTTAGTGTAGGTCCTTGATTAGCACTAATTTCAGAGATATATAGCTTTGTAACGTCCATATCATGATTATTTTCAGCATTTGCTGCTGCTGATTTTACTACTTTTTCGATTTCTCTTGCAGGTTTGTTACCTGTAAGTTTTAAAATATTAATAGCTTCGCCTAAATCTTTACCTCTTACTAAAGAAGCAACTCTTTTTACCTTAATAGGTGAAACTCTTAAATATTTTGCAGTTGCTTTTGCTTCCATTTACTTTTCCTCCTATTAAGCCTTATTTTTTAACTCCAGTTTTCTTTTCGCCTGCATGGCCTCTGAATGTTCTTGTTGGTGCGAATTCACCAAATTTATGTCCTACCATATCTTCAACAACAAAGATTGGAACATGTTTTCTACCGTCATGAACTGCTACGGTATGTCCTACCATTTGAGGGAAGATTGTACAATCACGAGACCAAGTTTTTACTACTTGTTTATCGCCACTTTCATTCATTGCTTCTATTCTTTTTAGAAGTCTTTCATCCACGTAAGGGCCTTTTTTAGTTGATCTACTCATCTCCTACCTCCTATTTACCGTTTCTTCTTCTTACAATGTATTTATCAGAATGTTTATTTTTCTTACGAGTTTTATAACCAAGTGTTGGTTTACCCCAAGGAGTAACAGGACCACTTCTACCGATTGGAGCTTTACCTTCCCCACCACCGTGTGGATGGTCGTTAGGGTTCATAACAGAACCTCTTACTGTTGGTCTAATACCCATATGTCTTTTTCTACCAGCTTTACCGATAGTAATAATTTCATGTTCAAGATTTCCTACTTGACCGATTGTAGCTCTGCATTCTTTTCTTACAAGTCTCATTTCGCCAGAAGGAAGTCTTAATGTTGCATAGTTACCTTCTTTAGCCATTAATTGAACATAAGTTCCGGCACTTCTTGCCATTTGAGCACCTTTTCCTGCTTTAAGTTCAATATTGTGAAGAATTGTACCAACAGGAATATCTTCAAGATTTAATGCATTACCTACTTTAATATCAGCATCTTTACCTGACATTACTGTATCGCCAACTTTTAAGTTGTTAGGAGCGATAATATATCTTTTTTCGCCATCAGCGTAGAATAATAATGCAATGTTTGCACTTCTGTTTGGATCGTATTCGATAGCATTTACTTTTGCTGGAATACCATCTTTATTTCTTTTAAAATCAATGATTCTATATTTTTGTTTAGCACCGCCACCATGATGTCTAACAGTGATTCTACCGTTGTTGTTTCTTCCGGCAGTTTTTGTTTTCTTAGAAACAAGTCTCTTTTCTGGAGAAGTCTTTGTGATTTCTTCAAAAGTAGAAACTGTCATACCTCTAAGACCTGGTGAGGTTGGTTTATATTTTTTAATACCCATCAGTAATAGCCTCCTTAGATATTTTCAAAGAACTTAATTTCTTTACTAGCTTCTGTTAAAGTAACAATAGCTTTTTTCCAATTAGCTCTTCTACCTTGTGTTCTACCCATTCTTTTAACTTTTCCGTTCATGTTCATAACATTAACTTGTTTAACATCAACATCGAAAATTGCTTCTACAGCATCTTTGATTTGATACTTATTTGCATTTTTCATAACTTTGAATGTGTATTTTTTGTTTGCTGCATCAATCATACTTTGTTCTGTAACGATTGGTTTAATAATAATATCATGAGGATTCATTATTTATATACCTCCTCTATTTTGTTTAATGCATCTTTAGTTAAAACTAAATTGTTGTATTTTAACATTTCGTATGCGTTTAATGTTCCAACTGTTGAACATTTAGCATCTTTAATGTTTCTTACTGAATTAACAACATTTACGTCATTTTCATCAATAACAACTAAAGTTTTGTTAATGTTTAAGTTTTTGAACATATCAACAACTACTTTAGTTTTTGGAGCTTCAAGCTTAAGTTCATCAATGATGAATAATTCTTTATCGCTTGCTTTAGCTGAGAATACAGATTTCATAGCCAATCTTCTCATTTTTTTGTTAATGCTTTGAGAATAATCTCTTGGTTTTGGAGCAAATGCTACCCCACCACCAGTCCAAACTGGGTTTCTTGAAGAACCAACTCTAGCTCTACCTGTACCTTTTTGTCTCCATGGTTTTCTTCCGCCTCCACGCACTTCTGCTCTTGTTTTAGCACTTTGAGTACCTTGTCTTTGATTAGCAAGGTAAGCTTTAACATATTGATGAACAACTGGCATGTTAGGCTCTATTTCAAAAATTTCAGCGTTTAAGTCAACGCTTCCAACTACTTCGCCTTTTATGTTTAATACATCTGCTTTCATTTCTATCCTCCTTACCTAGTACTCTCTATTTAGAAGCCTTGATACTATCAGTAATTGTTACGATAGAACCATTAGACCCTGGAACAGCACCTTTAACAAGGAGCATGTTATTTTCACTATCAGCTTTAACAACAGTTAAGTTTTGAACTGTTACTTTTTCGCTACCCATATGTCCGGCCATTTTCTTACCCTTCATAACTCTACCAGGGAAAGAAGCTCCACCCATAGCACCAACTACTCTATGAGATTTACTACCGTGTCCCATAGGACCTCTTGATTGACCGTGTCTTTTGATAGCACCTTGGTATCCTTTACCTTTGCTGATACCTGTAATATCAATTTTATCTCCGGCTTCAAATACATCAGCTTTGATTTCATTTCCAACTTCATAACCTGAACAATCTTCAAATCTGAATTCTTGGATTTTTCTTACAGGTTTAACACCTGCTTTTTCAAAGTGACCTTTCAAAGGTTTGTTTACATTTTTTTCGTTAATTTCACCGTAACCAAGTTGTACAGCTTCATAACCGTCCTTTTCAATTGTTTTAACTTGTAATACACAGCAAGGACCAGCTTGTAATACAGTTACTGGAATAACTCTTCCGTCTTCTGCAAAAACTTGAGTCATTCCGACTTTTTTAGCCATAATAGCTTTTTTCATGTTTTTACCTCCATTAGCGGACTACTTTTTGGTAGTCATAATTTTATAACTTGATTTCAATATCAACACCAGCTGGTAAGTCTAATTTCATTAAAGCTTCAACAGTTTTTGGTGTTGGGTTAAGGATGTCTACAACTCTCTTATGAGTTCTCATTTCAAATTGTTCTCTAGAATCCTTATCTTTATGAACCGCTCTGATGATTGTAACTACTTCCTTTTGTGTTGGAAGTGGAATAGGACCAGATACTTCCGCTCCTGTTCTTTTTGCTGTGTCAACAATTTTAGCTGCTGACTTGTCAATCACTGCGTGATCATAGGCTTTTAGCTTAATTCTGATTTTTTGATTTGCCATACTTTCTTCCTCCTAATTATGATTCGACAGTACGACCATGCTTAATACACTGTTCCGTGTGTTTCACTTGTGAGTTAGACGCACAAAAACACCAAGCATGCCGCCCCATTCTAGATGGTGACATACTCCACGGAAAAACCCGTTCACACGGCAACCTCCCGCTTCAACGCATTTTCTTCTGTCATAGCTTACTAATAATACACTATAAAACCCTATAATGCAAGGCTTTTTTTACATTTTTTTTTATTTTTTTTATAAAAATTTTACGTAAAAAAATTGTAACATTTATCAATAATTTTTACCATATTTTTTTTTAATAAACAAAAATTTTTTTAAAAATTTATTTTTTTTATTTTTTTATGTATAATAAAATATGAAATAAAATAAAAATATTATGGAGAAATTAAAATGAAATATTTATTTTTAGAATACCCAAAATGTTCTACATGTAAAAAAGCAAAAAAATGGCTTATTGAAAATGATATTGATTTTACATCAAGACATATAATCGAAAATAACCCTACAAAAGAAGAACTTACAGAGTGGATTAAAGAAAGCAATCTTCCAATAAAAAGATTTTTTAATACAAGCGGTATGAAATACAGAGAACTTAATCTAAAAGATAAATTAAAGGAAATGAACGAAGATGAAATGATTTCTCTCTTGTCCACTGACGGCATGATTGTAAAAAGACCTATAATAATAGGTAAAGATAAAATACTTACAGGATTTAAAGAAAAAGAATGGGAAGAATATATAAAATAAAAAAGGAGCATGCTCCTTTTTTATTTATAAACTTCTGCCATCATCTTTACTCCCAATTTATACCCTTTTATATATGCCTCCCTAAGCTCTAAAGGATATAAACTTATCCATCTTTCTAAAATCTTATAAAATTCATTTTGCATATTTTCATCAAGCTTTTTTATAAAATTCTCTTCCGTTTTTGTCATCTCTCTAAGTTCTAAAGCATATTCATCCAAAGCAATTTTCATCTCTGCATAAGGATTTATATTGCCCTCATATAAATCTTTTAATATACCACTCATACCAATCCCTCATTTTTATCAATATTATTTTTTTATCATAAAATAATATGAATAAAATTTTATTCTGATTTTATTATATACACGAAAAACATTTAGACAATAATATGAAGCAAACAGGTCACATTTTAGTCACAATAGTTACATTTGTCTTAAAAAAGTAAAATTTAATATTTTGAATAACATTATAAGTTTATTTCTGCTATAATAAAAATGCAGATTTATAAAACAGGAGTGAAACAATGAACAAACTTTGGGGACATTTTTATACCATAACAAGACACAAAATTATAGTTTTAAAAACCTGTTTTAAAGCAGGATTATACAAACAAGGTCTACTTCATGACCTTTCGAAATACAGTTTTATAGAATTTGGGCGAGGCGTAAAATACTACCAAGGAGGTAAAAGAAGCCCAATAAACAAAGAAAAAGAAGTCAATGGATATGCACTAGGCTGGCTTCACCATAAAGGAAGAAATAGACATCATTTTGAATATTGGATAGATTATAAACCTAATCCTCACGAAGGAATAATGGGTGTAAAAATGCCTAAAAAATATGTTGCCGAAATGGTAATTGATAGAATAAGTGCTTCAAAAAATTATTTAAACGGAAATTATAAAGAAGACGAACCTTTAAAATACTGGCTAAAAGGAAAAGACTTCTATATTATTGACGAAGACAGCAAGAAACTTACAGAATATCTTCTTATTATGTTAAGAGATAAAGGTGAAAAAGAACTTCTACATTTTATAAAACATACATTAATGAAAGAAAAAAATAAAGATTATAAGTTTGACGGAGATAAATTAGTATTATAAAAAAAGAGAATATTAATATTCTCTTTTTTATTCCCATTTATCTTTTATTGATTTACTAACCTTTCCCTCAGGCATACCTCTTTTTATTATATCTTTACCATAACTCTCTCTAAGTTTATCCATAACTTTTTCAACTTTTCCCATTTTATCATTTTCAGCATTATTTTCAATTAATGACAGTTGAGATACTGTATTTTCACTTATTCCGGATATACTAACACCAAGCAGTCTTACACTGTTTCCGTTCCATAATTCATCAAATAATAACAAAGCCTGCTTATAAATTGTATCAGTGGAGCTGGTATAAAATGACAAGGTCTTTCTATGTGAAAATACTTTAAAATTACTATATTTTATTGTAACAACAATAACATTTCCTTTTACTTTTTTCCCTCTAAGCCTTGAACCTATACTATCGCATAAAGCAAGGATAATTTTTCTTAGTTTTAAAATATCAGAAGTATCTTCACTTAAGGTTGTACTATTTCCAACAGATTTTATTTTTCTTTCAACTTCTACTTTAGAATCATCTATGCCATGAGAATAATTATAAAGCATTATCCCCTGTGAATTTTTAAAGTGATTAACAAGATACTGCAGGGAACAATTACTAAGTTCACCAATTGTATTTATTCCAAGCTTATTAAGTTTTTCTTTTGTTTTTTTACCGACCATAAAAAGATTATCTATACCAAGGGGATATAATTTTTCTTCAAGCTCATCTGGGAAAAGAGTTATTACTTTATCGGGCTTTTCTAAATCCCCTGCCATCTTTGCAAGAAGTTTATTACAGGAAACTCCCACGTTCACACTAAATCCAAGCTCTTTTTTTATTCTTTCTTTTATTTTATATGCAACTTCAACAGGCTGACCAAATAGCTTTATGCTCTCGCTCATATCCAAGAATCCTTCATCAATGGAAAACCTCTCTATTTTATCACTATACATTGAAAGAAGTTCAAACATTTTATTTGAATACATCCTATAAATTTTAAAGTTAGGTTTAGCTATTACAAGATTAGGACAAAGCCTCTTCGCTTCAAATAAACTTATTCCTGTTTTTATACCATATTTTTTCGCCTCTTCTGATTTTGCAAGAACAACACCTTTTCTTGCTTCTTCATCGCCACCTATCACAGAAGCAACTTTCCTTAAATCCAAAAAGTCCGGATTGATTTTTTTATTATACGCACAGTGCCATGATAAAAACGCAGAATTAACATCAATGTGAAATATAATTTTCTCCATTTTTCTTACTCACCTTTCTTATAATAAAAATATACCACACAAACGGGAATAAAACAAACATTTGTTCATAGATGAAAATATTTTGTTAGTTTTCACTAATAACAATGCTCTTTCCCATTGACTTAAATATTATATTGAATGTATAATCAAAAACGGAACAAACGACATAAAAAAGAAGGGATAAAAAATGACTTTAGACAAACTTGAAATTGGTCAAAAAGCAGTAATAAAAAGTACAGGCGGAGAACCTGCCATAAGAAGAAGACTTTTAGATATAGGACTAATACCTAAAACAGTGGTATTTATCAGAAAAGTAGCCCCTCTTGGAGATCCGATAGAAATAAATCTAAGAGGTTTTGAACTTACTTTAAGAAAAGAAGACGCAAAAAAAATTGAAGTAGAGGTGCTTTAATATGAAAAGTACCTTTGCACTTGTAGGTAATCAAAACTGTGGGAAAACGACATTATTTAATGCCCTTACGGGAAGCAATGCTCATGTTGGGAATTTCCCAGGTGTTACAGTAGACAAAAAAGAAGGTCCAATAAAAGGACATGAAAACATAAACCTTGTAGACCTGCCGGGTATATATTCACTTTCACCTTATACAAGTGAAGAAATAGTTACAAGAGACTTTCTAATGGAAGAAAAACCTGATTTAATAATAAACATCATAGATGCTTCCAATATAGAAAGAAATTTATATCTTACACTTCAACTACTTGAATTAAATATTCCAATGGTTATTGCACTTAGCATGATGGATGAAGTGATAGCCTGCGGAAATAGTATAGATATAGATACAATCTCAAAAAGATTAAATGTAGAATGTATTCCTATCCAAGCCGCAAAGAATCAAGGAACAGAGGAACTTATTGCCGTTGCAACGGACTTACTTGAAGAAAATGCGTATAGAGGCAAAATTGATTTTTGTAGCGGATATATTCATAAAGCAATACATTCAATATCTCATATAATAGAAGCAAATGCAGAAGAAAAAAATCTTCCTGTAAGATTTTGTGTTTCAAAAATAGTTGAAGGTGATTCCTTAATGGAAGATAAGCTTGAACTTAGCGATGCGGACAAAGATATAATAATGCACATTGTAGACGAAATGGAAAAAGATGTAGGTCTTGACAGAGCCGCTGCAATTGCAGAAATGAGATATGATTTTATAGAAAACCTATGTAGTGACACTGTACATAAAGTCTCTCATACAAAAGAACATATTAAAAGCGTAAAAATAGATAATTTCCTTACAAACAAATACTTTGCAATACCTATTTTTATACTTATTATGGGAGCAATATTTTATCTAACCTTTGGAGTTATCGGCGCATTTTTAAGCGATGCATTTGAACTTTTACTTGAACACATAAAAGTTCTTTTAAGAGGAGGACTTACAACACTTCGAATAAACCCGACACTTCGTTCATTAATAATAGACGGAGCATATAACGGAATATCATCTGTATTATCGTTCTTACCTATCATTGTAACGTTATTCTTTTTCTTATCATTACTAGAAGACAGCGGATATATGGCAAGAATAGCATTTATCATGGACAAACCTTTAAGAAAAATAGGTTTAAGCGGTAAAAGTTTTGTTCCTATGCTAATAGGTTTTGGATGTTCTGTTCCGGGAATTATGGCAACAAGAACTCTTACAAGTTCAAGAGACAGAAAAATGACGGTGCTTTTAACACCTTTTATGTCATGCAGTGCAAAACTTCCTATATATACTGTATTTGCAGCAGCATTTTTTGGAGATAATCTTCCTCTTGTAATGATTTGTTTTTATCTGCTTGGAATATTAACAGCTGTATTTTCAGGATTTCTATTAAAAAATACAATTTACAAAGGAGAATCAATGCCTTTTGTAATGGAACTTCCTCCATACAGACTTCCATCAATCAAATCTCTTACAAGACTTAGTTATGAAAAAGCAAAAGATTTTGTAACAAGAGCATTTACTATAATATTTGTTGCCAGTGTACTTATATGGTTACTTGAAAACTTTGATTTTAGATTTAATATGGTGGACAACCCATCTTCAAGCATACTTGCTTCAATAGGAAACTATCTTGCAATAATTTTTAAACCTTTAGGTTTTGGAGATTGGAAATTCGTAACTTCACTTATTGCAGGATTTAGTGCAAAAGAGGTCGTTGTAAGTACACTTGCCGTACTTACGGGAAGTACACTAAATACATTACCTCAAGTTTTAAGCACAATGCTCTCTCTTCCGGCTGCGATATCATTTTTAACATTTACGCTTCTTTATATGCCTTGCGCAGCAGCGTTTGCAGCAGCAAAAAGAGAAATAGGCTCATTTAAAGGTGCTGTTTTAACTGCTATGTACCAAACAGGAATAGCTTATGTAATTGCTTTAATAGTTTATAATATAGCAAAACTTATTTTATAAAAAACAAGCAATATGCTTGTTTTTTATTTATAAAGAAACTAAAGAACAAGTATATTATGTTTATTGTTTAAAAAAAAATATTATGATATAATTTATTATCAGTAAATTTTTAATCCCCACACAGAGGTTTAACATGAAACTTAAAATAAATTCAAAAAGAAAAATTGTATTAATAATATTAATATTTTTATTTATAGCTGGATGTTTTACACAATTATACTCAACAAATACATATTATAAAATGGATAAAGTAGAATTCTATAATCTGGATGAAGAAGAAATATCCGCAAGATATTATAAAGGTTCTACCAACATGGGTGTATTTATAGCAAATGATTTAAGCGCCAACGCAAAAGACACATGGTTTATGGTTGAAGAATTTGCAAAGCTTGGTTACAGCGTTTATGTTTTTGATTATCCAAGTCAAGGACATTCTGATGGACACATCGAATTTGGATATAAACAAAATGAATACTTGGCAGAACAATATTATTCAGCTATTGTAGCATTTTCGCAAATGGCAAAACTAAATGAAGAAAACATACATATTGTTGCCGTAGGTGAAAGCGCAAGAACAGCTCTTCAAACAGCAACTAAAAGATTTTTCAACCCTAAAGATCTAACATTAATTTCAACTAAAACAAATATACTTGGAAAAATCGATTTAGATGTAATTAACTTTGTAAAAGAAGAAAATGTTACATTCATGAAAGAACTTAATGCTTCAAACCCCGGAGAAAATATTCACTTAATAACATCAAACTTAAATGATCAATCAAGTGTTAAAGAAAACGAAGCTTTAAAAACAAGACTAGAACAAGGAAAAACAGGAAGTCCAGAAGAAAATGAAGTAACTCTAACAGTTACACAAAATGTTTTACCAACAAATGAAATTACAAGCAGAAAAATAATAAAAGAAACAGTAAGTTACATAGCTCAAAGAGATGGGTATGAATATACCCCAAGTAAATTCTTAACATTAAAAACAATGTTACCTGCTGTACTTTGCATAATTGCTTTCTTTATAATATTCCTTTCTTATAAAATAGTTGCAAAAGATTATTATAAAGAAAAAGGAACAATACCTTTTAACAAGGAATTTGTTATATCAAAACTTTTGGCAGTAATACCATCCTTAATTATGGTATTCCTACTTCCGGTAGCACTATACTTTTTATTAAGTCCGATTATATCAATTCCGTATTACACTTTAGTTAAATTATCATTGTTATCATGCTACGGAATGATAATATTCTATCTTTACTATAGAACAAATTTTGCATGCGATATAGGAAGTCAAATATTCTATAAAGACCCTAAAAAGAATGTAAAAGGCGGTTTAATTGTTGCTATTGGTATAATTGCAATACTATATCTTCTTTCAGTAGCAGGATGCAATGTTGTTTTCAACATTACATCAATAAAAGTATTTTGGCTAATACTTTCAACAATACTATGTTATTTTATATTCTACATAGAAGAAAGAGAAAAAGAAGTTATGATAGCAACACAAACTCAAAGATTTATAATGTCGTGCTTTAACTTCCTTATTATTCCTATTGTTGCCATAGTAATGTTAATAATGGGCCAATTTTCCATTGCAATAAGTTTTATGGGACTTGTTTTCCTACTTGTGTTTGTACTTGTAATTGGCAAACTATTAAAAGCCGTTGATTCACCAACGAGACTAAACGCATTTATTCAGGCTTTAATATTAAATGCATTAATACTTGCACAAACAGTTTTATTCTTCTAAAACAAAAAGCCTCTTTATAGAGGCTTTTTTATTTCATATTTTTTTATTCTAATATTTTTTTTAAATCTTTAATAAATTGTTTCTGTTGTTTCTTTAAATATAATTTTACAAAAGGCTTCATAATTTTTTTCTTTACTGTTATATGTTCTGAAAAATCAACCTGAGTCTTATCTTCTTTTGACGTAAAAACACCAATCCAATGACCTTTTATATTGCTGTTTTCCATATCAAATTCCCATCTTTTATAAGGCTGTAATAAAGTAACTGTAAAAATTGTATAATAACCTTTTTTCGTATATTCAACAAATTGATTTTGACTAACAATTTTTGTTTTACTTAGGTCACTTCGCCATGTATTATATTTACTAACATTTAAAGTCATTTCCCAAACTTTATGTATATCACTATCTATAACATCTTTTATATTAACAGTTATCATTTTTATACATCCTCTCATAACTTAAACTTTCATATACTCATAAAATACTACATTATAATTGTATCAATTTACATATTTTTCTATATATTATTTAAAATATTTTATACTTATTATATTGTTATATTTTTTATCTTCAAAACCATATTTATTAATATATTTTATTTTTATAAAAAAAAGAGTAATTTAAAATTACTCTTTTACATTAAATAAACTTCTGTTTAAATATAAATAATTTGCTCCTGAAACTACAGTTAAAATTAATGCTATATACATAAGACCTAAAGAAATATTAAAGATAATATTACTTAAAGCTGAAAAATGCATTAATACCAATGCTATCATTTGAGTAGTCGTTTTTAACTTACCTATTTTATCAGCTGCTATAACAACTCCCGCAGATGCAGCAAGAACTCTAAGCCCAGTTACAATAAACTCTCTTGCAAGAATTACAATTACAACCCATGAAGGAATAAAGTTTATTTCAACGAAGCAAAGCATCGCTGCCATTACAAGAAGTTTATCTGCAAGAGGGTCAACAAATTTTCCAAAATCTGTAACCATATTACATCTTCTTGCAATCTGACCATCAACAAAATCTGATATTGAAGCAATGATAAATATCGCTCCGGCAATCATATAATTATTTTGTATACCTGTAAGCATCATAAAAACAACATATACAGGTATCATAAAAACTCTGAATAACGTAATTTTATTTGCTAAATTCATTATATCGTCCTTCCTATTAAATCATATTCCATTGAATCTTCTATTAATATATCATAAAACCCACCTATTTCTAAAGGTTTATGGGCATAAATATAAACTTCTCCGTCAATTTCAGGACAATCCATATAGCTTCTTCCTATATAAACGTTATCTTCTCTCTCTACTTCTTCTTCAACAAGAACCTCTAATGTCTTATCTAGATACATTTCCATAAGCTCTTCAGAAACTTCTTCCTGAGCTTGCATAAGCTCAACATATCTTTCTTCTTTAATTTCTTCATCAATTTGGTTATCCATATTGTAAGCAGGCGTTCCCTCTTCTCTGGAATATTTAAAGAACCCTACCCTGTCAAGTTGATATAATTTTATAAATTCTAAAAGTTCTTCATGCTGCTCTTTTGTTTCTGATGGGAAACCTGTAATGAATGTAGAACGGATTTTTATTCCTTCAACATTCTTTCTTAATTTCCTTATAATAGAAAGTATATCTTCTTTTGAAGTTCTTCTTCCCATTTTCTTTAATATATCGTTATTAATATGTTGAAGAGGCATATCTATATATTTTACAACTTTATCAAGTTTTGCAAGTTTGTCGATAAGCTCATCTGAAATAGTTTCAGGATAAATATATAAAACTCTTATCCACTTTAAGCCCTCAATATTATTTAATTCCTCAAGCAAATCAGGAAGTCTTCTCTTACCATATAAATCAGTACCATATTCTCCAACGTCTTGAGCTATTAAGATTATTTCTTTAACTCCTCTTTGGGCAAGTCTTTTTGCCTCAGATACTATATCTTCAAGCTTTCTGCTTCTTTGTTTTCCTCTGATACTTGGAATTACACAATATGTACAATGTTTATCACATCCTTCACTTACCTTTAAATAAGCCGTATATGAAGGTGTAGACAATATTCTGTCTGTTTCAACAATAGGACAATTTATATTTTCAACATTAACTAAAGTACTTTCACTATCTTTATCAAGTTTTTCAAGAACTTTTGCCATATCATAAAATTCACCTGTTCCAACAAAAGCATCAACTTCAGGTATTTCCTTTAATAACTCTTCATGATATCTTTGAGCAAGACATCCAGTAACTATTATTTTTACTTCATTTCTGTCTTTTTTTACCAAAGTAGCTTCAAGTATCGAATTAATGCTTTCTTCCATTGCATCATGAATAAAAGTACAAGTATTGATTATTATATAATCGCTTATTGTTGCATCATCAACAATTTCATACCCTTGCTCTTTTAATAAATACATTATATTTTCACTATCTACGGTATTCTTTGGACATCCCAAAGTTAAAATAAATACTTTTTTCATATCTATCTCCATTACATTATTTCATCTTCTATATCCAGTGTTCCCTCAGGATAAACTTCATCACTTTCTACAACACTATTCGAGAAGAAATCTTCTCTCTTCTTCAAAACTTTTCTTGGTTTACTTCCATCTTTAGGAGAAATGATTCCCCTTTGTTCCAATTCATCAATAATACTTCCAGCCCTTGCATAACCTATTCTAAGTCTTCTTTGAAGCATTGACGTTGAAACTTCTCCAAGTTCAAATGCTAAGTTAAGTGCATCATTAAACTTTTCGTCAATGAAATCTTCTTTGTGAAGATTTTCCTTACTTCCCGGCATATTTTCTTCAGCGGAAACTGTTTCAATACCTTTGATTGCATCTTCATCATAATTTGGTCTTTGTGTTTCCTTAATGAATTTTACAACCGACTCAACTTCTTCATCACTAATAAAAGCGCACTGTGCACGCATAGGAGCATTACTTCCCACAGGAGAATATAACATATCCCCTCTTCCTAAAAGTTTTTCTGCTCCTGCCATATCAAGAATCGTTCTTGAATCGATTTGCGATGATACAGCAAAGGATATACGAGAAGGTATATTTGCTTTAATAAGTCCCGTAATAACATCAACAGAAGGACGCTGAGTTGCTAAAACCAAATGTATACCTGCAGCTCTTGCAAGCTGAGCAAGTCTACATATTGCCGATTCAACTTGAGAAGCACAAGTCATCATTAAATCCGCAAGCTCGTCTATAATGATAACCCACTGTGCCATTTTTTCTCCACCGGTCTTTTCCATTTTCTTATTATATCCGTTTATATCCCTTACTCTATTTTGAGCAAATAAATCGTATCTTATTTTCATCTGCTTTTCAGCCCACTTAAGAGCCCCTGCCGCATGATTTGGGTCTGTCTCTACTGGTACAAGCAAATGAGGAATGCCTTCGTATATATTAAGCTCAACCATTTTAGGATCTATTAAAATAAGCCTTACTTCGTTTGGATCTGCGTGGAATAAAATAGAATTTATTATTGCGTTAATGCAAACACTTTTTCCTGAACCTGTGGCACCGGCAATTAATAAATGCGGAAGTTTGGCTATATCCATTATAACCATATCTCCTGTTACGTTTTTACCAAGCGCAACAGATAATTTAGATTTTGCATTTTTGAATTTTTCATCTTCTACAATTTCTCTAAATCCTACAACAGATACTTCTTTATTAGGAACTTCTATACCTATTGCACTTTTTCCCGGAATAGGAGCTTCCATTCTTATTCCGTTTGCTGCAAGAGCCATTGCCAAATTATCTTGAAGCCCTACAACTTTACTTACTTTTATACCAGGTTCAAGTTCCATTTCATATCTTGTAACTGTAGGTCCTATACTAACTTCAGTTACTCTTGCCCCAACTTTAAAGTTTGCAAGAGTTTCTTCAAGTATTCTTGTGTTTTCTAAAACCCTGTCTCTCTCCCCTTTATTATTTCTATTTTTATTTGGTTTTAAAAGAGATGAATCAGGGAATACATAAGGTATCTGCTCTTTTTCTGCAACTAAAGGTTCTTTATTTTCTATTTCCGTAATTTTTGCAATACTTCCGTTATCCATTGCAACTCTTAATTTATCAAGCTGTTCTCTTTGAGCTTTATTGGCTCTGTCTATATCACTTATATCAATTCTTTCAATAGGTATTTCTTCCCCATCTTCAATAAAATCTTCTTTATTTATAGGTTTATGATTTACAAAGTCTTTTGTTCTTTCAATTTGTTTATTTGTTTCATCTTGCTTTTCCTGAGTTTCTTTTATTATCTCATCAAAGCCTTGTTCTTCTCTTACTTTGTTTTTTATCTCTTCTTTACTTAGTTTTTCATTTTGAATAACTTCTTCTTTTGGTTTTTCTTCGTTAACTTCTTTTTTAAAGTCTCCATTTTCATTTCTATAATAAGTCCTTATTATAGGTTCTTCTTTCTTTACTTCTTGTTTTACATTCTCACTATTATCTTTTTTCTTAAATGGATTTTTGCTTTTCTTATATTCATCTTCCCATTTATTTAAAACTTCTTCTTTATCCTTACTTGTTTTTATTGCATCTTTTTCATCATATGGATTTTTTATAAGTTTACTTTTAAAAGAAGGAAAGAAAGATGTTCGTACAGGTTGTCTATCTGCTTTTGTTCTTAACTGCTCTTCTCTGTCTTGTATTTTCTTTGTCAATCTTTGAGCTTTTATCTCTTTTTTTACTTCTCTTTCTTTTTGTCTTATTGCTTTTCTATCTTCTTTATAACTTGCAATATTGTCTTTGAATATTAATATTAAACAAACTATAATGCAGGCAAAAATAAATATATATGCACCTGTTTCTCCAAGGAAAGTCGTATACAATCCCCCAAGCCATATACCTATTATGCCGCCTTTTGTTACAACATTTAGCACAGCATTAAAAAGCTGATTTGTAAAAGCACCATATTTTAAAAGGTCTCCTCCAACATTAAAAAATGCCATTATGTTAAATATAATAAAAACAATACAAGCTAAAGTAAGTGTTTCACTAAAAGGCTTTAATTTGGATGTTATATAAACACCAAGCCCCAAAAAGGATATTCCTATTAAAAAAGCTCCTACACTGCCAAATAGAAACATGGAAATATTATGCAAATTATTTCCAAAAACACCACTATCTTTTGACCATATAGAATAAAGCATAAAAACACCAAAAAAGAAAATAATAACACCTATTATTTCATTTTGAATTATTTTCTTTTTAAACATTTCTTGTTCAAGTTGTTTTTTTGTCGTTCTTCTTGATGATGTTTGAGTTCTTTTCCTTGCCGTTGTTTTTTTTCTTGCCAAGTTCATACCTCACATATGTAAATTTAATATTATTCTTTATTTATGTATCAGTATATTTTATCACATTTTTATTTTAATTCATAGGATAATATATATTATAATTTATAAATAAAATATAATAAATTGTAATAAAATTTAAAAAATTTATATATTATAAATTTTACTTTTAACATTAAATCTTTTCAACTTATACCCTCTCTTTATTTATTAATAATAATTTATTAAATATCATTTTATATACTCATAACAAATTTCTTTTACATTTAGGTTATATAAAAAAAATAACACAGTATAAATATATTATAACACTTACTGGAGGAAGCAATGGCTTATTCGGAAAGAGAACTTTTGGCAAGACTAATTGAATGTGAAGCAGGAGGAGAAGGTAATGAAGGCATGGCTGCGGTAGCAAGTGTAGTCATGAACAGAGTTTATACTCCATATGGAGAATATTCAAGGGTTTCAAACGGTGGAAGTATAAGAAACATAATATATCAAAAAGGGCAATTTACCTGTGCCATGGAAACCGTAAACGGAGAATATAATCCACAAAACATATACAACATGAATCCTACCAACATTCATTATCAAATAGCAGACTGGGCAATATCGGGAGGAAGACTTTATAATCTTGGATATGCCCTTTGGTTTTACAACCCTTTTCAAAATGACTGCAGAGATTTTTTCCCAAGTGAAGTCGGAAGTTTAATAACCAAAATAGGAAGACATTGCTTCTATAATCCTACTGAAAAATATTTACAAACTTAAAAGAGAGGTAAAAATGGATAGAGAAGATAATTTGGGCAGAATCTTCAGAGGTCAAAACTATAATAAACACCTTGATAATCAAATGGATAATAATTTTGAACCGGAAAAAGACAGTGACGGTTCCAATGTACCTTCTGTATTTACAGTAGGTACTACTCCTGATATACTAAACAGAATTAAAGGCGAATACTGCGTATGCGAATTTGTTATAGGCAGTGACACATTAATAACAAAATCGGGAATAATGTATAACGTAGGACTTAGCTACTTTACTCTTTTTAATATTACAAATAATGAATATATAGTTTGCGATATATATGCGGTTAAATTCATAACAGTTCCAAGATCAGATGTAATGTCTCAAAGAAACATTTCTTCAAATCAAAGAAGAAATAGACGATAGCCTTTTATAGAAAGAATTTCAAAGTTTCTATTACATAATTCCTATAAAAATGGTATAATATATTTATGGCAAACAGCTTAATCGTAGACATCATGACTGCTATTAGGCTGTTTTATTATAACATTTTATAAAAAAGGGGTTGTTGTAATGTTTAGTTTAAATGAAATAATTCAATATGATAATGAAGGACTATGCAAAATCAGTGAAATTGTAGAAAAAGACTTTGCAGGGGCTAAAGCAAAATTTTACGTTCTAACTCCTATTAATAAAGATAGCCTTACAATATTTGTTCCAATTAACAATAAAAAACAAACACAAAAAATGAGAAAAATTTTAACTCCAAAGGAAATCTATAATTTAATAAATGACATAAAATATGATGATTTAATATGGATTAATGACGACAATGAAAGGAAACAAACATACAAAAAAATTATACATTCAGGAGATAGAAAAAATATAATAAAATTAATAAGAACATTGTATTTACATAAAAAAGAACAAATTAAAAACGGTAAAAAACTTCATATGAGCGATGAAGAAATATTAAAAAATGCAACCAGACTTCTACATGAAGAGTTTTCTCATGTTCTAAAGATAGAACCGGAAGAAGTTGCTCCTTTTATATCAGAGCATATTAAAGTTAAAGAAAAAATAAACTTATAGTTATTTTTCCCGGGAAATAAAGAACCGATTTACTTGAAGTAAATCGGTTCTTTTTACATTGAATTTAAAATATTATCAAGCTCATTCATATATTTATTATATGCTTTGCTATCTCCTTTTGCCTGTGCATCTTTCATTTTATTCATTAGATCTCTTGCTTTATCCTCAAGAGAGGATTCAGTATCTTCCTGCCTACCTTCTTTCAAATTAAATATAGCATTTATTCCTTCACTTAAAGAATCTTCCATTACGATTTGTTCTCCATAAGCAACTATAACTTTTTTTACTTCAGGCAGTGCCATCTGATCTGTTTTTGATTTAACATATATTGGCTCAACATAAAGTATACTGTCTTCTATAGGTATAGTAAGCATATTACCTCTTGAAACCTCGCTGCTTGCCTGAGAAAGCAAATTCAACTTAGGAGCAATATTCGTATCCTGATCAATTCTTTGTTCTATCTGCATAGGACCATAAACAAGTTTTTGTTTCGGGAATGTATATACTTTCAATTTACCATAATCTTCACCATCACATATACCTGCCATCCATGCAACCATATTATTTTTGTTATTTGGCGTAAAAGGTGCCATAATCATAAACTCCTCTTTGTCACTGTCAGGAAGTTTCATCATCATATAAGCACTGTTTACATTTACAGCTTCTTTTGTTGTTCCATAAAATTGTTTTGCAGTCTGCCATTGATCTTCTTTGTTATAAAAAACCTGTGGATTTGTCATATGATAAGTTTCATACATACTGCTTTGAATGTTAAACAGAACTTCTGAATATCTCAAATGCTCTTTTAATATCGGATCCATTTCTTCAAGTGGTTTAATAAATCCAGGATACATTTTAGAGTAAAGAGTTGCTATAGGATCGTTTTTATCTACCTGATAAAATTCAACTGTTCCGTTATATGCATCAACAACAACTTTAACAGAGTTTCTTATATAATTGAAGTTTTGCCCATCTTGAAATTTAGAAGGTGTTGAACAAGGATATTTGCTGCTTAAAGTAAAAGCATCTATTATCCAATATAATCTGCCATTTGCATTTACAATATAAGGATCTTCATCATATTCCAAAAATGGAGCTATAGTACTTACTCTTTCTTTTATTTCTCTTCTAATAAGAACCTTACTATCAGAGGTTATATCTGATGAGAATATAAATCTGCTATTCATATTATTTATTGAAAAAGCAATTCTATTTAAGAAATTTAATTGTATCCCTCCACTTCCGCCATACCTGTTTTCAACATTATTATCACCTTCAGGATAATCAAATTCGTCACTTTTACAATTTACAATGGCATAATCAGTAGTCATTTCTCCATAATATATTCTAGGTTCGGTTATTTTTAAATCATCATATATAGTAGTTGCAGGTATATCCTTTTGAATCAAAACGGGCTGACCTGATGAATTTATTTGGTTAACAGGAGCAACTACACTTCCATAGCCATGAGTATATTTTTGATGTTTATTTACAAAACTTCTTACATTTTCTTTACTGCTTGGTTGCATTTCTCTTACAGAAATAAATACTTGTGTAGGCTCTCCATCAAGATTATATCTGTCAACATCAACATCTTTAAAAGAATAATAAGACCTAAACCCTTGAAGAGAATTAAAAGTATCAAGGGCAGGAAGGAAATCATTTATAGGAATATTACTTATTGTTACAGAGTTATTTTCAATGTCTTCTTTTGTTAAGTTGTTATCTGCTTTAAAATCTTTAACCTCTACGTCTGCAATATTGTATGCATCTCTTGTCATATCAATATTATTATTAATGTATTTTTCCTCTTTAGCATATTCATTTGGAACTACTATATAATTTTGTATTACAAACTTTAAGCCGACTAAACCAACTACAAATAAAGGAACTATTATAATGCATATAATAACAGGTTTAACTTTATTTTTAAAACAGCATATCCAAAGAATAACAGCAAATATAATCATAAATACACTTAATATTTTATATTTGTTAACATCAATTAACATATCTGCATAAGTAGATCCGTAGACAATCCCCGAAGAATCATAGCATACATTAAAAATATTAAGATAAAAATGAATACTTAAACATAAACAAAGTATACTTATAAAAACACAAAAAGGAAGTTTAAAATTTTCCCATAAATACTTTATTACACCTTCTTTTTTGTTTCTTAACCCTTTTGATTTAAAAACGATAAACAAAATAACTGTTATTATAAATATTGTTAAAATAAACATAAATAAAAGTCTGTTTAATGAAGTATAAAAGGGAAGTTTAAAAACATAAAAAGATATATCCTTATTAAACAAACCATCATTTTTATTAAAAGGAACAGCATTTATAAACTCAAGAAATTTATACCATAATCTTGAAGTAATGATAAAAGAAAATATAAAAGAAAAAAATACTGATGTTAAAACAAATATTTTTTTCCAATATTTATTTAAAACATTATTTTCTTTATCAAATGATTTCTTTAAGAATTTTATATATACCATAAAAAAAATAAATAATATTAAAAATAGAAGCACAAACATATAAATCTTTGTCTTTAATTCTTTGAAGAATATATTTAAGTACCCTACTTCTTTAAACCATAAATAATCTATATAAAATCCGTTTATCAAATATAAAAATAGTCCAATAAAAAACAAAACAAAAATTAAAGGAAGAACTACTTTCCTTATTTTCATTTTGGGTAATTTTAACTTTCTTTTTACCTTATTATTTTTAAAACTGCTTTTTACTTCTTCAAATTCTCCGTCAACTACATTTTTAAATTCCATAATAAACACCTATAACTTTTTTTATATTATATAAAAAAAGCACCAATAAAGATACCCTTATTGATGCTTTTATTTAATTAGAATTTAACTTCGTAGTCTTTTAAGAAGTCTAAAATTTCTTTCTTAATGTTTTCAACTCCGCCTTCGTTTTCTGATTCGATATTTATTGGAAGCACAGGATCATGTAGAGATAATCTTAAAAGTACCCAGCCTTTTATTCCGTCTCTTTCAACATTTACTCTAACACCTTCAAAGTTTGGTTCTTCAAAACTAGCGCCTTCCATTTTTTCTTTAACATATATCTTAAAGTCTTCAAGAAGATTGGTACCATATTCTTTAAAATCTTCAACCAAGAATGTTGCTCTAAGTTCAGCTTCTTCTTTAGCTTCTTTTAATGAACCTATAAGGTCATCAAATGTCTTATTTTCTTTGCTAAGTTCAAAGAATTTAACAAGAATTTTTACAACCATATAAGCACCGTCATCTAAGAAGTAGTTTTCTTTTAAAGCACAGTGTCCACTTGTTTCAATTGCAAGAAGACATTCTTTTCCTTCTTTGTTAAGTCTTATACCTTCATTTATTACATTCTTGTATCCTCTTTTAAATCTGTGGTGAACTCCGCCTTTTTCTTCTATAAATTCTTTTAGTCCGCTACTTGTTACGCTGTCAGTTACTATATAGCTTCCTGCTGCTTCTTCAAGACAAATGCTTGCCATTAAAGCAACAAGTTTATTTCTGCTTATTTCTTCTCCGCTTTTATCTACTGCGGCAGCTCTGTCAACGTCTGTATCAAAGATAATTCCAAGATCAGCATTTTCTTTTTTTACTATTTCAGAGAAGCTATCCATAACATCTTTAAGTTCAGGATTTGGAACATGGTTAGGGAAACTTCCGTCAGGATCTAAATATACACTACCTGAAGTATCAGCTCCTAAAACTTCCAAAACCTTGCTTGCAAAGAATCCACCTGAACCATTTCCAGCGTCAACAATAATTTTCTTACCACTGAAAGGTTTTTCTTCACCTGTTCTTTCCTTGATTTTCTTTACTAAATCAGCAGCATACATACTTAAGAAATCAAGAGTTTCATATTTTGCTTCAACATCTTCTAATTCCATTTCATTTGCAATTGTAAGAATATCTATAATATCTTCTTTTTCTGCTCCGCCATCTTTTGTAAAAAATTTAAGACCGTTTCTATTAAATGGTAAATGACTTGCTGTAATCATAATAGCACCATCAGCATTAACTTCTTCATTTACACAGCTCATGAACATTGCAGGTGTTGTACATAAATTAAAGTAAACAACTTCAACATTTTCTTCACTGCTTAAACCTTTCATTACATTTTCAGCAAGAGCAGGTCCTGAAAGTCTTGAATCTCTACCTAGTGTAATTTTTACACTGTCTTTATTTAGTCTTTTCTTTAACCATATTGAGAAAGCTTTAGCTATTTTATAACTTGCTTCATTTGTTAAGTTAACTTCTTCACCTTTTACACCTTCTAGTGCAATACCTCTGACATCAGAACCATTTTGTAATTTTTTTAAATCCATTTCGTCCTCCCTAAAATAAGTTATCTTACTTTAAATATACCATAAATTTATAAATTTTTATATATCTAATATTAATAATTTCAAACATGCACACAAAGTCTTTCTCATTAATATTATAAATTATGACTATAAAAGGGAGGAAAAAGAATGCTAAAAATAATCATTTTGATATTGGCTCTAAGTACGGATACTTTTCTTATAAGTGCAAATTTTGGAAGTAATAAGATAAAAATAAATATACCTACATCAATAGTCATTTCCCTTGCAAGTGCACTTTCCCTTTGTTTATCAATTTCTTTATCAAACATTCTTTCAAAGGTAATACCAATATATTTATTTAACATACTTTCTTTTTTCCTTTTAATAACAATAGGGAGCTATAATATTTTTTCCTTTGCAATAAAAAGATATCTTAAAAACATGCAAATAATTAATAAAAATGTTAATGAAAAAAATAAAAAAGAAAATTTAATTATCAATGTATTTATTGACGAAACAAAAGCAGATATAAATAAATCAAATAATTTAGATATAAAAGAATCATTTTTAATTGGAATACTCGGGTCAATAGACTCAATATGTGCAGGACTATCTTTTCCTTATACAAATATTTTTATAGTCTTTATACTTACCTTTTTCATTTGTTTCTCACTTATAATTACAGGATTTAAAACAGGAAATGTCTTTAGTGAAACATCAAAGATAAACTTAAGCTGGTTTAGCGGAATACTTTTAATAATCCTTGCTTTTACAAAAATAATGTAGAGGGTAACCAAAATTATAATTTATCATATTATATATCGAAAACAGTAATATTATAAAGGTGGTAAGATAAATGAATTACTCAAATAGAACATCATGTGGATGTAACAATTCTTCTATAAGAACAAATCAAGAAAGATGTTCATGTTACGATAACGAAATGGAATATCAAAACGAACCAAAAAATAATTCTTGCTCAAAATGCAACTGCAACAATCAAAAATCATCATGCTGCTCATGCAAAAAAGAAAGTAGATGTATGAATACAAATCATGATAACTGCTGTAAATGTAAAAACAAATGTAGATGCAGAATAATAAAAACATGTGATGGAATATTAATTTATTTTTTTGATGATATAAGAAAATAACAAAGGAGGAGGACTTCCTCCTTCTTTACATAAAAAACCAAAACACCTTTAAATAAGCCTTAAACCTTACTTTTAATTACTTTTTATATTATAATATGCTTTCAAATTATACTTTTTAAATATATGACAATATATCATTTTAAAATTTTCCTATTGCAATAAATTATTAAAAATGTTATATTAATACAAACAAACAAATAATATGGAGGTATTAAACATGGCTCATGTAATTACTGATGAATGTATCGCTTGTGGCGCTTGTGCTGGTGAATGCCCAGTAGGTGCTATTTCTGAAGGCGATGGAAAATACGAAATTGATGCTGCTACATGCATCGATTGTGGAGCTTGTGCAGGCGCTTGCCCAACAGGAGCAGCTCAACCTGAATAAGATTTATTTATTCGTACGAAAAAAGGAGGTATTACCTCCTTTTTTTATTTACTTAAATTGTATTCTTTACCTATCACAATACATTTAGAATCACTTCCATGACCTATTTCATTTGTTTTTATAATCGGGATATTATATTCTTTTGTTATATCAAGAGCAATTTCTTTTACATTAGGACAACTATTTTCTCTTTCCATTTGAGTAAATGTTCCAAGAATAATTCCTCTAATATCTTCAAATACATTCATTTGCTTTAATTGATTAAAAAATGATATCATCAAGGGGCTTTTCCCGCTCCTGCTTTCAAGAAATAAAATTTTATCTTTAAAGTCAGGGATATAACCTGTTCCGGCAAGTTTTAAAAAGCACCTTATATTACCTCCGATAACAACACCTTTCATACTGTCTCCTCTTAGAAACTCATAATCAAATTTGAAAATATCGTCTTTTCCATTAAAGAAACTTTCATTAAAACAGCGTATCTGTTTTTCTTTATTATCTAAAACTATATTTTTTATTTGAAATAAGTAGCAAGGCTTCTTTGTATTAGAATAAATCGCATTTATAATAGTTGTTAAATCACTATAACCAAAGAATGGTTTATAATTATTTTTTATTATTTCAAAATCAATAAAAGGTAATATTTCATTTGCTAAATCTCCGCCTGAAATATCAAAGACAGCCTTAATGTTGTTATTTTTATAAAATTCCATTAGTACATTAGCTTTTTTTTGTGCCGTTAACAGACTATGACTTTCTTCACTGTAAATATATTCTCCAATTATAGGAATAAGTCCTAAATTTTTTATTTCAATTATCAACTCTTCAACTTGTTGATGTTTATTTTTATCAATACCATTTGAAAGAACAACAATTCCTACCTTATCTCCCTTTTTAAACATAATCATTCTCCTTTAAAATAAAAAGCAATAAACAAAAGTTTATTGCTTTATTTTTACTGTGCATTTTCAGAATCTTGAGGTGTCTCTTGGATACCCATTTCTTCCTGCTCTTTTTTAATTTCTTCTTGGTTTTTCTCAATTGTTTCATTTAAGTTAGGAAGTGTACTTAAACCTTCTTGAACCTTTATTGCCTTATCATATATATCAAATATAATATAAACTTTATTATTTGTTAAATATGATTTATCAATTTCAAAAACATCTACATCATCTCTTGTTGAAGATGCAGCAAGAGGATCTAAATCATCTCTAAGATCAAGTCCCATTACATAAGAATATTCTCTTAGAGCATCTTTATTAATACTTTCGTTCTCCAATAATTTTTTTGATTTTACGCCAACTTCATCGCTTTCAAACACACCAAGAGTAATATAAGGGAAATCTTCCCATTTCATTTCTTTACCGGAAACATTTGTAAATTTATAATAGATACAAACAAAAGTTTTTCCCTCACCGGCTTTTGTAGTTGATATAGTATCAGTAACAATAATATCTTCCACAACACATTCAACTTTTCCATTTGATAATGTATCATTCATATTTACAATACCGCTAAAAGTTTTTCCTCCCGGAAATAGCTTATAAAGTCCGAAACCCAATGCAGAAGCAGCAATAATAATACCTAAGAATATTAAAATTGTCTTTTTTGTTATTTTAAAATTCAAGGCTTCTTTTAAAGATACTCTTTCTTCATTATCCTCTTCTTGATATTCAAAAGATTCCTCATCGTCTTTTTCTATATTTTCTTTTTGACTTTCATCCTCAAAATAATTATCTTCTATAACATTTTCATCTTCAGGCTTTACTCTTGCTTCAAAATCCGTATTTACGAAAATATCTTCCATATCCAAGTCATCAATATCAAAATTATCTATTTCTATTTCTGGTTCTTGTTTTTCTATTTCATTTTCAATTTCAAATTGCTCTTTATCTATTTTATGGGTTGGTCTGCTTTTTTTTATTTTTTTTACTCTTCTTACTCTTTTTTCCATAAGCTAATAAGTCTATTTAATGACTTCTAATCCTCCAAGATAGTTTCTTAATACTTTAGGAACAGTTACACTGCCGTCTTCATTTTGATAATTTTCTAAAACTGCCGCAAAAGTTCTTCCAACAGCCAAGGCAGAACCGTTAAGTGTATGAACAAACTTAACATTACCGTCTTTATCCCTATATCTTATATTTGCTCTTCTTGCTTGATAATCCTCAAAATTTGAACATGATGATATTTCTACATATCTGTTATAACTTGGAAGCCATACTTCAATATCATAAGTTTTTGCAGCTGAAAAACCTAAGTCACCTGTGCATAATTCTATAACTCTATATGGAATTTCTAATAAATCAAGAATTTTTCTTGCTTCTAAAGTTAAATCTTCTAACTCATCATATGAATTTTCTGGTTTTGAAAGTTTTACAAGTTCAACTTTATCAAATTGGTGGTTTCTAATTAAACCTCTTGTATCTCTTCCTGCACTTCCTGCTTCAGCTCTGAAACATGGTGTATATGCAGTAAAATATTTAGGAAGATCTTCTTCTTTTAAAATTTCACCTCTATGGATATTTGTAACAGGAACTTCTGCTGTTGGAATTAAGAAGTAATCATTATTTTTAATGTTAAATGCATCTTCTTCAAATTTTGGAAGTTGACCAGTTCCTGTCATTGATGTTCTGTTTACCATGAAAGGAGGAGAAATCTCAATATAGTCATTATCTATTGTATGAGTATCAAGCATAAAAGCAATTAATGCTCTTTCAAGTTTAGCCCCCATTCCTGTAAACATTGAAAATCTTGCTCCAGAAATTTTTACAGCTCTTTCAAAATCAAGTAATCCTAAATCAACACCTAAATCCCAATGAGCTTTAGCTTCAAAATCAAATTTTCTTGGTGTACCAACCTTAATTAATTCTTTATTGCTATTTTCATCTTTACCTATAACAATATCTTTGTTTGGTGTATTTGGAATAGAAAGAATAAGTGAATTTATTTTTTCTTCCAATTCACTGATTTGTGCATTGTATTCTTTAACTTCACTTGAAAGTTCTTTCATCTCTTTTAATAATTCGCTTACGTCTTTGCCTTCCTTTTTCATCATAGGAATTTGCTTTGACACTTTGTTTTGTTTTGCCTTTCCTTCTTCGGCTTTAGATAACAATTCTCTTCTTTTTGTATCTAATTCTAAAACTTCGTTAACACTGTAATCCCCTCTTCTTGCAAGAAGTTCGTTTACTTCATCTGTATTATTTCTTATTCTTTTTATATCTAACATAATATCTCCTAACAGTACACAATTTTTATTTTTTATTATAATATTTTTTTTTAACTTTTGTCAACTCAATCACCTTTATATATAAAAAGATTATATATTTTTATATTTTATTAAATATCATTTTGGTATTATATTAATTTATGTTATAATGTATAAACAATTTAAAAAGGTGATTATATTGAATAAAGAAAAAACAATTAAGACAGTATCCTTAGTTTTTATTGATATATTTTTTATGGCTATTACGTATATTGTAGCCAATTTAATTTTTAATAAAGCAGATTTAACAATCGATCCAAATTTCCCTAAATTTATACCACTTCTAATTCTAGTTAAAATTGGTATTTATTTTATTGCCGGTTTATATAAAGAAGAAACAAGAGGTATGGTATTTGAAATTTCTTGTGTTGCCCTTGCTAATATTATAGTTTTTATTTTAGTTCGATTTATTCTAAAAGTTGGGGTTTCCACTTATCTTCAACTTATAGCTTTAACTGTTGATATCATTGTTGAAACAATATCTCGTTCACTTTTATTAAGTGTAAGTGAAGAAGAGCTTGAAGATGAAAACATACAAGTTTTTGATGATCCTTATGATTACAGTGAAGAATTAAGACTTAATAAAATGAAGAAAGAACTTATGGAAATCAAAAACCAAGAACAACAACAAAAAGAAGAAACAAAGCAAGCTTTAGAAGAACTAAAAGAGAAAGAAAATCAATTAAAACAAAAGGAAGAACAATTAAAATCATTTGAGCATACGCTTTCTTTAAAAGAATTAAATATTCAAAAAGAACTTGAAAAGCTTGAAAAAGAAAAAGAAGAAAAAATAAAAATTGAACAAGAGATAAAAAGACAGGAACAATTGAGAAAACAAAGACTTCAACAACAAGAAATATTAGATGGTGTTTTAGATAATATAAAAACAATTCATACATCTTTAAATGAACGTTCAAAAGTAGTTGACTTGCAAGAGCATAATTTAATGATGAAAATGTATGATATTACACAAAAGGAAATAGAACAAAAAACATCTAAAGAACAAGTAAAGAAAAGAAAACATTTAAGCGATAAAGAATTACTTGAAGAAACGTATAAGAAAATAGGACAAAAAAGAAAAAGAGTAAATCCTTATACAAAAAGTAAATCTACACAATCACAAAAAAATGCATTAAATAAAAAAATAAAAAACAATGATAAAAATTTATCCGAAGCTTTAAAGAACAGTACACTTCTAAATACATCAAAAGAAGAAAAAGAAAATGATGAATTTATGAAGTTCTTATTTAACGGTTCAAATTTAAAAGAAGAAAACAATGTTATAAAAATAGAAACAAATAAAAAAGAAAAAAACAAAGCAAATAAATCTAATGAAAAACCAAATGTATTAAAAAATAAAAATGAAAAAAACAATCATTCAACAACAAATAATACTCAAATAAAAACGTCGTTAAAAAGTGAGAAAACAACAAACAATGTACTAAAACAAAATAGCACAAATAATACTAAAAAAATAAATAAAAATATTAAACCAACAAAACAAGACCAAATTGATTTAATGTTTTCAGAAGATGACTTTGATAAGATTGCAGACTTAATTGATAAAATGTAAACTAACCCACAAAATATTGCATTTTGTGGGTTTATTAAAATATAGAATAAATATATGAGAATTAAAATATCCAAAAAATTATTTTTATGTTTTTTAATTTTTATACTTATTCTGCTTTTTACAATTAATATAAAAAACAAAAATAATTATGTAATATTGCTTGATCCGGGACACGGTGGAAAACTTTCGGCTGACAAAGGTGCAATTGGTGTAGACAGTGAAAAAACAAATGAATATACGCTTAATGATCAAGTTACAATCAAGCTTGCAAATGCACTAAAAAAAGAAGGCTATATTGTTAAATTCACAAGACAGCCCTACAAAGATGAAAAAGAAGTCACATTAACAAACAGAACAATAATTGCAAATAAAATTAAGCCTGATTTACTAATAAGCATACACCATGATTCAACAGGCACCCAAAACAATAAAAGCGGTTATACAATTTACTATTCATCTTTTAAAGCTAATTTAGACTTTAATGATATATATGTTGAAGAAAACGGAAAAACTTACCCATTTATTAAAGAAGAGATTAATAACGGTATAACAACCATATATTATACAAATGGAATAAATATACTTTCATCAACAGGAAGAAGTAATGTAATAGTAAAAGACATAACACTATGCAAAGAGGCAAAACAAAGTTTAAAGTTCGCTAATATTTTAAACGAGGAACTTTCTAGGCTTGATTATATTGCGCCTCTTCTCGCAAATAAAAATAGTGCAGTAAAAGATAATAATTTTAGAATATTAAGAATGACAAACTACCCAAGCGTATTAATTGAATGTGGTTTTATTTCCAACAAAAATGAAATAGAACAATTAAAAAATGAGAAAAATCAAAACAAACTTGTAAATGCAATTGTAAAAAGTATAAATAAATATTTTTAGAAAAGGAATATAACATGAGAAAAACACTGGGATGCATTAGAAAAGCGGTAAAGGATTATAACATGATAAATGACGGAGACCATATATGTGTAGCCGTATCAGGAGGAAAAGACAGTATGCTTCTTTTAAAAGCCTTAAAAACATATATGTATTTCTCTCCCGAGAAATTTAAACTGACCGCAATTTGTATAGATGTAGGCTTTGATAATATGCAGCTTGATAAACTTGAAACTTTTTGTGATGAAATTCAAGTTCCTCTTGAAATTGTTCATACAGATATAAAGAAAATCGTTTTTGATGAAAGAAAAGAAAAAAATCCATGTTCTTTATGTTCAAAAATGAAAAGAGCAGCTTTAAATGAAACGGCGTTAAAACTTGGCAGTAATAAAATTGCTTTTGGACACCATAGAGATGATTTTATAGAATCTTTTTTACTAAGCCTTTTTTACGAAGGAAGAATACACACTTTTAAGCCTGTAACTTACCTTGATAGGACAGGTGTTTATTCCCTTAGACCTCTTTTATATGCTAAAGAAAAAGATGTAATTCATGCTGTTAAAAGTGAAAACATTCCTATAATAAAAAGTGAATGTCCTGCCGATGGATTTACCAAAAGAGAAGAAATGAAAAACTTATTAAAATATTTAAAAAAGCAAATTCCTAATGCCGATGAAAGAATGTTTACCGCAATAAAAAATAATCTAGAAAATATGAAATAACTTTAAACAAATATCTACATTTTACTTATACCCTATTATATATAATTAGGGTATATTTTTTTTGGAGAATGAATATGCAAAAAACATTTAACTATTTACAAAAAAATGCTGCAAAATTGCTTGCAGAAGAAATAATAAAATTAACATCTAAAGATTGTATTTTGCTTTTTATAGGAACTGATAAATGTATCGGAGATGCATTTGCTCCAATTGTAGGAAGCTTGCTTGAAAGTTATAATTTTTTAAATAATCCTATTTTTGGAACAATCAAACATCCTGTTCATGCCCTTAACATAAATAATACTCTTTCATATATTAAAACAGTATATCCTGGTAAAGAAATTTTTGTTATTGACTCAATGATTTCACAAAAAGGAAATGTAGGAGACATTATTTTATTTAATGAAGGTATATTCCCCGGAAAAGCTACCGGAAAAACATTACCCAAAACAGGAGATACGTCCCTTACTTTGGTTGTAAGCAACAATGAAAAAGACGCAATAAATTCTCTTACAACACTGCGTTTAAATAATATTTATGAAATGGCAAAAGTAGTTTCTGATGCACTTACTTATGCATTTTCAGATTCCGTTTATTCTGTTACAAGCGATGTATTACAATAAAAAAGACAGCAATTTGCTGTCTTTTATGGTTTTAAAACTACTTTTAAGGCTTCTCCGCTTTTTAACATTTTTACACCTTTTTCCATATCTTTTAAAGGTAAAATATGAGAAACTAAATTTGCATTTATCATTCCGTTTGCAACAACGTCAAAGGCTTTTCTAAAACTATCAGGAGTTGTTGAAAATCCTCCAATAACTTGAATTTCACTGTAATGAAGTAAATTACCATCTAAACTTACATTTGGATTATCTTTTGGAAGTCCTCCAAAAATTAATAATTTACCTTGTTTTCTTAGTAAATGTATTCCTTCTTCAATAGGTTTTGTCGCAGGAGTTGAATTTATTACTACATCAGCCCCTCTTCCATCAGTAACATCCATTACTACTTCTTTTAAATTTTCTTTAGATGTATTTACGAAATGTGTTCCGCTGAATGCTTTACTTTTTTCAAGTCTTGCTTCACTTCTGTTTGCCATAATTATATTTTTAGCACCTCTAAGTCTTGCAATTTCACTATGTAAACATCCAAGTGGACCTGCCCCAATTATTACAACAGTATCTCCAAGAGTTACATTAATTAAATCTTGAGAATTTACAACGCTTGATAATAGTTCGACTACAACCATATCTTCACTTTTTACACCTTCCGGTATTTTTAAAATTTGTCCACGTTGTACCCCAATACCCGGAATTAACATATATTCAGCAAACCCTCCATGTAAATGATGTCCATATGTAAGTCTTGTTTCACATAGATTTTGCATACCTTTTTCACAGTAATAACAGTTACCACAAGGTATAACAGGATTTACAATTACTCGTTCTCCAACACTATATCCTTTTACTTCTTCACCTATTTCTTCGATTATACCTATATTTTCATGTCCTAAAATAAAAGGAAAATCCAAACCATTTACACCTGATGAATATGTTCTTACATCTGAACCACAAAGCCCAACTGCATCAATTTTTAAAAGTATGCCGTCTTTTGTACACTCAGGTTTTGGAACATCTTTGTAAACAACTTTTTCTTTGTCTTCTAATACGATAGCTTTCATTATTGCCTCCTAAACATTTATTATTTATATTTTAACATAAAATATAAAAAAAGAAAGAGAGTCTTTTCAGACTCTCTTTCTTTTACTAGTTTTACCTAGTATCTCGATTCTTGTGATTCAGAATTTGGTTTCACAGTACTATCATTTTTTTGCAATATCTTCAGTTTAATTTTCTTTTTTCTTTTTATTCTTTTTTCTTTTATTCTTTAAACTTACTTCCCAATTGCTTATATAAACTTCCTGCTTTCTTTTCCCTTAATATAGTTTTACCTTAACGTTTCATTTTCTTCTTTTTTATTTACTTATTTATTTATTTTTATCTATTTAAATTTTAGAGGTTTACTCGCCTCTTACCTATCAGCAATCTATTCTTATTTTATTGCTTTTTTTTACTATATTAAGTTTCCTTTTCTTCCTCCTTCTGTTTCACAATTTTCTCTTTTCCTTAATGTACCTTTTCTTTAAAAGATTTTTTATAATGTACTTTGACATTTTATTTTTTCTTTTTGATACATCTTGGAATTTTATAGCTTCAACGTTTAACAAACTTTAATTTATTTAAACGAATTTTCAAAAGATATATATTTCTGTTTAAATATATTTTTTATCCTTTTTACACTTCTTTTTTTGATGTACTTTTGCATCTTACCTTTTCATTCTTTTTTGTGTAATTTTGATATCATCTTTTTAAATTCTTTTCTAACTATTATGTTAGAATTTTTAAATACCTTAAATGCAATTTCTATATTTTTCAATATATTTTATTGCTTCCATTTTGTTTTGGATTTGTTAACGTTTTCTATGGTTATATTATATGCAGAAAATATATAAAATTCAATAGTTTATCAAATTTTAGTAAAAAAAAATGTATTGAAATATTTTCCTTATAAAATATATACTCTTTCATTATTTTTTATAACTAAAAGATTACTTTTATAAGTATTTTTTTATCAATATAAAAAAAGAAGAAGCAAAAGCTTCTTCTAATAATGAACTACTATTGGATAATTAGTTTCTATTGTTTCATATGTTTTTTTTGCATTATTTTTAGGCATATTTATACAGCCGTGGCTACCACTATTTTTGTATATCGTTCCACCAAATTTACTTCTCCATGTTGCATCATGCATTCCAATCCCTCCATTAAAAGGCATCCAATAGGAAACAGGTGAATTATATGTACTGCCATCAGCATTACTTCCACTTAAAGTAGTATCTCTTTGTTTATATTTTAAGTAATATATTCCTGCAGGTGTTGAGTATCCACCAGCTTCATCTCCTGTTACAATATCTGTTGTAACAATTTTTTTACCATCTTTATAAACCCAAAGTTTTTGATTTGTTAAATCTATTTCAACATATGAATCGCCTACTTCATCGGATGTATTATAAGGGGTTTGTGAATAGCAAGGTTTTCTGTTTATATCTTTTTTCTTATTTAATTCTGATGTTAACTTTGTTATTTCTTTATCTTTATTTATGACATACCCGTAATCGCCACCGGTTATAGATATAGTACCACTTAAAGTTGATTTAAATTCTCTCATTCTTCCGCTTGTATTGTATTTTGCGGCTAAGTCATTTACAAAACTTTTTACTGCACTTTTATCTACTGTTAATTTATTTTCTTTCATTTTTGTTTCAATTGTCTTATTTGTTATCCCATAGAGCTTTAAGATTTGTTCTTTATCAATTTTTACATCTTTATTTGCCATTTTATAAGTAATAGCAGGCAAATCCAAATTTTTTAAATATTCTTGTTCTTGTTTAAGTATTGCGCTTGTAGATACAATTTCAGGTTTATCATAATAATTTTTATTATCATAGTTAAGTGTAAATTCACCATTAGATATTAATTTTAGTATATCTTTTTTTAACAAGTATGAATCCACATTTGTTCCATAAACTTCTTTTACTATTTCATAATTTGAACTATTCAAATCTATATATGCATTTTGAGTCTTTGTTACATCTTTTTTATCTTCTAAAATGGATAAATTTTTTAGTGAATCATTAAATTCATCGCTTGTTTCTTTTACAGTCATAGTTATTGTGTATTTATTCTCTTTTAAATGAGTTTTGTGTAAAATGTATGAAAAATACCCAGGATTTACAATGTCACTTAGCTGTTCGTCAATATTATATGTAACATTTGATAATGTAATTTTTTCTTTTTTACCATTTGCTTCATTAATGATAAACTCATTTTTATTCCAAACACCGACAATTTTTTCCTTTGCCTGACTTACTGTAAGCCCTGAACAATCTACCCCATTTATATATGTATTCTTTAAATATGTTTCGTCTTTATTTAAGTACATAAATATAAAAACAATATTAACTATAAATAAAATAAAAAGAATCAAAAAAATATATAATTTATTTTTTTTCAAGAATTTTTTCATTATTTTTCCTCTTTTAATATATAATTTCAACAAATTTTGACACTTATTATAACACATCAAAAACCTAAATTTAATACTTTTAATAAAAATGATAAATAAATCTAAAAAATATATTATCATAAACAATTATAGAAGAATAAAAAAAATTCAAAGGTTAAAAGAAGAAGAGATAGAAGCAATAACAGAAATATTAGCAAAGTTAAAGTAGTAAAAATTTTAAAGAAAAAAGAGATCGAGAGGTCTCTTTTTTTAATGTAAAGTAACATAGAAATAGATAAATAAATATATAAGACAAGAAAAGATAAAAGGATAAGAAAATAAAAAAAAGAACCTAAAAAGCAGGTTCAAAAGAATAAAAAAAACCCCGCGACTACCTACCCTCCCAGTCCGTCTCCAGACAAGTACTCTAGGCGTGGACGGGCTTAACTTCTGTGTTCGGAATGTTTACAGGTGTTACACCGTCGCTATCGTCACGAGGAATT
>NZ_JAYFFH010000005.1:0-166995 GCF_036289385.1 Anaerofustis butyriciformans
TTTCATGTAGTACTTTTGTGATTGCTGCTGTTAATGTTGTTTTTCCGTGGTCTACGTGACCGATTGTACCAATATTTACATGTGGTTTAGTTCTTTCGTATTTTTCTCTTGCCATTTTTATCTTTCTCCTTAAAAATTTAATTATTAATTGTTTAAAATAGCTTATTTACATCAAGTCAATAATACTAAATATTGTTATTTATGTCAACGTTTATTATACAATATTTATTTTATGATATACCTTTTTACCCTTCTTTATTATCATTTCGTTATTGTTAAAATCTTCCATTGTTATGGCTTTGTTTACGTCTGTTACTTTTTCATCATTTACGCTGACTCCACCTTGTTTAATAAGTCTTCTTCCTTCGCTTTTTGAAGGGATTAATTTTGCTTTTAACATTATGTCAAGTAGGGTAGGTTCTTCACTTAATTCATCTTTTGTAATATCTGTTGAAGGCATGTTTTCACTGCTTACGCCTCCTTTGAAAAGTGCAGTTGCAGCTTCTTTTGCCTTGTCGGCTTCTTCTTTACCATGAACAAGTTCTGTTAATTCATATGCTAATATTTCTTTAGCTTTATTAAGTTCGCTTCCTTGCCATTTTTCCATTTCTTTGATTTGTTCAAGAGGAAGGAATGTAAGCATTTTTAAGCATTTAATAACATCTTCGTCCGCAACGTTTCTCCAGTACTGATAAAAATCAAATGGAGATGTTTTGTTTTTATCTAACCATACAGCACCTGATGCTGTTTTACCCATTTTCTTTCCTTCTGAGTTTAGAAGAAGAGTAATTGTCATTGCATAAGCATCTTTGCCAAGTTTTCTTCTGATAAGTTCAGTTCCGCCAAGCATGTTGCTCCATTGGTCGTCTCCGCCAAATTGCATATTACAGCCATAATCTTTGTATAGTCTGTAAAAATCATAGCTTTGCATTATCATGTAGTTAAATTCAAGGAAGCTTAAGCCTCTTTCCATTCTTTGTTTATAACATTCAAATGATAACATTCTGTTAACGCTGAAATGAGAACCTATATCTCTTATGAAATTTATATAGTTTAAGTCTCTTAACCAATCAGCATTATTTACCATTAATGCTTTACCGTCAGAAAAATCAATAAATCTGCTCATTTGTTGTTTGAATTTTTCGCAGTTTTCATTTATTGTTTCAACGCTCATCATTTGTCTTAAATCAGTTCTTCCTGATGGGTCGCCAATCATACCAGTACCGCCTCCTACAAGAGCGATAGGTTTGTTTCCTGCCATTTGAAGTCTTTTCATTAGGCAAAGAGCCATGAAGTGTCCTACATGAAGACTATCTGCTGTTGGGTCAAATCCTATATAAAAAGTGGCTTTTCCGTTATTAATAAGTTCTTTTATTTCTTCTTCATCGGTTACTTGGGCTATTAAACCTCTTTCAACCAGTTCTTCGTATAAAGTCATTTTCTTTTCTCCTTAATATGCTCTTGCAAAGTACGCAAGTTTATCTGCTTTTTTACCACAGCATACGCATTTATCACTTCCGATATCTTCTTGTTTGAAAGGTACACATCTTAGTGTTGCGCCTGTTTCTTCTTTGATTTTATCTTCACATTCTCTGCATCCACACCACATAGCTTTTACAAAACCAAGAGATTCACTTTGAACTTTTTTGAATTCGTCCATATCTTTTGCAACTTTTGTATGTTCTTCTCTGTGTTTTAAAGCTTTGTTAAATAGATTTTGTTGTATTTCTTCAAGAAGTTCTTTTACTTTTGTTTCTACTTCATCAAGAGAAACAGATATTTTTTCTGAAGTATCTCTTCTTGCAATTACACATTGACCATTTTCAATATCTTTAGGTCCGATTTCAATTCTTACAGGAACACCTTTCATTTCCCATTGATTGAATTTCCAACCAGGTGAATATGAGTCATTATCATCAAGTGTTACTCTATAATCTTTTAATTTTTCTTTTAATTCGTTTGCTTTGTCAAGTACACCTTCTTTATGTTGTGCAATAGGAATGATAACAACTTGTGTTGGTGCGATTTTTGGTGGAAGTACTAATCCGTAATCATCACCATGAACCATTATTATTCCACCGATTAATCTTGTTGATACTCCCCAAGATGTTGAGTATGCGTATTGTTCTTTTTCTTCTTTATTTAAAAACTTAATCTCGAAAGCTTTAGCAAAGTGATCTCCAAGGTTGTGGCTTGTTCCGCTTTGAAGAGCTTGTCCGTCATGCATTAATGCTTCGATTGTGTATGTAGCATGAGCACCGGCAAATTTTTCTTTTTCAGATTTTTGACCTACAACAACAGGCATTGCAAGGTAATCTTCACAGATTTCTCTGTAAATATCAATCATCTTTAAAGTTTCTTCTTGTGCTTCTTCAAAAGTTGCGTGAACTGTATGACCTTCTTGCCATAAGAATTCGCTTGTTCTAAGGAATGGTCTTGTTGTTTTTTCCCATCTTACAACGTTTGCCCATTGGTTATATAGGAAAGGAAGTTGTCTATAAGATTTTAACCATTTTGCATACATACTGCATATAATTGTTTCACTTGTAGGTCTAACGCATAATCTTTCTGCTAATTCGTTTTCTCCTCCGTGTGTTACCCATGCAACTTCAGGTGCAAATCCTTCAACGTGTTCTTTTTCTTTATTTAAAAAGCTTTCCGGGATAAGTAACGGGAAATACATATTTTGATGTCCTGTTTCTTTAAATCTTTTATCAAAAGCTTGTTGAATGTTTTCCCATAGTGCATAACCATAAGGACGAATAACCATAAATCCCTTTACGGGGGCATAGTCTACCATTTCCGTTTTAGTTATTACATCTGTGTACCAACGAGCGAAATCTTCACCCATTGGGGTTATAGCTTCTACTTTCTTTTTCTTACCCATTTTCTTTTTCTCCTACATTTTATAATTTTAATCAATTAAATATTATAGCATAAGTATTTATAAAATGCACCATAATTTACTTTTAAAAACCATGAAATAAACATTATTTCTTCCTTTAATGTTTTATATTTTAAAATTAATGAAGTGTATGTATGATAAGACATTTTACATTTGATATTTTTATATGTTTGATTATATTTGCATATTGGTCTTTACCTATTTATATGTTATTTAACTAAAAAGGAAAAGGAGAGGCTTAATAATCCTCTCCTTTTAAAAATTGTTCTTTTGTTAATATTTTATCATTCTCTTTTTCATTTTTTATATTATGATTGTTGTTATTTTTTATTATGACTTCTCTTACAGTATCGTCATTATTTACAATTACTTTTTTCTTTTTCATTTTTCTGTTCCTCTTTCTTTTTTTATGTCTTTTATTATGTACATTTGATAAATTCAAATTATCATCATTTTGGATATTATTCTCATTATTTAATTTTCTTCTTTTCATTTTTTCTACCTTGACTTGTTTTTCTTTACATAAGATTTTAAAAGAGAGAGAACTTTTTCAAATTGTTCCTGCTCTTTCTTTGGTAGTTTTTCCTTATATTCGAGAATTACTCTTGCTTTTTCTTCGTTGCTTAAATTCGATAAATCTCCGTTTTCTTTTAAAAACTGTCTAAATTTCGGAGCGTATTCTTCTTCAAGTCTTTCTGCCTTTTCCATTACTCCTTTTCTGTTTGCTTCATCTTTTAACTTTTCAAAAGAACTTTCGTTGATATTTAGGCTGTTTGCCATATTTATCATTTTTGAAACATCTTTTTCTTTCAAGTTTTAAACCTCCTTTAATTTTAATTTTGAAATAACTTTAATTATTTCATCACACAATCTTATATAGCCGCGTACTATGAATTAGGAGCTTAAAAAAAAGCACCTATTAAAATCTATTACTCGGAGGTAATTTATATGTGTAATTTTTTAGATGATTGTTCTTGTGAATGTTTATTAATGTTTTTCTTACTTTTGGTAGTTTTATTTAATGATTGTGAAATGTTCGGCGACGACCCTTGTTCATTACTATTCTTCTTCTTACTATTAATCGTTTTATTTACTGAATAATCAGCTGATAGATATCTTTATCCTATTAATATAAAGGAGGTACTTTCTTTTGAAAGGTAATTTTTTGGATTGTTTGTGTGAAGATGATAATTTAATAATTTTAATCATTCTTGCAATGCTATTTTTATGCGGCGATAATAATAACGATTGTGGCTGCGGAGGAGGTTTCCTAAGAGGCATATTTGATGGAAACAACATAATTCTTATTATTTTAGTATTATTTTTACTTTTCTGTGATGATGAGTGTTAAAAAAAGGGGCCTAGGCCCCTTTTAAAGGAGATTAAATATGGATAGCCCAAAAAACATATCATTTGGTGAAATCCTGGTTTTAATTTTGCTTTATTCTGCATTTGGGGGTGGAAACAATACATCTTACGTAAAAGCAAAATATGTAATTGAAAATTCCAGGGATAATGACAGTTCTATTCAAGCTACAAATAAATACCATAAAAACAAGCATTTATTTACAGATAATTTTAATATACATAATGTGCGAAAAAAGCTGAAATATGTTGATAATTACTTTTCTCATGCACAAAATATAAAAAATAAAACTTTAAGAATAAAAAAAGAGGGAAAACAAGGAACAAATAAATTTTTAATGGAAAGTTTAAAGCATTCTCTTGGAAGTGATTTTAATAAGATAGAATCAATGATAAATATGCTTCCTTTGCTTAGCAGTATGGGAGAATTAAAAAGTGTTTTTCTTCCTGAAAATATTGATAAAAATGAAAATGAAAAAATTAATGTTTTAGCTGAGCACAATAATAAAGAAAAAGATTTTAAAGGAAATAAAGATTTTGAAAATATTTTGGAGCTTGTTGATTTGCTTTCCTAAAGACATTGCCTGCAATGTCTTTTTTATATTTTACTTTACTATACTATACTTTACTTTTCTTTACTTTTCTTTACTTTGTTGAAAACTGCATGCAAATTTTAACATATTGCATGCAATTTCGGTAAAACTGCATGCAAAAAGGCTAAATTTGAAGTATTTAAAATTATCGGTAAAATGGATAAATATTATTATATTACCGTAAAATTGTTATTTTTTTAGATTAGCACCGAATATTCCTCCTACGGCACAAAGAAGAATAAATAAAGGTATTTTTAAAAGAAAATTAAAAAAGTTAAAATTACCTTGATTAAGAAAAATATTTAAAACAAGCATAATAAAAAGGAAAATTATACCGTTTAAAATACCGTATAGATAACCGTTTTTTGATACGTTTTTTCCTGCGTAAAGACTTGAAATAAACAGCCCCAAATTAAGTAAAATATAAAGTCCCCCTGATTCCACACTTACGGGGAAATCAAAAAAATACATAAAAAGAGAAAATACAAAAACACTGATAACGCAGAATACACACCCTATCATTACTCCATTTAGAAGTTTTTTTATGTTGTTGTTTTTTGTCATGATTTTTAATCCTTTCGTATATTTTATATTAAATATTTATTATTTTATTTTTTAATTCATTACAATATTTGTTTATTATATGTTAAAATTTATTTATATTTTTTTAGGGGTTTTAGAATTGGAATATAAAATTTTTAAACAAAAAAGTTCAGAAAACATAAATTATGATTTTATAGAAAATTTAAAAGAACAATTTGATATATCTTATTTGAGTGCTCTTTTGCTTAACATGAAAGGGTTTACTACATTTGGAGAAGTTGAAACTTATCTAAATCCTAAAATTGAAGACTTGTATGATCCTTTTTTGTTTAAGGATATGAAAGTATTCATGGAAAGATTAAAGAGAGTAATTTTAAATAATGAGAGAGTTGTTATATTTTCAGATTATGACTGTGACGGGGTAACTTCAAGCATAATACTTTATAAAATTTTGACTTTTATGAAAATTGACGTACAAATAGTTATACCAAACAGGTTTACAAACGGTTATGGATTAAATACCGAAAGTATTGAAAAAATAATTTCAATTAAGCCTGATTTAGTTATTACAACTGATAACGGAATTACGTCTGTTAAAGAAGTTGAAATTTTAAAAAGTGAAGGTATTGATGTTGTTATTACCGACCACCATACTCCACCAAAAGAACTCCCAAAGGCTTATGGAATAATAAATCCTAAAGTTGAATCAGATAATTATCCTTTTAGTGAATTATGTGGGGCAGGGGTTGCTTTTAAAATAGCTCTTGGAATAAAAAAATATTTTGAGCTTGATTATGATATAAGTGAAATTCTTATTTTTGCAATGGTTGGAACAATAGTCGATATAGTTTCTTTAACAAGTGAAAATAGAATAATAGCATCTCTTGGATTAAAAGCACTAAGAAATACTAAAAATAAAGGGCTTGTATCTTTAATAAAAAAAGCTGATTTGAATATAGATAATATAAACTGTGGTAATGTAAGTTTTCAAATAGGTCCGAGAATAAATGCTGCCGGCAGACTTATTGATGCAAATCTTGCTTGCAAGCTTTTCTTAACGGATGATGACAGCGAAGTAGATATGCTTTCTTCCAAATTGTGTGAATTAAATAATGAACGAAAAGATATCGAAGAGGAAATATTTGCTAAAAGTGAAGAGTACATAGAAAAAAACTACCTATTAAATAATTCCCTTATTTTATTTATTTTAGGTGAAGATTTTAATGAAGGGGTTATGGGTGTTGCTGCAAGTAAAATACAGGAAAAATATAACCGTCCTGTTGTGATTATGACAAAATCAAAAGAGGGAGTTATTAAAGCTTCATGTAGAAGTATAACAGGTTTTAGCATATTTGATTGTTTGAACGAAAGCAGAGATTTATTTATAAAATTTGGCGGGCACTCTGCTGCTGCTGGATTTAGCATAAAAGAGGAAAATCTTGAAATACTTATAAAACAATCTAACGATTATGCAAAAGAAAAGAAAATAGAAAATCTATTTTATAAAAGAGTATATTATGATACAACTGCAATACCATCTAATTTGAATATTTCATCAGCTATGGAGCTTGAAAAGTTTGCTCCTTTTGGAATCGGTAACTCAAGAAGTGTGCTTTGTCTTAGAAATGTAGTAATTAACAATGCAAGGGCAATAGGCAAAAATTTTGACCACTTAAAATTAAGTATTTTATATAACGGGAATTATTATGATGCCATAGGTTTTTCTATGGGACACTATGTAAACGAGTATGATTTTACAAAGACCTTTGATATTGTGTTTAATTTATCTATAAATTCATATAAGGGAATAGAAAAACTTCAGTTTGAGCTTAAAGATATTGATTATCACGATATTAATTTAAGGGATTTTGACAAAGCTAATTATTATTACTTTATAAATAATCTTAAATTAAAAGAATATTTTTATCCATGTGAAAATGCTTTAGAGTATCCTTTTGAAACAGCTATCGAAGAATATAAAGATAAAGTGTTTGTAGTATATTCTAAAGATACATTTATCAGACTTAATAAATTTTTAAAGTATAAAAAATATGATTATAATATTTCTTATAATAAATTAAATAAGATAGAGGGAAAGATTAATATTTTGGTTTTACCTATAGAAAATATAGGTGAAGATGTTATAATACTTGACAGACCTGAGTTTAATGATTTTGACAATGATGTATTTGAAAATACTTCATATAAATATTTGAAAACATCAAGGAATTTAAAAAGTGTAAGAATTACAAGAGAATTTTTCTTATATTTGTATAAGAAATTTAAGATATTGATGTATACTACAAATGATATTTACGAGTTTATGGAAAACATTAGGAATGAAAGTGATGTTGAAATAAATTATTTTACTGTAAGACTTGCACTTGATATAATGAAAGAAATGAATATATTGAATTATTCTCTTAAAAATGATAAACTTAGTCTGTCGTTTAATAAGATAACAAAAAAATCAGACATAAATAATACTAATATAATGAAAAAATTAAATTTTAGATTGGGGACATATTAATGGATTTAAAGAGAAAAATTAGAGTAATTGAAGATTTTCCAAAGGAAGGAATAAGTTTTAAAGATATTACAACACTTATAAAAGATAAAGATGCTTTAAAAGAAACAATAGACAGACTTTGTGACTATATTCCAAGTGATGTAGATTTAATTGTAGGACCAGAATCAAGAGGTTTTATTTTCGGAACTGCTGTAGCTTATAAAATAGGTGCAGGTTTTGTTCCTGTAAGAAAGCCTGGTAAATTACCTGCTGAAACATTAAGTTATACTTATGACCTTGAATACGGCAGTGATACAATCGAAATTCACAAAGATGCTATAAAAAAAGGTGATAAAGTTGTAATCATAGATGACCTTATTGCAACAGGTGGAACTTTAGAAGCGAGTGCAAAAGCTGTTGAAATGCTTGGGGGAGAAGTTGTTGCAATAGTTGCATTAATGGAACTTACAGGTTTAAATGCAAGAGATAAATTAAAAGCATACGATGTTCATACATTGGTTGAATATGAATTTTAAATAGGAAGTGAGTTTTATGGATTATTTTATGATGTCGCCACAGATTCTTCACTCAATATATTTGGGGTGTGTTTATGTGGCTTTGGTTGGAATAATTATTTTTGCTTTACTTAAAATAAGAAGAATAAAAATAAATAAGGGTAAACCGAATTTAGATGAAAATATAGTTCAAAATAATAACCCTTCAATTTTAACCTTAAGTTCTAATAAGTTAAGTAAATCTTTAACTGTAAGATACTTTTCTATTTTTACTATATCAGGTTTCTTACTTGTATTTGGATTTATGGGAATGCAGACACTTAAAAATAACATCACAATGAAGCCAAGTTTTGTTATAAGTGTACTGCTTGGTTTTACAGGACTTGTTATTTTTGCTCTTGTTGAATATGCTGTTGATTTAATGGTTAAACATGATGCTATTTTCTCTGCTAATACGGTTGGTTTAGAAGCTTTGGTTTATAAAGATATAAAAGCCAAAAAAGGCGGTACGGGAAAAGTAAGACTTTCAATAAATGATAAAGTTGTTGAATTTGATGCCGTAACAAATGCTGAAGTAACCTTGAGAAAAGGTGCAAAAGTAACTATAACAAATTCGCTAAGCGATACCAGTGTGGTAGTAGAATAAAAAAAACGCCTTTTTAGGCGTTTTATTTTTTTAATAGAGAAATATATTTATGTTCTTTTCTTTTTATTATTTCTGATATTTCCTTTATATATATATTTGTATCTTTTGTTGTATCGACTCTATATGTTTTATCTTCATTTTTTACATATACTTTTCCTGCCCCACCGGCGCCAAGAGCAATTACACTACTTTTATTTTTCATTGTTTTTATGTTGTATATACATTCTCTATCTTTTTTTGCAAATCCAACATTTTCTCCCATACATAAACTTTGCTTTTGTTTGTACAAATAGTATGGATTATATTTATTTTCTTCAAGCAAATCAAAGCATTTCTTTTGAATAGAATAAAAATTTTCATTTTCAAATTTTATATGTTCTAATTCGCTTGCTCTTTTAAGTGCAAGTGTATGTATTGTAATATTATCTGCATTTAAATCTACAAGTGTCTTTACTTCATCAAAAAAGGATATAATATCTTCTTTGTTTAATCCCATGATTAAGTCGCAGTTAGTAATAAAGTCGTATTTTTTTATAAGTTCAAAAGATTTAAAGAATTCTTCTTTTTTTATTCCTCTGTTACATAAATTTAAAACATCTTCATTAAATGACTGCGGGTTTAGGCAAATTCTTTTTACGTTGTTTTCTTTTAATATTTTTAGCTTTTCTTCTCTTACGAGGTCTGCTCTTCCAAGTTCAAAAGTAAATTCAATATCTGTATTTATATATTTATTTATATTTTCCATTAACATTTTAAGATTATATTCGTTTAGTATTCCGGGAGTTCCTCCTCCTATATATATGGAGTCTAGTTTGGTTTGTGTTTTATCTAAAATGTTGCTTATGGATTTTATTTCTTCTACTAAGCATTTTGTATAATCTGTTAGAATGCTGTTTTCTTCTTTTAATATTGTTGAAGGGAAAGAGCAATAAGAGCATCTTTTAGGGCAGAAAGGAATATGGATATATAAACTTGCCAAATCATCGTTTATAAGTTCTTTTTGTGTTTGCTTTGTTTTAATTAATAGTTTTATTTTATCTTCCCTTACAAAATAGTATTTTTTTAGAATATGTATTATTTCTTCTTTCGATTTGTCTTTATACATATTTAAAATGTTAATGGGTTTTACTCCTGTTAAAACTCCATAAGGGAATGATTTTTTTGTTTCTTCTTTTAAAACTTTATAAACAAGTCTTTTGGTGGTATTTTTTTCAGATATTTTAATTTCTTCTTTATAGATATTGTTTTTATACTCTAAATAAATAAAATTACCCTTTGAGTATAATTTCATATAGATATTCTTATACTCTTCAGGGTAAAACATTTGTAATATTTCACGAACGTGAATTTCTTTTATGTTATTGTCTGTTGTTATATTCATTTATGCTCTGAAAAATCCGTTTAGTTTCTTTTCGTCTTCTATTGTTGTAGGTTCTCCATGTCCTGATAGAAGAGTGTAATTTTTATCAAGAGTATAAATTTTATTTCTAATTGAACTTTCAAGCTCAGTAATGCTTCCACCATATAAATCTGTTCTTCCGATTGAGCGGTAGAATAAAGTATCTCCACAGAAAATTACGTTTTCGTCATCTATTTTATAACAAACCCCGCCTTTAGAATGTCCCGGAGTAAAAATAACTTCGATTGTGCTTCCTTCAAAGTCTATTTTTTCTTTGTCAAAAACAAATTCATCTGCATCTTTTATTGTGATATTCATTCCCATCATAAGAGCTGAACCGTTTTTATTTGGGTTAGAAAGCATTTCGCTATCATTTTCATGAATATATACTTTGGCACCTGTTGCGTCTCTTACCATATCAACTCCTGCAATGTGGTCAAAATGCCCGTGTGTTAAAAGTATTTTTTCTATGTTTAAATTTTCTTTTTTAATATAATCAATAAGTCTAGTATCGTTATGACCGGGATCTATTATGATTGATTTATCATTTTTTGTTACAATATAACAATTTGTGCCTACGGGGCCAAGTTGAAAAGCTCTAATATCCATTTTATTTTTTCCTTTCTTCTAACTTACAAAGAATGCAACTTCCTTTTGTAAGAAAACTTTCTTTTTTATAATATTTTATCATATCATGGTCCAGTTCTTCTAAAATTGCCATATGTTTTTTACAAAGAGTTTTCCCGTAGTTTTCAAGGTATTCTTTTGGAATATCTGTTTCATATAACAAAGGTTCTCTTTGTATGTCTTCTTCACATATTACAATCATATAAGCTTGATCCTCGTCGCTATAATCCGTTACAAATTTAAAAGATATATTATTTTTTGTGAAGTATTCAACCAAATATGTTTGAATTTCATCATCTGTCATTTCACTTACGATTACTTTTTTTATTGGTAATGTATTATTTATTTTTTCAATAAAATAAGTGACAGATTTTGTATCGGCTATATCTCCTTTGAAATAGCAATATATTTCATCTTCAAATACTCCAAGAATTCTTTTTGTTTTACAGATATTGTCTATCATTAAATCATTTTGTAAAAATTCATGAACGTCTAATCTTTCTTCACTCATAATAGTTACTCCTTGTTGTTAGTATCGTATATAATGGTAACGGGTCCGTCGTTATTTATTTCTACAAGCATATCCTCCCCGAATTCACCTTTTTTTACTTCAATACCTTCTTCTTTTATTCCATTCATAAAATATTCATAAAGTTCATTTGCTTTTTTAGGTTCCATTGATTTTGTAAAGCTTGGTCTGTTTCCTTTTCTTGTGCTTGCGGCAAGAGTAAACTGAGATATAACAAGCATACTTCCGTTTACTTCTTTTATTGATAAATTCATTTTACCTTGATTATCTTCAAATATCCTTAAATTTGATATTTTTTTTATTAAATAATCAGCATCTTCAAATGTATCATTTTCTTCTGCACAAAATAAAACATTAAAACCTATTCCAATTTCGGAAATAACTTTGTTATTAACGCTTACTTTTGAATTTTTTACTCTTTGAACAACAGCTTTCATAAATTTTTACCTCTAAGATATAAAATTCTTCAAATTTTAACAACGAGTTATTATACCATTTAAGAATATGAAAGTCCACAAAATAAAATTTATTTAATTTTAATTTTATTTTACGCTTTTAAGGAATTATACTATAAAATCTTTGTAAAACATATAGTTTAAACACACTTTAATAAAAGCATAATGCTTGAAAGAAGCCTTGTTTTTTGGTATAGTTATCACAAGTGAGGATTTTTATGAAAAACATTATTTTAGCTTCAAAATCACCGAGAAGAAAAGAAATTTTAAGTATGCTAAACTTTCCTTTTGATGTTATTGTTTCTGATTGCGATGAAGAATTTAATTCACTATTATCCATTGAAGAAAATATAAAAAATGTTGCATATCAAAAGGCTTTAAGCGTATTTAAAAATCATAATGACAGTATTGTAATAGGTGCGGATACGGTGGTCTATTTAGATAACGAAATACTTTTAAAACCAAAAGATAAAGATGATGCAAGGAATATGTTAACAAAGCTGTCAGGTAAGTCTCATTATGTTATAAGCGGGCTTTGTGTTATGAATAAAGACAAAGTTGTAAAGACTTTTACAAAGACAGTTGTTACATTTAAAACAATGACAAATGAAGAAATAGAAGAGTATATAAGTACACCAGAGCCTTACGATAAGGCCGGTGGGTATGCTGTACAAGGACTTGCAAGTAAGTTTATAAAAGAAATAAACGGTGATTATTTTAATGTTGTGGGACTTAGTATAAGTACTCTTTATGATATATTAAAAGAGTTTTAAGATATGAAAGATGATAAAAATATTATTAATGAAATAGAAGAAAAGATGAATAGAGAAGGAGTTGTAAGTTTAAGTGATGAACAACTTTTGTCTTTATTAATAAGGAAAGGTGATTCAACCAAAAGTGTGATTGAGTTATCGAAAAATATAATAAGAAGATACGGTAGCTCCATAAGTGATTTAATGGGTATAACAAAAGAAGAGTTGATTAAAGATAACCCTGGAATGACGGATTTAAAAGCAACAATTCTTTTATGTGCCATTGAAATGGGTGCAAGAACTTATCTAAAAAAAGAAAAATCTAAGTATATTTTTTGTACCCAAGATATTTTAGACCTTTTAAGTTATGAAATGTCATTTTTAAACGAAGAACATTTTAAGGTAATACTTCTTAATACAAAGAATATGATTATAGATAATATTTTGATTTCTGTTGGAACAATAAATACATCTTTAGTTCATGTAAGAGAAGTATTTAAGAATGCCATAAAAAAGAATGCAAACTCTATTATACTTGTTCATAATCATCCAAGCGGTAACTCTATGCCGTCAAATGAAGATAAAGTTTTAACTAAAAGACTTTATGATGCAGGAGAACTTCTTGGAATAAAGGTTTTAGACCATGTGATAATAGGTAAAGATAATTACTTTTCCTTTATGGAAGAAAATATGATATAATATTATATTATTTATTCTATGGTTGGAGTAAGATATGAACGAAGATTTTGTAAGTGTAATTATTCCCGCAGCCGGCAGAGGAACCAGAATGGGGAAAAGTATAAACAAGCAATATATTTCACTTGATAATAAAGCCATACTTACGCATACGATAAGGGCTTTTGATAATTGTCCATATATTGATGAAATTCTTGTTGTTGTTGCCGCAAACGAGGAAAAATTATTTAAGAATACAGTTTTAAAAGAATATAAAATAAAGAAACCATATAAAATCGTTGTTGGCGGAAGTACAAGACAAGCTTCCGTATACAACGCAGTAAAAAAAGTAGATAAAAAATGTACTATTATTTCTGTACATGATGGTGCAAGGCCTCTTATATCAAACAAAGAAATAATTAATACTGTTTTAGGTGCAAAAAAATTTGGTGGATGTGTGCTTGGAGTACCTGTAAAAGAAACGGTAAAACAAGCTGATGAGAATGGATTTGTTTCTGCAACAGTAGAAAGAAGTACTCTTTATAATATAAGAACACCACAGGTTTTTAAAGCTGATATTTTAAAAGCAGCTTTTGAAAATGCTGAAGAAAAAGGAATACTGGGAACTGATGATTCATACTTGGTAGAACAATATGGCTTGAAAGTAAAAATAATCAAAGGTTCTTATAATAATATAAAAATAACAACACCGGAAGATTTAATCTATGCTCAAGAGATTTTATCCAGCAGAAAATAGGGGGTAAAGATGAATATAAACAACCAAAAAATTGTTGAGTTATTTTATAAGATGTTAAAGGTTAGAGTTTTTGAAGAAAAACTTGCCGATTTATATGAACAAGGGAAAATACATACGAATTTATATTTATCCATAGGGCAAGAAGCCGTAAGCGCAGGTGCTATGGCAGCAATAAACGGAAAAGATAAAGTTTTTACTTCTCATAGAAACTTTGCTGCTTCAATATGTCTTGAAATGGATATAGAAAAAATGTTTAGAGAGATAATGGGAGTTGACGGAGGATATACTGATGGTATAGCAGGTCCCGGATATTTCGCAGATACAGAGTCTGATATTTATGGAGCTTCTGCTCTTCCTGCAGGAAATGTATCTGTTGCAACTGGTGTTGCCATGGGAGAAAAAATACATCATACAAATAATATTGTAGTATCTTTTATAGGGGATGGCGCAGTAAATGAAGGTGTATTTTCTGAAAGTGTAAATATGGCTTCAATGTTCAAACTTCCTATTATTTATCTTGTTGAAAATAATGCTTATGCAAAAGGACAAAGTTTTGCAAAAACATCAACAGTAAAAGATATTGCTTCTCGTGGCAGTAGTTTTTCAATTCCGGGAATTATTGTTGACGGAAATAATGTTCTTGATATGTATGAAGCAATGCTTACAGCGGCAAGTTATGTAAGAGGAGGAAAAGGTCCTATTATCCTCGAAGCTAAAACTTATCGCTTTAGTGGTCATCATTTGGCAGATAAAGCTTTATACAGAAGTTCAAAAGAACTTAGAGCTTGGTTTGAAAAATGTCCTATAAAGCAATTAAGTAATTATATGCTTAACAATATGGTAGGTGTTGACGATGATCTTCAAATGATGAAAGACAGCATTTCCAATGAAATGGACAGTATCATAAATAAAATATTAAGCGAAAAAGAAATTAAAAAAGAAGAAATAAAAGAAAAAGAAGAAGAAAAAATATCAAAGAAAACTCAAATTGAAGAGGAACTAAAAGCTTTACTAGAACAAAAGGAATTTTTAAAACAAGCCGATACTTCTGTTATGATAGAAGAACCAAAACTTAAATCTTCAATTCAATTTGATGATGAAGAGTTATTTGGTGATGAAGAAGAAATAAGAGCAAATGATAAAGTGTTTGAAGAAATAAGACAGCTAAAAAATATTTTCCCTGAAAGAGATGATTCTCCTAAAGAAGAAATTAAGGTTGAAGATATATTAAAAAATGGACATACTCATACTTTAATATCAAATACTGATGGTTTTGCAGATGTTGATTTTAGAGACAGCTTAAAGAAAAAAGCTGAAAAAAATGCAAAATACGAAGAGGAAGATATTGTAACAGAAGAAGAGAAAAAATATATTGCTGACGCCGAAACTGTTCTTGATAATATATTTAAAGAAATAGACGAAGAAGAAAAAAAATATCAAGATGAAAACAGTGTAGGACAAGATGATGAACTTTATAATATTGTAGATGGATATGAAGATGAAGATATCCAATATGTAAATTCTTCTTATGATGATAGTGAAGATTATGAAAGCCTTAGAACGCAACATGAAAGCAATTATAATGAAGAGGTAATAGAAAATAAACAAGAAGAACCTTTTGATGAGGAAAAAGCTTTGCTTGAATATAATGTTGACGATGAAATAATCAATGAATACATGAGAAGAGTAAATGACAGTATAAATCAAAAAGAAGAAATTCCATCCAAACCTTTTAGTATGCCTGATAATAGTGATGATAACATAATAGATATAAGTGACGGAGACAGTTCAAATAATATCTCCAAACTTCATAACATGCTTAAAATAGATACAGATGATGACTCTGAATTTGATTTCTTTGGGGAGGATAAATAATGATAGAATTAACTTTTAAACAAGCTATAAAAAATACTCTTCTTTACGAATTAAGAACAAACAGAAATAGTGTTTTTGTATCTCAGGATATTGGTGTTTTTGGGGGAGAATACAAAGTTAGTAAGGGATTTGATGTTCAAATTCCGGAAGAAAGAATTATAGAAGTTCCGGTAAGTGAAAATGCTTATATAGGTTCAAGTGTTGGACTTAGTTTAAATGGATTTAATGTAATAACAGAAGTTCCGGGATGTAAATTTTTACTTAGATCTCTTGATCCAATCGCAAATTATGCATCAAAACTTCCTGCAATGGGAACTAATATACCGGGAAGTCTTCTTATAAGATGTCCTATTGGTTATAGCGGTTATACGGGTATACAAGATAATGAATCTATTGAGTCGGTTCTTTCATATTTTCCTGGAATAAAAGTTCTTTATCCTTCAAATCCAAAAGATGCTATTGGAATGCTTAGAAGTGCTTTTATGGAACACGAACCTGTAATATTTTTTGAAAATAAAAATCTATATGATACAAAAGGTGAAATAAGCGAAACCAAAGAAGAAAAAATTCCTTTGGGTAAAGCTAATATTACAAGAGAAGGAACAGATATAACAGTTATTACTTACGGCAGTATGGTAAAGGAAGCAATGAAAGCAAGTGACGTTGCGTATATGAGTAATGTAAAAGTTGAAGTGATTGACTTAAGAACAATAAAACCTATCGATTTTGATACAATTATAAAATCTGTTAAAAAGACCGGTAGGGTGATTATTATGTCTGAAAGTTATAAGAGCTGTTCTGTTGGAAGTGAAATTGCAGCAACTCTTGCAGAAGGAGAAGCTTTTGATTATTTAGAAGCTCCAATAGTAAGAATGTGTAGTGATGATAAATTCCTTCCTTTTAATCCACAGAAAGCAAAAGAAATTCTCCCAAGTTCAGGAAAATTATTAGAAAAAATAATGCAATTGGTTGAATACTAATTCAGAAAGGGGTATACATATGACAAACTTAGGAAATTCAAAACAAAAAGCAAGTCCTGCAACAAGAAAGTTAGCTAAAGCTTTGGGAATTGATTTATCAGATATCGAAGGAAGCGGCGAAAACGGACGTATTGAAGCCAGTGATATTGAAAAATATTTAAGAGATAAAAAGAAAGTTGATAATGAAATATCTGATGATGTTTTTGTAAAAAAAATGAATGAAGATGATGAGTTTAAGATTTTGGAACAAAGAATAAATATGATAAATAGTGAAGAAGATATAGATAATTTCGATGAAGAATCAAATGCAATCTATACAAATACAAATACACAAAAACCTTCAAAAGAAATAGACAATGCAGATTCTGATATAATTCAATTTATGATAAAACATCAAAATGATATTTATGATGATGAGGGAGAAGCTCCAAAAGATATAATTGTAAATTACGATCAAAATTCAAATACCATAACTAGTGAATATACAACACCTGAAGAAACTAGAGAAGAAAGAGAAGAAAAAAGCGATAGTATTGAAAAGATGAACAGAGACGAGCAAGCTCATTATTCTCCAATAATTGAAGAAGTTGTTTCTAAAGAATTTGATGAGGAAGGTAAAGAAATTCCTGTTGTTCCAGTTGAAAATAATGTAGTTCATCAAGTTGTTGTACCATTTGAAGAAGATCCTGATGATTATCCTGATACTGAAAGAGAAATAAATGAAAGTTTTGGTAAAAGGGTTATTATAACATTAAATGATGATACAAGCAGTTCTGTTGTAATTAATAAAGAGCCTGTAGATGTTGAAGAAGAAGATACAAAACAAAATCAAGTTGTAATTGAAACTCATACACATAATTCTGTAAGCATGGGAATAAAAGCACATTTAAATTTAGTAAAAGAAATGTTAGCTTCTTACTCTGATTTAAGTGAAAGAAAAGTTTTTAATACAATAGTAAAATCTATCGTATTTTCTCTTGATAAAGCAAAAATAGATTCTTTTACAGGAAAAATAAAAATTTGTAAATTCCATAATAATGAACTTATAGAAAAGAAAATTGAAGGTGTAAATGAACTTACTGTAAGTCAAATGGATAAGAATATGGTAGATATTGAAGATGGAGAAGATATTGATTATATTATTACAGACATGACGCCGTTAAATATTGACTATTATTATCCAAAAGCTTTTGAACAAAAGGTTGATATAACAGTTTTAATCAAAGAAGATTATGTAAAAGTATATATCAATGCTTGTGAAGATTTAATGAGTAGTATGCAATGTGCAAATGTTTTATCAACAATTAAATCAGTTATTAATAATCCAAGTTTAATGCTTGTATAAAAGACACTTTTAAGTGTCTTTTTTTATTTCAAATTTATTGTATTTTTGTAAATTTAATTAATATGTGATATACTTAAATGAATCTAAGGAGGAAGTATGGATAAATTTGAATTAATTGTACTTTGTGCTTTATTATCAATATTTTTAATTGTAATATTATATTTCGTTTTTAGAATGTTGTTTGCAAAAATAAAAATGTTTTTTTATAATTTAAAATTAAAAAAATTTAATTTAATTTTAAATAAAATTTCTAAAGATTTAAAAATAGGACAATATCCGAAGGTCGAAGATATTGACGAATTAAAAAATATTCTTCAAAAAGACGATAGAATTAAAGAAAAATATTATTTTGCTGTAAAAGAATTTATTGAAGAAGATATAAATGATAAAATTTTACATAAATTTATAGAGGAAATAAATTCTTGTATAGTAACAAGCGAAGATCTTTCTTTTGAGTATTCTTATTCAAAAGAGTTGGAAGTGTTTATTGTAAAAACTAATTCTTTTTGGACAGAAAATAAAAAAGTTGATGAGTTTTTACTAAAATGCCTTCATTCTTCTTCAAAAAAAATCAGACTTCAAGCAATGAACGCAATAGCAAACAGGGGAAATATAGCAAGCTTCACAAAAGCATTCGTTGTTGCTTGTGAAAAGCTTTCTGATTTTACTCAAATGGAAATATATGATGCTTTGGATAAATTTAAGGATAAAAAAATGTTAAACAGTGTACTTGTTAAACTAAAAGAAGAAAGTGAAAATATTAGACTTAAGTATATTGTAAAAGAATATTTGGCATAACGGGAGTAATTATGAGTATATTATATGTTATTTTTATTATATTTATTGTTTATACAATAATGTATGGAATTGTTTCGTTATTTAGTGCTGTTATTCCGTCTATTATGGTATTTAACAATTTAATAAAAAATAAGAAAAGATATTTAGATGTTGAAAAAGAAGGGAAAAAAATAACGTTAATATTAAATGAAGAAAAAAATATTAACGAATTTATTTTAAAGATAAATAGTTTAATAAAACTTGATTATGAAAATTATGATATTTTCATTGTTGTTTCAAGTAATAATACTTTTTTATCAAAAAGAATTATATCAACATTTAAACTTCAAAAAGAAAATAAATCTTTTATATACAATATAAATAAAGAAGAGATAATATCTATTTACTCTAATGGAAAAATTAATCTTTTAATTAAGGAACAAGGCAGTAAATGGAATAATATAAATGCTGTTATAGATAATATAGACAGTGATTTATTTATGGTTTTAGAAGAAAATATTGATATAGAAAGAACCTCTTTAAGTAAACTTGCAAGGGAATTTATGCTTTTTGACGATAATCTATTTTCTATGGGAATAATAAAAAGCAGAGTTTATGCGTCTGAAGAAAATCTAAGTTTCAAAGGTATAAAAACGCATAACTTTTTGCTTGGAAGTGTTATTATAAAGAGCATAAAAAATAAATTATTTTTAAAGACGTTTAATGAAGAATTTTGCAGTGGTTTTGAAAGCGGTAATAATTTTACACTATATAATAGAAATAAAGTTAAAGATGTTGGAGGATTTTTTGATAATTGTATAAATCCAAATAATGATTTGAAAAATCGTCTAACGAAAGAATTTGGAGATAGATACAGTATAGATTACGAAGCTCTTGCATTTAAACAAGAAGAAGATTTTAAGCCTTATTTATTTAACGAAATGTATTCAACTTATATTAATGCAAAAAATCAAAATGCAATAAACTCATTTATGGGGCTTAGTAAATTTTATGAATTTTTATCATCAGTTTTAAATCCTATTTTGGAACTTCCGATAATAATATTCTCTCTTGTTTTGGCGTTTTTAAAGGTTATAAGCATAAAAGAATTTTTATTATTTATCCTTTTATATATAGCTTTTGATATATTAAAAAATATTTTGCTTATTATTACAGATAAAATATCAATAGGTAGGAATTATAATTTCGTTGAAACATTAGAACTTATTGGTTTTTGTATTGTTTATGATTTTGGTTTAAGACAATACTATGATTTACATAAGCTTTCAGTAAGATTTCATAAAGATGAAAAAATAGAAGAATACTATAAAGAAAATGAGATATTTGGTCATATTGATGATAAATCTCCTATTATAAATGAAAAGTTACAAAATAAAGTAGACAGTATTGTTGTTTTAAGTGATAAAGGTGAAGAAAAGGTATTAAAAAAAGTTGCTCCTTTAAAACAAGAAACAATAGAAGAGAATGAATTTGATATTCCTATGTATGATGAAAATGAACATAGTAAAGAAGATTTGATGCATACAGGAGATTTGGAAAATATTATTGATGAAATAAACAGTTTTCAAGTTGATGATAATATCATAAATACTAAGAACAATGAAGATAGTTCTTCTGAAATATATGAAGAAAATGATGAGTTGCTTGATAGTGAAGAAATATCTTATATTGAAGAAAATAATGATATAAAATCAAATATACAAAAAGAAGAAAAAGAAGAATTAAATGAATATGTAAAAAAAGAAAAAACAGAAGGTTCAAATAAAAATAGTGACCTACAAAAAATAATAAAGCAAGTTGAGCAAACTTACAGTAAAATTGAAGCATTGGAAAAGGCTGTTAATAAAGAGTTAAGTGATATTGAAAAAAGAAGCGGACATAAAGATATAAATAAAGAGATAGATGAATTAAAACTTGAAATAGAAAATCAAGAAAAAAATATAAAAAATTATAATGAACAGTCTGTTAAAAAAGAAATTGCCTCAACATCTCTTGATGAAATGAGTGAAGAAGAAATAAAAAAAGAATTTGAGAATATTACAATATAAAACTACCATAAAAGGTAGTTTTATTTGTATTCTTTTGACTTAAATTCTTCTGTATTAAAAAAATCATACAAGCTTATATCCAGTGCGTTACATATTTTTAAAATGTTTTTTATTGATGGTGATTTTGATTTCCCGTGACCTATGCTGTATATTGTAGTTGCAGGAAGATTATGTTTTTTTGCAAATTTATTTATTGTCATATTCCTATTTTTTAGTAATTGTACTATTCTGTTATATATTAGTTTTGAAATATCCATTTTGTATCCTCTTTTTTATATTAGTTTTTGTTAATATAATAAAAACATACAAAAAAAGCCATAAATTTTATGGCTTTATAGATATCTTTTCCCTCCAAGTCTGTTATAATCACGGTAAAATTCTTTATAATATCGTGGTTTTGAATTTGGAAGAGTTACTTTTATAGGATTTTGGCATTGTCTTGAAATGGCACAAAGTGAAAAAACAATTTCGTGGGCAACAGGTTCTTTTATTTCTCCACCTTTCAATATTTCTCTGCCTCTTATTATAAGATCTCCTCCGAAAACAAAGCTGTCACCGCCTATCTCGTTTATTACTCGTGACATTTCTTCTGCTATTGGAGTATTATTGATGTATATTTCATCTGCATGTCTTAATTTACTTGTTCCATCGGCAACGCTGGCAATAACAGAAAGGTACGGAAGTAAATCCGGCACTTTTGTTATATCTATATTAAAAGCATTTATTTTATTAGGTTTTGCTATAATATCACCGTGTTTATTTACGAGAATATTAAAACCTATTATTTTTAAAATATCTAAAATCTTTTTGTTTTTTTGTTCACTTTTTAAATTTAGGTTTTTAACCATTATTTTATGTCCAAGTGCGCTCGCTGTTATCCAAACACTGGCAGACGTAAAGTCATTTTCTATTGTAACGTCACATGGATGATATTCAGTGTTTATAATATCGAATTCTTTAAAATTGTGGTTTATGATTTTAATACTAAAACTTTCAAGTATTTTTATTGTTTTTAGAATATATTCTTTGTCTTTTAATTCTCCCGAATGAATAATGATTTTTGCATTGTTGTAAGCTTTTGGGATAATTGAAAGCAAAGTAGAAAGATATTCTTTTTCAACATCTGCTCTTATAAAAAATACAGATTTATCTATGCTTGTTTTAATTTTTATAGGATATTCTCTTTTTTCCTTTTGAATTTTTGTAAATCCTCTTTTGAAGAAAAAGCTATAAAAAGAATTTATCGGGTTTGAAATTAAAATATTTTGATATTTAATGTTAAATTTCTTTTTGGAAACAAGAAGTATTGGAGCTATTGTTTTTAATAAATCTATATTATTTCTAAGATCGAGTTGATTTATATTTACATCAAAAGGATAAGAACCTTTAATTTTAAGAGTTTTCCTTTTTCCTTCATATTCGTCAACCATTATGGTTGCACCAAGTTTGCTTAAAATATTAAGTAAATTTTTTGTTTGTTTATCCAATAATACATTCTTTATAATGCTTGTATCATTTGAAAATAAAGAACATATCAAATATCTTTTTAAATCTTCAAAGACAGGCTTTGCCGATACTTTTCCGTTTAATGTTTTATTGTCAAAAGTTATTTCCATAAAAAGAATATCACCCCGATTGTTTTTACTCCATTCTACTATTTTTATATGTAAATATCAATTTATTTAATATATTTTTTATAAAATAGCCGAATATAGAGGTTTTTTATGATATAATCTTTATGTAAAAATATATACAGAGTAGATAAGATGCGTTAAGTGTTAAAGGATGGGAAGTTGCCTTTAAACGAAAACCTTATTGGTTGCGGTGTCTTGTCGCGTCCGCTGTAAAAAACATTAATTAAATATGTTTCATAGCGGAGCTTTGTCTAGTAATACTTAGGAGGTAAAAGTATGAATAGAGCAAGCTCTAGTTTGGTAAGTACAAGAAAATTGGCTTATGCAGGATTGTTTATTGCAATGGGGATGGTTCTTAAGATGTTTGAAATTTCTGTTACACAAAATTTCAGAATCGGTTTTACAACTGTTCCCACTATTTTTTCTGGTATTGTTTTAGGTCCTTTTTATGGATTTGCCATTGGTTTTTTGTCAGATTTTATACAATTTGTTTTAAAACCTGATGGTGGTGCTTTCCATTTGGGATTTACCCTTACAAGTGCAATGTATGGTGTTATTCCGGGACTTTTTGCAATGTTTCTTAAAAGAAAAAATATTGAAATGAACTGTGTGCATATTTGTGTAATTGCACTTCTTTGTGAATTACTTTGTTCTCTTCTTTTGAACACTGTATTCCTTGTTCAGCTTTACGGATATGCAACTATTGCAATGATGCCACAAAGAATTATCAAAGCTGTTGTAATGATTATTCTTGATAGTGCTATTTTGTGTTTTTTATACAAAAATACCAAAAACAAAATTAAGATTTAAGGAGAATAAAAATGGGTTACAAAAGTGATATTGAAATTGCTCAAGAAGCAAAAATGGAAGACATAAGAGAAGTTGCCAAAAGAATAGGTCTTGGAGAAGACGATATAGAACTTTATGGGAAATATAAAGCTAAAGTTGATTATAACGTTTTAAAAAGAACCGAAAATAAAAACGGTAAACTTATTCTTACCACTGCCATAAATCCAACTCCAGCAGGGGAAGGCAAAACAACAACTACAATAGGTGTTGCGGATGCAATAAGAAGACTTGGTTATAAAACAATCATGGCTCTTAGAGAACCTTCTTTGGGACCGGTATTTGGTATTAAAGGTGGAGCAGCAGGCGGCGGATATGCACAAGTTGTTCCAATGGAAGATATTAATCTTCATTTTACAGGAGATATTCATGCTCTAACAGCAGCTAACAACTTACTTGCGGCTATGATTGATAATCATATACATCAAGGAAATGAATGTAACATTGACGTTAGAAGAATAGTATGGAGAAGAGCTGTTGATATAAACGACAGACAACTTAGAAATATTGTTTGCGGACTTGGAGGAAAAGTTAACGGTACTCCAAGAGAAGACGGTTTTGATATTACCGTTGCAAGTGAAGTTATGGCAATTTTCTGTCTTGCAAATAATATCACTGACTTAAAGGAAAGACTTGGTAATATAGTTGTAGCTTATAACATGGACGGAGATCCAGTTACTGCAAGAGATTTAAAAGCTAACGGTGCTATGGCAACTCTTTTAAAAGATGCCTTAAAACCTAATTTAGTACAAACATTGGAAGGTACACCTGCATTTATTCATGGTGGTCCTTTTGCAAATATCGCTCATGGATGTAACAGTGTTATTGCCACAAAAATGGCAAAACACTTCTGTGACTATGTTGTAACGGAAGCAGGTTTTGGTGCTGATCTTGGTGCTGAAAAATTCCTTGACATTAAATGTAGATTAGCCGACTTAAAACCTGATGCTGTAATTATTGTAGCAACAGTAAAAGCTTTAAAATACAATGGTGGAGTTAACAAAAATGATTTGGGCAGTGAAAATCTTGATGCCCTTAAAAAAGGACTTCCAAATTTAATTAAACATGTTGATAACATCAAAAATGTATTTGGTTTACCATGTGTTGTTGCAATAAACAAATTCGTAAATGATACTGATGCTGAAATTAACTTAATTAAAGATGAATGCCAAAAATTAGGTGTAAATGTAGTATTAAGTGAAGTTTGGGAAAAAGGCGGAGAAGGCGGAGAAGAACTTGCAAAAGAAGTTATTAAACTTTGTGAAGAAGAAAATAACTTTAAATTCTCTTATGATTTAGATTTACCAATTAAAGAAAAAATTGATGCAATCGCAACAAAGATTTACGGTGCTGACGGTGTTGACTATACAAAGAAAGCAGAAAAAGAAATTGAAAACTTTGAAAGACTTGGTTTTGATAAAATGCCTATTTGTATTGCAAAAACACAATATTCTCTATCTGATGATCCAAGCAAGCTAGGTAGACCTGAAGGATTTAGAATTACAATTAAAGATTTAACAGTATCAGCCGGTGCCGGATTTATAGTTGCTCTTGCCGGTGATGTTATGAAAATGCCGGGACTTGGTAAAAAACCTGCTGCATTTAATATCGATGTTGATGAAAACGGAAAGATTTCCGGATTATTCTAATAAAAAAGACCGCATATGCGGTCTTTTTTTGATTTTTTGTCAGGCTTTTTATTTTATAAAATATTATATAAACATTCAAGCATATAAGTAAAAGAAGTAGCTCCAGGGTCTTGATGTCCTATGCTTCTTTCTCCAATGTAGGCAGCTCTACCCTTTGTTGCAATTATTGTTTTTGTATACTCTATTCCTTCTTTTGCAGCATCTAAGGCTTCTTTCATTGCTTCTTTTGTTCCTTTGTCTATGTTTTCTTTGAAAGCATCATAAGCAGGAATCATAGAATCTAGCATTGTTTTTTCACCTTTATCTGACTTTCCTCTTTGTTTTACGCCTTCAATTGCAGCTTCCATAGATTTTATAAAATCTTCGCCGTTTAATTCTTCTTTACCTGCAAGAACCATTCCTGATTTCATGAATGCTGTTCCATATAAAGGTCCGGCTGCGCCTCCAACAGTTGAAACTAAAGTCATTCCTACTGTTTTTAATATTGTTCCACAGTCTTTATCTTTAACGGTATCAAGTTTTGCTTCTACAGCTTCAAATCCTCTTGCCATGTTTATTCCATGGTCCCCGTCAGCGATTTCGCTGTCAAGATCTGTTAAAAATTGTTTTTCTTCTTCAATTTTTTTTGCTATATTTTTAATTAATTCTATTAAAGTTTCTTTTGTCAATTTCTTTCTCCTTATAATGTTTTAAAAGCAGGTGTATCAGCTTTGCTGTCAAGAAGTGCTTTAAGTTCATCATCAAGTTTAAGTAAGCTTATTGAAAATCCTGCCATTTCGATTGATGTCATATAATGTCCTACGAAGCTCTTGTAAACTTTTATTCCTTTTTGTGATAAAATGTCAGATAGTTTGTTTCCTACAATATAAAGTTCCATTAGAGGTGTTGCTCCTGAATCATTTATCATTACGGCAACTTCGCTTCCTTCAAAGTCTAAATCTTTAAGTATGCAATCAAGAAGATGAGCTGTTATTTCATCAGCTGATGTAAGTTTTTCTTTATGAGTTCCAGGTTCACCGTGAATACCGATACCTACTTCCATTTCGTCGTCGTTTATTTCAAATCCAGGTTTTCCTGCTGCCGGTACAGTACATGGAGAAATTGCAACTCCCATTGTTCTAACATTTGCAATTACTTTTTCTGCAACTTTTTTTACTTCATCAAGGCTTCTTCCTTCTTCTGCTGCTGCACCTGTAATTTTATGAACAAATACTGTTCCCGCAACGCCTCTTCTTCCTGTTGTGTATAGGCTGTCTTTTACAGCAACATCATCATTTACTATTACTTGTTCAACTTTAATATCTTCCATAGCAGCCATTTCAGCAGCCATATCGAAGTTCATAACGTCTCCTGTATAGTTTTTAATTATAAGAAGAGTTCCTTTTCCTGCATCTGTTGCTTTAATAGCTTCGTAAATTTGATCAGGAGTAGGAGATGTAAATACAGGTCCTGCAACTGCTGCATCAAGCATACCGTATCCAACATATCCTGCATGAGCAGGTTCGTGTCCGCTTCCTCCTCCGCTTATTAATGCTACCTTTCCTTCTTTTTTGTCTTTTCTTACGATTACGTCAAGACCTTCAAGTCTTTTTACATATTCCGGATGCATTTTTGCAATTCCGCTTAACATTTCGTTTTCTACGTTTTCAGGTTTATTGATAAATTTTTTCATATAAAAACCTCCTTTATGGAATTATATCATAGTAGTTAAAAGTTATGAAAAAAATTATATCTACTTTAATAAAAAAGACCTTTTGGTCTTTTTATTTTGCAATGATTACTTCTACGCCTCTTTCTTTGTAAGCTTTTATGTCTTCATCACTCATTTCGTCTGTGATGATATAATCAAAATCTTCTATATCCGCAAATTTAATAAGCATTTTTTGATTTAATTTTGAATGGTCAATTACAGCAGCTACTTTTTCTGCATTTTTAATCATTGCTTGTTTTACAGGTGTTTCTGTAAATGATTTTACACTTGCTCCGTAGTTTATATCCATGCCATCTAAACCTATAAAAGCAATATCTGAATGTGTCGTTTGGAATAGATGTTCTGAAGTAGAGCCTAAAAGAGAAAATACAGATTTTTCTATGTAGCCTCCTGAAACTAAAACTTTAGCTTTTGAATCTAGCGCCAGTTTATATGCTGCTTTTACATCATTTGTAATAACCATGACTTCTTTATCTAAAATATTAGGTACTACATGATAAGGTGTTGACCCTCCATCTATTATAATAGTATTACCTTCTTCGACTAATTTTGCGGCAGCTTTTCCAATTCTTTCTTTTTCTTCTCTGAATGTTTTATCTTTTTGATAATGAGGAGTTTCTGTTGATAATATACTTTCTACGGATGTTGCTCCTCCGTGAGTTTTTAAAATTTTACCCATATTTGCAAGTTCTATTAAGTCTTTTCTAATTGTTACGTTTGATACACCAAGCATCTTTGATAATTCTTTTACACTTGCTTCTTTTTTTTCGTATATATATTGAAGAATTGTTTCTTGCCTTTGTTCTTTATACATTTTTTCCTCCAAATATAAATATAAACCTTTACATAACTAATGTAACAAAAATAAAATTATTTGTCAATTATAAATTTTCATCTACTTATTTTTTTTGAAAAAAAAAGAACAATTAAATTTCTTTAACTTTTAAAATGAAATTTAATTGCTGTTTGTCCTTTAATATATTTCTTCACTTTTTGTAGTTGTTTTCATCGTTACTTATGATGAAGCATAAGCTGCAAATATACTTAATACCATAAAATATAGCAATAAATAAAATATAATACTTGTTAATATCATTTCTAGCTAAGTAAAGCTTTTATTCCAATAATAATAAGTATAATTCCAGCCAAAGTTTCTCCTTTGTTTTTTAGTATTTTTCCTAAAAAACTTCCTGATAAAATGCCAATAATAGACATTAAAAAAGTCGTTTGTGCAATTAATATTGTTACAGGGATAATTTTTATATTCACAAATGCAAATGAAATTCCTATTGCTAATGCATCGATACTTACGCTTAATGATAAATACAATATCTTTAATAGTGAAAGAGAATTATATTTTTTATTTTCATTTTCCTTTAAAGATTCAATAATCATTTTTATTCCAATAAAAGAAAGTAAAAAGAAAACTATAATATTATCAATACAACTTATTTTTTCACTGAAATTTATTGCTAATATATATCCTAAGATCGGCATTAATCCTTGAAAAAAAGAAAAGAAAAAAGAAACCTTTAATATTTGTTTTACATTTATATTTTTACTCATTCCAATACATAAACAAACTGAAAATGCATCCATAGAAAGTCCAATAGCTATTAAAAACAAACTTATAAACCCCATAGAACACCTCATAATTCTTTTAATAAAAAATTTATTATTATATATTTGCTAATAAAATAAAATTAATATATAATTTACTCTGTTAAACAAATAAAGGAGAAAATAAAATGCCTTTTGATTCAATTACAACTTATGCTTTAATAAAAGAGCTTAAAAATAAACTAATAGGAAGTAAGATTAATAAAATATATATGCCTACAAAGTATGAAGTAGTACTTCATACTTTCGGAAGTGAAAAAGAAATGTTACTTATAAATGCGGGGTCATCTACTCCAAGAGTTCATTTTATAAATACTTATAATGCTTCAATGAATGAGCCTTACGGCTTTTGTATGCTTCTTAGAAAATATCTTTCAGGAGCTGTTATAACAGGTATTGATGGTTATGAGTTTGATAGAATAATTAAAATTCATTTTGAAAGCATAAATTTACTTGGAGATTATCAAAATCTTACGTTAATAGCTGAAATTATGGGAAGAAATTCAAATTTAATTTTGGTTGATGATGAAAGTAAAAAGATAATCGACTCAATAAAACACATAAAACCTGATAATCCTTTACTTAGAGAAGTTGTTCCTAAGATTGATTATGAATATCCTACAAAAGACAGATTGAATCCCATGAATTTTAATGAATTTGTAGCGATAGACAATATAATGAGTAAAGGGGATACTACATTAAAAAAAGCTTTAATGGCAACATTTAATGGTATAAGTCCCGTTATTTTTGATGAAGTAACAGATGGTCTTAATATAGATAAAAACGTAGGTTTAAATGATCTGGAAAAAAATGATATAGAAAATGTAGTAAGTTCAATAAAAAAATATTTTGAAGGACTTGATAATAAGCTTACTTATAATTTATATAAAAAAGACGGTAAAAATAAAGACTATGTTTGTATTGACATAAAAGCTTATGATAATCTTGATAAAGAGGAATTTTCATCTCCGTCTGAAATGATAGATGAATACTATCATGAAATTGATAGGATGAACAGATTAAAGGTTGTATATAAAGATGTATATAATCTTATAAACAGGACTTTATCAAGAGAAGAACATAAACTTGAACTTAGGAAAAAAGATTTGCAAAAAGCAGAAGACAGTGAGAAATATAATATAAAAGGTCAGTTGCTTCTTTCAAATCTTCATAATATTAAAAAAGGAGATAAAAGCGTAAAAGTTTTAAATTTCTTTAAAGAACCGTATGAAGAAATGACTATTTCCCTAAATCCTGCTTTATCTCCAAGTGAAAATGCAAATAAATATTTTAAAAAGTATTCAAAGCTTGAAAATTCAAAGAAATATTTGCAAAAACTTATTAAAGAAGGGGAAGAGAATGTTTATTTCCTTGAATCACAGTCCCTATATTTAGAAAGAGCTAAGACATATCCTGAAGTTGAAGAAATAAAAAGAGTTTTAGAACAGCTTGGATATATAAAGAAAAAGAAAAAAAGGTCAAATTTAAAAGAAGTAAAGAAACTTGTATTTAAAAGCCGTGATGGATATGAGATATATGTTGGAAGAAATTCTCTTGATAATGATTATTTAACGAGAAAATTTGCTTTTAAAACAGATTTATGGATTCACACTAAAGATATTCCTTCATCTCATGTTATAATAAGAACAAACAATGGTAAATATTCTAATGAAGCATTAGAGCTAGGTTGTAAACTTTGTGTTTATTATTCAAAAGCAAAAAATTCTTCAAATGTGGCAGTTGATTACACATATATAAAATATGTAAAGAAACCAAGCGGAATGAAAGAAGGTAAAGTAATCTATACGGATAACGAAACAGTACAGGTTACTTTAAGTGATGAAGACATTAAAATGATAGATAAATTAAGTAGTTAAAAGGAGGAGAAAAATGAGAGAACCTTTTGTTGCATTAATAGGAAGACCAAACACCGGTAAATCAACTTTATTTAATAAGATTTCTGGAAAAAGAATTTCAATTGTTGAAGATACACCAGGTGTAACAAGAGATAGGATTATAACTGATACATCATGGGGTGGAAATAGTTTCTTCTTGATTGATACAGGCGGTATAGAGCCAAAAAGTGATGACATAATTTTAAAACAAATGAAAAGACAAGCTAATCTAGCAATTGATATGGCTGATGTTATTGTTCTTGTCGTTGATGGAAGAAGCGGAGTTACAGCATCTGACAGAGATGTTGCAAATATGATAAGAAAAAGCGGAAAACCATGTGTATTAGCAGTAAATAAAATTGATTCTTTTGATATAGATTATTTAAGATATGAATTTTATGATTTAGGATTAGGAGAGCCAATAGCTATAAGTGCTGAACATGCTCTTGGATTTGGTGATTTACTTGATGAAGTTGTTGCTCATTTCCCTGAAAATAAAAAGGGAATAGATGAAGAAGAAAGAACCAAGATTGCCGTTGTAGGTAAACCAAATGCAGGAAAATCAAGTCTTGTAAATACTCTTCTTGGAGAAAACAGAGTTATAGTAAGTAACATTTCCGGAACTACAAGAGACGCCATAGATACAGTATTTAATTATGAAGGTAAAAACTATACTTTAATTGATACTGCAGGTATAAGAAAGAAAGCAAAAATATATGATGATATAGAACATTATTCCACAATCAGAGCAATAGGGGCAATAGAAAGAAGTGATATATGTCTTCTTATGATTGATGCAATGGAAGGCGTAACAGAGCAAGACGTAAAAATAGCCGGACTTATAAAAGATAGGTTTAAAGCTGTTATTATTGTAATAAACAAATGGGATTTAGTTGAAAAGCAAACAAATACGATGAAGGAAATGGAAAAGAAAATAAGAAGTTCTTTATATTTCCTTGATTTTGCTCCTATACTTTTCATAAGTGCAACAGAGAAAAAGAGAACACATAAATTAATGCCGTTAATTGAACAGGTTCTTGAAGAATATTCAAAAAGAGTTACAACTGGTCTTTTAAACGAAATAATGGGGGATGCGGTAATGATGAACAATCCACCAGCAAAAGGTACAAAGAGAATGAAAATATTCTATTTCTCTCAAGTATCGGTTTCACCTCCAACATTTGTTATTTTTGTAAATGACCCAGAACTTGAACAAGAAGCTTATTCAAGATATTTAATAAACAAATTAAGAGAAGCTTTTACATTTTTAGGTTCTCCTATAAAATTAATATACAGAAGAAAACAAGAAAATTAAAAAAATAATTATATTTTAACCTCCAAATGAATATGTATAAGTAAGATACATGAGTTTGGAGGTTTTCTTATGAATTTGGGAATATACGAAGATATATCAAAAAGAACGGGTAAAGATATATATTTGGGTGTGGTAGGACCCGTTAGAACAGGTAAATCCACTTTTATAAAAAAATTTATGGATGAACTTGTAATACCAAATATAGATAATAAGTTTAAAAAGGAAAGAGCCATAGATGAACTTCCTCAAAGCGGTTCGGGAAAAACAATAATGACTTGTGAGCCTAAGTTCGTTCCGAATACTGCCGCAAATATTTCTCTTGGTGGAGGAATTGATTTAAATGTAAGGCTTGTTGATTGTGTAGGATATGTAATAGAAGGGGCTATTGGGGATATGGACGAAAATGAAGAAAGAATGATAAGAACCCCATGGGACGAAAATCCTATGCCTTTTAAAAAAGCTGCAGAAATAGGAACAAAAAAGGTTATAGAAAAACATTCTACAATAGGGATTGTTGTAACAACAGACGGTAGTATAAGCGGTATAGATAGAGAAAATTATGTTCAAGCAGAAGAAAAAGTAATAAATGAATTAAAAAACATAAATAAGCCTTTTGTTACAATTCTTAATACAAAAAATCCTTCAAGCAGTAAGTCTAAAGAACTTTGTAAGAGTATGGAAGAAAAGTATGGGTGTAAAGTTATTATTTTAGATGTTATGAATATAACTCTTGATGATATCGAAAATCTTCTTTTGGATGTTTTGTTTGAATTCCCTGTTAAAGAAATTAACTATTCTCTTCCTTTGTGGACAGACTTATTAGATAAAGAAGATGAAATAAACAAGGAAATATATAATTTTATTTTATCAAATTCAAATAAGAATGATACTTTAAATAAAGTTTTAAAGGGAATTAAAGAATCGAAATTTGATAATTTTGAAATGAATATATCAAATATAGACCTTAGTCTTGGTGTTATACATATTGATGTTAATATAAATAACAGCGTATTTTATGGAATGCTAAACGAAAAAAACGGAGTCACTATAGAAAACGAATCCGATTTATTTATGCTTATCTCATCCCTTACTAATATAAAAAGAGAATATGAAAAAATAGCATCTGCCTTGGATGTTGCAAGAAACAGCGGGTATGGAATAGTTACACCTGAGTTTGAAGATTATGTATTAGATGAGCCTGAAATGATAAATAAATCTTCAAGACACGGGGTGAAAATAAAAGCCTCTGCTCCTGCACTTCATATTATATGTACAAATGTAGAAACATCAATAAGTCCTACAATAGGTTCAGAGGAAGAATGTCAGGTGTTTTATGATAAAATAATGGATGAATATAAAAATGATCAAGAAAAAATTTGGGAAAGTGAATTCTTTGGAAGAAATTTAAAAAATATGATAAGCGATAATATGCAAAATAAACTTACATCTATTGAAGATGACAATAAAATAAAAGTTCAAAAAGCACTTACAAGAGTTGTAAATTCAGGCAGAGGCGGGCTTATAATTTTATGGCTTTAAAATAAGAGGATTTCCTCTTATTTTTTTGTTTATATTAATAATTATGATATAATACTATAAATAAAATAATGGAGGATATTTTTATGTTAGGTATGGTTATTGTTTCTCACAGTGAAAAAGTTGCTCTTGGAGTAAAAGAACTTGCTGCACAAATGGCAAAAGATGTAAAAATTGTTGCTGCAGGAGGCTTAAGTGACGGAAGTATCGGAACTGATATGGAAAAAATCATGAACGGTATTTCTGAAGCTGACAGTGGAGATGGTGTTATTATAATGATGGATCTTGGAAGTGCCGTAATGACAACGGAAATGGCACTTGATATGTGTGAGAACGAGGCTTATATGATAGACGGACCAATTGTTGAAGGTGGTATTGCTGCAGCTGTTACAATTCAAAGCGGGGGAGATATTGAGGGGGTAAAAACTGCCGTTAACGAATGTAAGACAATAAATAAATTTTAATTTATTATATTAGAATAAAGAATTAATTAAATATATTTTAAAAAAGCTGTATTTAATAACAGCTTTTTTATATTTTATAATAAAATAAAATAAATTATTGCTTTTATATTATTTATATGGTAATATTCCAATTGTAAAATAATAGACCTTATTTAGAGTGGTGGAGTGAATAGGCACTATGAAACCCGGCAACCGACAGTTTGTACGGTGCCAATACCTACGGGATTTTTCCGAATGATGAGGAAGATAGTTAATCTCATAGGTTCCTATGAGAATTTTTTTATTTAAGGTCACAAATGGGAGGAAATAATGAATAAACACTTTTTTACATCAGAATCTGTTACAAAAGGTCATCCAGATAAAATATGTGACCAAATAAGTGACAGCGTGTTAGATGCTATTTTAGCACAAGATCCAAATGCGAGAGTTGCATGTGAATGTGCAATAAATACAGGACTTGTTCTTGTTATGGGAGAAATAACAACAAGCGGATATGTAGATATTCCAAAAATTGTAAGAAAAACAATTACAGATATTGGGTATACAAGAGCCAAATTTGGCTTTGACGGAAATACATGTGGCATTATCACATCAATAGATGAGCAATCAAGCGATATTGCAATGGGCGTTGATAAATCTCTTGATGCAGCAGAAGACGAAGAAGAAAACGGAGCAGGAGATCAAGGTATAATGTTTGGTTTTGCTTGCAACGAAACAGAAGAATATATGCCTCTTCCTATCTCGCTTGCAAATAAACTTGCTCTAAAATTAACAGAAGTAAGAGAAAATAAAACTTTAGAATATTTAAGGCCTGACGGAAAAACTCAAGTAACTGTTGAATATGATGGTGATAAACCTGTAAGAATAGATACTGTTGTTATATCAACACAACATGATGAAAAAGTATCCTTAGATACAATTAAACATGACATGATAGAATATGTAATAAAAGACGTTATAGATGAAAATCTTTTAGACGAAAATACAAAATATTTTATTAATCCTACCGGAAGATTTGTAATAGGCGGACCTCAAGGAGATAGTGGGCTTACAGGAAGAAAAATAATCGTAGATACATATGGTGGATATGCAAGACACGGCGGCGGAGCTTTCTCAGGAAAAGATCCTACAAAAGTAGATAGAAGTGCTTCATATATGGCAAGATACATTGCAAAAAATATAGTTGCAAGCGGTATATGTGAAAAGATTGAAATTGAAGTTGCATATGCAATTGGTGTTGCAAAACCTGTAAGTATATATGTGAATACTTATGGTACATCAAAATTAAGTGATGATAAAATAGTTGAAATAATAAATGAAAACTTTGATTTAAGACCTACAAAAATTATTGAACATCTTGATTTAAGACGTCCTATTTATAAACAAACAGCAGCTTATGGACACTTTGGAAGAAGTGAATTCCCTTGGGAAAAATTAGATAAAGTAGATGATTTGAAAAAATACTTATAAAATAAAGTAATTTGAAAAAATCCTTTATTATTTTAATTAAATGTTGTAATATAATTTATAAGTAGCAAATTATTACCAGGGAGTAAGAAAAAAATGGATGTAATTGATAGAAAAATACTAGAAAGATTAAATGTTGACGGAAGAATTACAATGAAGAATTTGGCAAACGAGCTTGGCTTATCTGCTCCTGCTGTTGCTGAAAGAGTAAAAAGATTAGAACAAAAAGGAATAATTACTGCTTATAAAGCTATAATAAACAGAGAAAAACTTGGTCAAGGGATAACCGTATTTATTACCATAGATATGCCCGCAAGTAAGTATGATGAATTTAAGGAGTTTGCAAATAATACAAGTGAAATAAGTGAATTTTATTATTTAACCGGACAATACTCTTTAATAATAAAAGCTTATGTAACAAGTACAACTCACCTTGCAGAGCTTCTTGAAGGAGCACAACAATTTGGAACAACAGAAACTTTTGTTGTTATGTATGCTCATGTAAAAGATAATATTTTTTGATATAAAAATGAAATAAATATGAAAAATAGTCGAAAATTGCTTCTAATTTTCGGCTTTTTTATTGCTATTTAAAATTTAAAGAATTATAATAAATGATAATTATTTGGGAGGGGTGTAATGGAATCAATTAATAAATTAGGTGTAGATATTGGCTCGACTACTGTTAAAGTAGTCATTATGGACATTGATAATAATATTTTATATTCAAAATATGAAAGACATTTTGCAAATATTCAAGATACTCTTTTAAGTATGATAAAAGAGGCTTTATATAAAATAGGGGATTGTAAAATTTACCCGGTTATAACAGGTTCAGGTGGGCTTAGCCTATCAAGTTACTTAAATATTCCTTTCGTCCAAGAAGTTGTTGCGGTTTCAACTGTTCTAAGAAAATTCCATCCAAATACCGATGTTGCAATAGAAATCGGAGGGGAAGATGCAAAAATTATTTATTTTGATGGTGGAATTGAACAAAGAATGAATGGTATATGTGCCGGAGGTACAGGTTCTTTTATTGACCAAATGGCTTCTTTATTAAAGACTGATGCCAACGGACTTAATGAACTTGCGAAGGATTATAAAAATATATATCCTATTGCCGCAAGATGTGGTGTGTTTGCTAAAAGTGATATACAGCCGCTTATTAATGAAGGAGCAACAAGAGAAAATCTTGCAGCTTCTATTTTTCAAGCCGTTGTTAATCAAACAATAAGCGGGCTTGCTTGTGGTAAACCAATTAGAGGAAATGTTGCTTTTTTAGGTGGGCCGCTTTATTTTATGAGTGAACTTAAAAAAGCTTTTATAAGAACTCTTAATTTAAAAGATGAAAATGTAATATCCCCTGAAAATCCACACTTGTTTGCAGCAATAGGGGCAGCTTTAAGCAGTGAAGAAAAAGAAAATATTACACTAGAAGAATTAGAAACAAGATTAAATAGTGAAATAAAACTAAATAGTGAAATAAAAAGAATGGAAAGTCTTTTTGAAAGTAAGGAAGACTACGAAGAATTTACAAAAAGACATGCTGTTCATACAGTAAAAAAAGGTAGTTTGGAAAACTATAAAGGAAACTGTTATCTTGGTATAGATGCAGGTTCTACAACAACAAAACTTGCACTTTGTAGTGAAGAGGGAGATTTATTATATTCTTTCTATAGTAGTAATAATGGTTCTGTTTTAGAAACAACAATGAAAGCAATGAGAGATATTTATTCAAAACTTCCAAAAGATGCAAAAATTGTTTATTCATGTTCAACAGGTTATGGGGAAGATTTGGTAAAATCAGCTCTTATGTTGGATGAAGGTGAAGTTGAAACAATAGCCCATTATTATGCTGCATCCTTCTTCGATCCAAAAGTTGATTGTATTTTGGATATTGGCGGTCAGGATATGAAGTGTATAAAGATAAAGAATGGTTCTGTTGATAACGTACTTCTTAACGAAGCTTGCTCTTCAGGATGTGGTTCATTTATTGAAACTTTTGCTAAATCTCTTGATTACAGCGTTGAAGATTTCGCAAAAGAAGCTTTGTTTGCAAAAAATCCTATAGACCTTGGAACAAGATGTACTGTATTTATGAATTCAAACGTTAAACAAGCTCAAAAAGAAGGTGCACCGGTAAGCGATATTTCTGCAGGACTTGCTTATTCAGTTATAAAAAATGCATTATATAAAATAATAAAATTAACAAATCCTGATGATCTTGGAAAACACGTTGTTGTTCAAGGTGGAACTTTCTATAATGATGCGGTTTTAAGAGCCTTTGAAAAAATTTCGGGACATGATGCCGTAAGACCTGATATTGCAGGAATTATGGGGGCATTTGGAGCTGCTTTAATTGCGAAAGAAAGATATGAAGAAGGAAAAGAAACTTCCATGCTTGATTTGGAAGGAATAAATAAACTTACATATACTACGGTTACAACAAGATGTAAGGGGTGTACAAATAACTGTTATCTTACAATAAATAGTTTTGATGGTGGTAAAAGAAAGTTTATAACAGGAAACAGATGCGAAAAAGGGGCTGGAATACATAAAGATAAGGCGACTGATATAAACTTGTTTGAATATAAAAATGAAATAACTTTTGATTATGAACCGTTGAGTGAGGAAGAAGCAATAAACGGAACTGTAGGTATTCCAAGAGTTCTTAATATGTATGAAAACTATCCTTTCTGGGCTACTTTATTTAAAGAGCTTAAGTTTAGAGTTGTTCTTTCTCCTGTATCTACGAGAAAACTTTATGAATACGGAATTGAGTCAATTCCAAGTGAATCGGAATGTTATCCTGCAAAACTTTCTCATGGACATGTTACATATTTAATAAGACAAGGAATAAAAACTATATTCTATCCTTGTATTCCTTATGAAAGGGATGAAACACCTGAAGCGGGAAACCATTATAACTGTCCTATTGTTACATCTTATGCAGAAAACATCAAAAATAATGTCGAAGAAATCGAAAGTGAAAATGTTAAATTTTTAAATCCTTTCTTTGCATTTACAAATAAAAATACAATAAAAGAAGGAATAATTAGAGAATTTACAAAAGGTGGAGAAACAGGTTTTGACTTAGATAAAAATGATGTTTCAAAAGCAGTTGATAAAGCATGGGATGAACTTTTAAGTGTAAGAGAAAAAATAGCTAAAAGAGGTGAAGAAGTAGTAAAATATCTTGACGAAACAGGAAAGAGAGGTATTGTTCTTGCCGGAAGACCATATCATATAGACCCTGAGGTAAATCATGGTATTGACAAGATGATAAATTCTTATGGCATTGCAGTATTAACCGAAGACAGCGTTTCTCATCTTGGTGAAGTTGAAAGACCTCTTATTGTAATGGATCAATGGATGTATCATTCAAGATTATATAAAGCTGCAAGCTTTGTAAAGACAAAAGATAATATCGATCTTGTACAGCTTAACTCATTTGGATGCGGACTTGATGCGGTTACTGTTGACGGAGTAAAAGATATATTATCTTCTGCAGGAAAAATTCATACTGTACTTAAGATTGATGAAGTAAATAACTTAGGAGCTGCAAGAATAAGAATTCGTTCGCTTCTTGCAACACTTAAAATAAGAGATAAGAAAAAAACAAAGAGAAAAATAAAAAAATCAAGTTATGAAAGAGTTGAGTTTACAAAGGAAATGAAGAAAGATTATACGATTCTTTCTCCTCAAATGTCTCCTATACATTTTTCATTATTTGAAGCTGCTCTTAATGCTTGTGGGTATAAGTATGAAGCATTACAAGACGACAGTAAAACAGCTGTTGACATTGGGCTAAAATATGTAAATAACGATGCTTGTTATCCTTCTTTGATTGTTGTTGGCCAAATTATGGAAGCATTGAATTCAGGTAAATACGATACTGACAAAGTTGCCATAATGATAACTCAAACAGGTGGAGGATGTAGAGCGACAAACTATATCGGATTTATTCGTAGAGCTCTTGAAAATGCCGGAATGGGACATATCCCTGTAATTTCTCTAAATGCAAACGGAATAGAAACAAACGAAGGTTTTAAAATAACACCTAAACTTTTAAACAAAGGTTTGCAAGCTGTTGTTTACGGCGATTTGTTTATGAGAGTGTTATATAGAATGAGACCTTACGAAGTAGTAAAAGGTTCTGCGGATTTACTTCATAAAAAATGGGAAGAAAAATGTATAAAAGATTTATCAAAACCTCGTTCTTCTAAAAAAGTTTTCCATGAAAACATAAGAAATATTATAAGAGAGTTTGATGAACTTCCAATTACAAATGAAGTTAAACCAAAAGTTGGAATAGTAGGTGAAATTCTTGTTAAATTCCTTCCTGGTGCAAATAATCATTTGGTAGACTTACTTGAAAAAGAAGGAGCGGAAGCCGTTATGCCTGATCTTCTTGATTTCTTACTATACTGTTTCTATAACAACAACTTTAAATCAGATAAACTTGGTATGAAGAAAATTAGCGCAACAATATCCAATTTAGGAATAAACTTTATAGAAACATACAGGAAAGTTTATAAAGAAGAATGTGCAAAAAGTGTACACTTTAATGCTCCAAATCAAATAAATAAACTTGCTTATTATGCAAATGATGTTGTGTCTGTTGGTAATCAAACAGGTGAAGGCTGGTTCTTAACAGGTGAAATTTTGGAACTTATTAAATCAGGTGTAAATAATGTTGTTTGTACACAGCCTTTCGGTTGTCTTCCAAACCACGTTGTTGGTAAAGGGGTAATTAAGAAAATAAGAGAAATGTATCCTTTATCAAATATAGTTGCAATAGACTATGACCCTGGAGCAAGTGAAGTTAACCAGCTTAACAGAATTAAGCTTATGCTTTCTCAAGCAAATATGAATTTAAAAGAAACACTTGAGGCTGAAACAGTTGAAGCATAAATATTAAAAGAGTTTTAGAAAATTCTAAAACTCTTTTTTATAATATTATAGTTTATGGATGAAATTAATGATTTTTTATCAATAAACTTAGATGAGAAAAACTCTTTTTTTAATACAAATTTATAAATGATTATCAAAATTTAGATATGCAAAAGTTGATAAAAATCAGTAACAATATAAAAAACACACCTTTTGGTGTGTTTTTATTTATTCTTCTTCATCTTGTTTTTGTATGTAAGCAATGCCTATTGCCCCTGGTCCTGCATAGGTTCCAACTGTCGGGCCTATTGATATTATTTCGCTTTCTTCTATTGGAAGGTGTTTATACATGAAATCTTTAAAGTTTTCAATTGCCTTGTGTGCATGAGAATGACCAAATGTTACAGGATAAGAATAGTCAATATTATCTTTTACTCTTTCAAACATGAATTTGTAAGATAATTTTTTGCCTCTTACTTTTCCTTCCTGTACAAGTTCTCCGTCAACTGCCTTTAATACTGGATTGATATTTAACATCTCGCCTATTGCAGCTGTTGTTTTAGATATTCTTCCTCCGTACATTAAATATTTTAAGGTATTTAAGCATACGAATAGTCTTAAATTATTTGTCATATGTTCTATTTTTATTGCAATTTCACTGGCACTTTTGCCTTCGTCTCTCATTTTTACGGCTTCATTTATAAGAAGATATGTTCCTAAGCTTGCAATTTTTGAATCTACAATATAAATTTTATCTTCATCTACTTCCTTTTTTGCTATTGTTGCAGACTGCATGGTACCGCTTAATTTTGAAGATACCATTATTGCTACTATTTCATCACCTTGTGCTATATATTTTTCAAATACTTCTTTAAACTTTATAGGGCTTGGTTGTGATGTGGTTGGAAGATTGTCGTGTGCTAAAAGTAATTTTTGATAAAATTCATCATTAGAAATATTAACACTATCTAAAAATTCATCATCGCCAAATCTTACCGTTAAAGGTACTACCGTAATATCAAGTTTTTCTACAATTTCTTTGCTTAAATCACATGTACTGTCTACAATTATTCTTACCATTTTATTCACCTGCCTTACTTTTATTTGTAAAGAATTTTTCAAGTTCAACTACAGCTTGAATAAGAACTTCTCTTTTTTCTTCCGGGAAGAAATTAAGCATTTCTCTTACCATGTTTTCGTGAAATTGTGCATGATTTTTTTCTACTTCGTGTCCAAGTTTTGTTGCATAAATTTTTATTACCCTCTTGTCTTCATCGTTTCTTTCTCTTTTTAAATAACCTTTTTTTTCAAGTGCGTTAACGCTTATGGTTAATGTTCCAGGAGTAATATTTAATGATTTTGCAATGTTTGAAGATGTATTATTTCCGGCTTTCTCGTTTTTTACCACAGCTTCTATTACGTGCATTTCTCTTATTGAAAGATTTTTGAACTTACCTTTTTTTAAAGCATTACCTTCAACTTTCAGTATCTCATTAAATATTTCAACTAAAAAGTCATTTAAAATTTGTTCTTGTTTATTCATATAATCTCCATTCTTAAGGCTTAACATTAACTAAATTATATCATGGGGTTATATTAAAAGCAAAAACAATATGCGTTATAACATAAAATATTTTAATGGGTTTTTAATGTTAGATTAATTGCAAATTTAATAATATTTATATATTATATAAACATATAAATTTGCTTTGGAGGACATCTTTGATATGAATGAAAAAAAACTATATAAAAGCAGAGATGATAAATGGTTTGGGGGAGTATGCGGGGGTATAGGAGAGTATTTTGATGTAGATTCTATAATAATAAGAATAGTAGCAATAATTTTAGGGATTGTTACAAGTGGTATTCTTATTTTTATATATCTTTTACTTTGTTTTTTAATTCCTTATGAGCCTATAAGAGAATATACAATGCATAGTAAAAAGTTTTCTTCTTTTTACTCTAACGGTTCTGGTGTAAATGATTATAATACAAATTTTAATGCTGGAGTATATAATTTTGAGGGTGATAAAATTAACAAAAATAAAAATCAACAAAAGATAGGTTTGTTTTTAGTTGTAATAGGTGTTATTTTATTTCTTGGGAATGTACTTCCAAAATATATGTCAGATTTTATCGTTCCTGTTTGTTTGTTGATTGCAGGGCTTCTATTAATTGTTTCAAGTGTTCCATTTAAAGAAAAAAATAAAAATGTTAATTATGAAAATGTGAACAATATAAATTATGATGATGTTCATAATGCAAATAATGAAAAGAATAACGTTGAAAAAGAAGAAAATAATATTAAGGAAGATAATAGGGGCGAAAAAGAAAACATTATAAAAGAAGAGCAAGGTAAAGATTTAAATATAAAAGAAGAAATCAAAGAAACCGAAAATGACTCTGATAAAGGTGAATTTACAATTGAAGAAATAAAGAAAATGAGAGAAGAGGTTAATGAAAATCATGAATAGAAATCTAAAAATAATACTTGGAACTCTTTTAATAGTTATTGGTGCCGGATGCATCTTAAATTTGCTTGATATTTATATTCTCTCTTTTTCTGGATTTGTAAAAGCAATAGATTTAATGTGGCCTTTATTCTTGGTTGTTATTGGATTGTTTCTTTTATATCAAAATAGAAAAATTCGAGCTGTTGTTTTAGCGGTTATGGTTATATTGTTGTTTGCTGGAACAATTTATTATACTACAACAAGTCACTATAATCTTTTTAATAATAATCATGACTTTAATTTTAACGAACATTATAATGATTCCGATAACTTTTTTAATAATTAATGTTATAATGTAATAAGAAATTATATTATTAAGGAGTTTGTTATGCTTTTTGAATTTGATCTTAGAACTGATAATGAAAATTTCCATAATATAACGGATATGGTTAAAAGTGCACTTAAGGAAAGCAAAGTGCAAAATGGTTTATGTACAGTATTTTCTCCTCATACAACCGCAGGAATAACAATAAATGAAGCTGCAGATCCTGATGTTGTTGGGGATATGTTATTTGCCTTTGATAAGTTTTTCCCTGATATGAGAGAATTTAGACACTATGAAGGTAATAGTACTGCTCATATAAAAACCAGTGTTGTAGGGTGTAGCGAAACTATTATAGTTAAAGATAATGAATTGTTGCTTGGTACATGGCAAGGTATATACTTTGCTGAATTTGATGGTCCAAGACACAGAAGATTTTATGTAAAAATAATTGAAGATTAATTTTAAAGAAGCATTTTTATGCTTCTTTTTTTATGTTTTTACATGTTTTTTTACCTTAAAACATTGGTTTAATCATAAAAATGAGGCTTTTTTATTGCTTTTTTATATTTTAAGGTGTATAATAATTCAGGCTAGATGAGTGGGCGTATGTCCACTCATTGTTTTATATTGTTTTATTTAGGAGGCTTTATATTGAAAATTACAGATAAAATTGAAGCTTTAAGTGAAAATATCTTAAGTGAAAATGGGCTTGAACTTGTTGATATAGAATTTAAAAAAGAAGGAAACAACAAAGTTTTAAGATTATATATTGAAAGAATTGAAGGGAGAGTCAATCTTGATGATATAAGTAATGTAACAAGACTTATATCAGATATGCTTGATGAAGAAGACATAATAGAAGAAGAATATATTTTGGAAGTATCTTCTCCCGGAGTAAACAGAGTTATAAAAAAAGAAAAAGATTTTATAAAGTTTACGGGTAAAAAGATAGATGTTGCACTTTTTAAGTCAGTGGACGGAAGAAAAAAATTCAGTGGTATTTTGGAAGGGTATGAAGACGGAAAAGTTTTAGTTTTGGTAGATGATGATCATATGGCAATTCCAAAAGAAGATATAAGTAAAGTTAATTTGAGTTTTGATTTTAAATTTTAATTAAGGAGTAAAAAAATGGCAAGAAAGAAAAAACAAGAAGCAGATCATTCTTTAAAAGATTTTATTGAAGCATTAGATGAAATTAACAAAGCAAAAGGTATAGATAAAGAAGAAATTATAGTAGCAGTTGAACAAGCACTTGTTGCTGCTTATAAAAAAGATACAAGAAGCAATGTTGATTTGGTTGTAAACATAAATAGAACAACAGGGGCTATTGATGCTTTTTATTCAAAAGAAATTGTAGAAGAAGTTGAAGATGACGATAAGGAAATTTCACTTCACGAAGCATTGGTTCTTGATAAAAGCGCCGTTCTTGGAGGAAGTGTTATAACTCATATTGATCCAAAAGGCTTTGGAAGAATTGCAACACAAAATGCAAAACAACTTATTATTCAAAAGCTTAAAGAATCAGAAAGAAATATCATCAGCAATACATTCATGAAGAAAAAAGATGAAATGGTAAGTGGTGTTATTCAAAGAGAAGAATATAAAGAAGTAAAGAAAATGATTCACGGAGAACCTGTTATTGAACAAAACAGAATTATCCATATTGATTTAGGTAAAGCTGAAGGTATAATGAACAGCCAAAATCAAGTAAAAAGTGAACATTACCATCCTGGAATGAGACTTAAAGTTTATGTTGCAGATGTAATAATAACAACAAGGGGACCTCAAATTATTCTTTCAAGAACTCATCCTGGACTTGTTAAAAGATTATTTGAAGAAGAAGTTGCAGAAATTGCAGATGGATTAGTTGAAATTAAATCAATTTCAAGAGAAGCAGGAAGCAGAAGTAAACTTGCTGTTTATTCTGAAGATGAACAAATCGATCCTGTTGGAACATGTATAGGTCCTAAAGGAATCAGAATTCAAAATGTTTTAAATGAAATCGGTGAAGAAAAAATCGATATTATTAAATGGAGCGAAGATCCTGTTGAATACATTAAAAATGCATTAGCTCCTGCCGAAGTTTTAAAAGTTGATATTTTACAAACAGAAGAAAACGACGGAAAAAATTCTGCAATGGTTGTTGTAGATGATTCTCAACTTTCTCTTGCAATAGGTAAAGACGGACAAAACGTAAGACTTGCTGCAAGACTTACAGGTTGGAAGATTGATATTAAAAGCAAAAGCAAATTTGAAAGTGAAAACGCTGATAGTGAAGTAAATATTTTAGACAGTGTTGAAGAAGTTTTACTTTCTGATGATGAAGAATAATATAAGAGGTGGAATATGAAAAAAACACCACTTAGAACTTGCTTGATTTGCAGAGAAAAATTTAATAAAAGAGATTTATTAAGGATTGTAAGAGATAAGGAAAATAACAAAGTTGTTTTTGATAAAAGCGGGAAAATGAATGGGCGAGGAGCTTATATTTGTAAAAATCCCGATTGCATAGAAAAAATGGTAAATGCAAAAATAATAAACAATTCACTTAATATGAATCTTACTAATGAAGATATTACTCCTCTAAAAGAAGAGGTTTTAAAGTATATAAAATAAAGTAAGGAGGGTTTTTTAGTATGAGAGTTTACGATATGGCTAAAGAATATGGCTTTCCAAGTAAAGAATTTGCTGAAATAATGAAAAATATGGGTATTCCCGTAAAAAATCATATGAGTGCTGTAAGTGCTCAACAAGAAAAATATTTTAGAAATAATTTTAATAAAGAGGATTATTTAAAAAATAAAGAAAATAAACCTGTTAATAAAACACAAGAGCAAAACGAAGAGGAAAAACCAAATAAAGAAGAAAGAAAAAATCCTGTTGATAAAAAACAAAAGGATAATCAAAAAAACAATAAAAATAATCGTTTTGTAAAACCTGAAAATAAGGAAGAAAAAGAACCTGAAGTTGTTGTAATATATAACGAAGAAAAGAAGAATAATAAAAACAAACCTAAGAAAAGCAACAAACATTATGATTACGACAATAATGATGATAGTAATGATAATGTTGTAAAAGGTGAAAAATTTAAAAACAAGAAAAATGACAACAGAAATCAAAAGAATGAAAAAGGCTACGGTTCAAAGAAAAATAAGAAAAATAAAAAAGATAAAAAAGAAGTAGTTCCTAAATTTATTGATAACTCAAAGAAATCTAAGGTTTCTAAGTCTAAATATAAAAAGAAAAGCAAAATAGAAAAAGAAGAAAAACAATTAGAAAATTCTTTAATTAGCGAAATTACAATTCCTGATGGAATTACTGTAGGTGAACTTGCCGCTAAAATAAATAAAGCTCCAACAGAAGTCATAAAAGTTTTAATGGGATATGGAGTAATGGCAAACTTAAATCAATCAATTGATTTTGATACTGCTTCTATTGTTTGCGAAGAATTTGAAATCACATGTAACCTTGAAGATGAAAATAAAGCAATTGATGATTTATTTGATTCTCATTATCAAAATGAAGATGAACTTGTAAAAAGACCACCTATTATTACAGTAATGGGACATGTTGACCATGGTAAAACATCTTTACTTGATGCAATAAGACATACAAACGTAATTGCAGGTGAAGCCGGTGGTATTACACAACATATTGGTGCTTATACAATTACAATCAATAATGAAAAAATCACATTTATTGATACTCCTGGACATGAAGCTTTTACAGCTATGCGTTCAAGAGGTGCATCTGTTACAGATATAGCAGTACTTGTAGTAGCTGCTGATGATGGGGTTATGCCTCAAACAGTTGAAGCTATAAACCATGCCAAAGATGCAGGGGTACCTATTATTGTTGCAATAAACAAAATAGATAAACCTGGTGCAAACCCTGATAGAGTAATGCAAGAACTTACTGAGTATGGACTTGTAAGTGAAGATTGGGGTGGGGATACAATTTGCGTTAAAATTTCTGCAAAGAAAAGACAAGGTATAGAAGATTTACTTGAAATGATACTTCTTGTAGCAGAAGTGGAAGAACTAAAAGCTCATCCAAGCAAACCTGCCGTAGGTACTGTTATTGAAGCTAGACTTGATAAACAAAAAGGTACTGTTGCAACACTTCTTGTTAAGTCAGGTATCTTAAATGACGGTGATACTGTTGTATGTAACGATGTATACGGTAAAGTAAGAGCCATGATGGATGATAAAGGGAATAAAATAAAAGTCGCAGGACCATCTACAGCTATTGAAATTTTAGGATTTAATGAAGTTCCTAATGCTGGTGAAAAATTCTTTGTTGCTGAAAATGAAAGAGAAGGAAGAAAATTTGCCGAAAGAAGAAAAGCTATAATGAGAGAAAATGCGCTTAAGAAGAGCGGACCTGTAAGCTTAGATGATTTATTCAATCAAATAAGCGAAGGCGAACTTAAGGAATTAAAACTTATTGTTAAGGCCGATGTAAAAGGTTCATTAGAAGCATTAACACAATCTCTTGAAAAATTAAATGATAATGAAGATGGTGTTAAAGTAAGCGTAATTCACGGTGGTGTAGGTGCTATTACAGAAAGTGACGTTACATTAGCCGCTGCTTCAAATGCTCTTATTATTGCATTTAACGTAAGACCTGAAGCAAATGCAAAGACAGCAGCTGCAAAAGAAGAAGTAGAAATAAGAAGTTACAATGTAATTTATCATGTAATGGAAGAAATCGAAAAAGCGCTTAAAGGCTTACTTGATCCTGAATTTAAGGAAGTTATTGTTGGTATGGCTGAAGTAAGAGAAACCTTTAAGGTTCCAAATATTGGTTTGGTAGCCGGTTCTTATGTTACTGAAGGTGTTATTAACAGAAATGACAAGATAAGAATAATAAGAGACGGTGTAGTTATATTTGAAAGTGAAATAGCTTCTCTTAAGAGATTTAAAGATGATGTAAGAGAAGTACAATCAGGATATGAATGTGGTATTGGTGTTGAAAACTTTAATGATATTAAAGTTGGAGATGTTTTTGAAACATTCAAAATGGAAGAAATCGAAAGAGAGTAAAAAACCTTATGGGATATAGAATAGAAAGAGTAAACGAGCTGATTAAAAACGAATTATCGCTTTTAATCGAGCTTGAACTTCAAGACCCAAGATTAAAAGAAGCAATAATAAGTGTAACAAGAGTAAAAGCAACTCCCGATTTAAAATATGCAAAAGTATATGTAAGTATAATGGGAGAAAATAATAAGAAAGAAGAAATTATTGGAGTGCTTGATAAAGCTAAGGGCTTTTTAAGAAAGTCTATATCAAAAGTTTTACAAACAAAAAATACTCCTGAACTTATTTTTGAACTTGATGATTCTTTAGATTATGCGATGCATATAGACGAAGTTTTAGCAGGTTTAAATCTTGAAGAGGATGAATAAAATGATAGATAGATTTATAGAAATTCTTGAAAATAACAATACATTTTTAATACTTACTCACAAAAATCCTGACGGTGATGCTCTAGGATCATCACTTGCAATGAAAAAAACACTTAAACTTATAGGTAAAGATGTTGATTTATATGTTCAAACACCTATTCCTGTAAATTTAGAAGATATGATTTTGGAAGAGGAAGTTGCAAAATTAGATGATTTGAAAGCAAACTATGATGTTTGTCTTTCAATGGATTCAAGTAGTGAAGATTATTTATTCGGAAATGATTTAAGAAACTTATGCAATAAAACAATAGTAATAGATCATCATGTAACAAATGCAAAATATGGAGATATAAATGTTGTAAGCGAAAAAGCCGCTGCAACCGGAGAGCTTGTTTTTGCAATAAGCTCTAAAATACTTGGGACATTGCCTTTAGATATTGCAAGTCTTATATATGTAGCAATATCAACTGATACAGGTAATTTCTCTTATTCAAACACTACTCCTACAACTCATATTATTGGAAGTAAACTTTTAAAACTTGGTGTTGATCAAGGTAAGATTAATGAAATGGTTAAACTTAAAGATTTAAAAAGTTTGATTATAAGAAAAAAATCTTTAGAAAGTATTTATGCTTTTAACAATAATCAAATTTTGGTTATGGTGCTTGATGATGAAAGTATAAATGAAAATACTGATACTGATGGACTAATTGATGCTATTAGATATATTAAAGGATGTAAACTTGCTGCACTTGTAAAAAGAGCAGATGAAAACTCTTTTAAAGTTTCTTTAAGAAGCGGTGGTGGAAATGTTAATGCTGCTGAAATAGCAAAAGAATTTGGCGGTGGAGGACATGTTAAAGCTGCCGGATTTACTTTTGAAGGAGATAAAAACGAAATTTTAACAATACTTAAAGATATTGATTTAGAGGTTTAATTTGATAAACGGTGTAATTTGCATTAACAAGGAGCAAAACATGACAAGTCATGATGTTTGCTTTAAGGTAAGAAAGATTCTTGGCGAAAAAAAAATCGGACATAGTGGTACACTTGATCCTATGGCAACTGGAGTAATGGGAGTACTTGTAGGTAGAAGCACAAAACTTTCCAGTTATATTACTGCTTTTGAAAAAGAATATATTGCAAAGATAGAATTTGGAAAAGAAAGCGACAGTTATGATATATGGACCGCTACAAGAGAAGTTTCTCTTCCAAATTTTTCATTGGATGAGTTTGTTTTTGCTATTAATAAGTTTAAAGGCAAAATAACTCAGACTCCTCCTATATATTCTGCCATAAAAGTAAAAGGAAAACCTTTATATAAATATGCATTGGAGGGAAAGGATGTTGAAATTCCATCCAGAGAAGTTTATATAAATGATATTGAAGTTGTAGATACCGATTTGCCAAGATATGCTACCATAAAAGTTTCCTGTTCAAAAGGGACTTATATAAGAAGTTTAATAAGCGATATAGGTAAGGAACTTGGAACAAGAGCTGTTATGAGTGGTCTTATAAGAACAAAGAACGGAGCGCTAAATATAGAAAACAGTGTTACATTAAGTGAACTTGAAGAAAAAGTAGTTAGCGGTCGATTAAAAGATGTTTTGCAAGATGATGATTTGTTTTTAAAGGATTTAGAGAGAGTAGATATTAATCCAAAAAGCAGTAAAATCATATTAAACGGTAATGCTTTGATTAAAAAAAATATTTTAACAAATGTCAGTGAAATAAAAGAGAATTCATTGGTAAGGTTATATTTGGATGATAAGTTTATCGGTGTAGGCAAAAGAGTCGAAGAAGAAAACGTACTAATAAGACCAATTAAGATTTTATACGGGGAACAAAAATAATGAAAATATTTCATTCGTTTGGTGAAGCTGATAAAAAAGAAAAATTATCTATGGCCTTTGGTTATTTTGATGGAATACACTTGGGACATGAGAAAATTATAGAAGAAGAAGACAAAAGTTTAAAAAACTGCGTTGTTACATTTGACAAACACCCAATGGATTTAATAAATAAACAACAATCTCCTAAAAGACTTATGACTATGGATGAAAAAATAGAGTATTTGGCTAATATGGGAATTGATTATTTATTTATTATATCTTTTGACTATGATTTTATGAATTTAAAAGATACAGAATTTGTAAATCTTGTTTTAGATAATGTTAATATGCAAAAAATGAAAGTTGGTTTTAATTATCACTTTGGAAAAAACGGAAGCGGAAATAGTGAATTACTTAAAAAGCTTTCAAAGGAAAAAGGATTTGAAATTAAAGTCGTAGATGAATTTAAGATTGACAATGAAAGAGTTTGTTCTACTGCAATAAGAAATTATATAAAAGACGGTAATATACAAAAAGCCAATAAATTTTTAGGCAGACCTTATATGGTGGAAGGTATAGTTTGTGAAGGTAAACATCTTGGAAGACAGATAGGAATACCAACTGCAAATATTTTTCCAGATGAATTAAAAGTTATGCCAAAAAGAGGCGTTTATGTAAGTAGAGTTACAATAGATAACGAAGTCTTTTATGGAATAAGTAATGTAGGTGTAAATCCTACATTTAGAGAAACCCCAAGAGTAGAAACAAACATATTTGATTTCGATAGAGATATTTATGGCAAAAAAATCAAAGTAGAATTTTTAGAATTTGAAAGAGAAGAAAGAGCTTTTGATTCAATTGAAGAATTAAAAACGGCTATTCAAAAAAGTATACAGTTTGGTAAAAATTACGTAAAAAATAAACTTAATTATTAAATTTGTTTAATTAAATAAAGTAAATATAATTTATTTAATTTAAAAATTAAAAAAATTAGCTTTATTTTATAAAAGTATTTGGTATTTTTAACGTAATAAGTTATAATAGAACTAGTATTTTATCATTTTAGATTAAAGGAGGAAGAAAATGAAAAAAGGAAAAAAATTATTAGCATGCTTGTTAGTTGTAGGAATGCTTATAGGATTTACAGCTTGTGGATCTAAAGATGATTCTGCAAACGGAGAAAAAACTTATATAATTGCTACAGATACAACATTCGCACCATTTGAATTTACAGATGAAAACAATAATTTCACTGGTATTGATGTTGAGTTACTTGATGCAATAGCAAAAGATCAAGGTTTTAATTATGAACTTCAATCTTTAGGTTTTGATGCAGCAGTTGCAGCTTTAGAATCAAATCAAGCTGACGCAGTAATTGCAGGTATGAGTATAACAGATGAAAGAAAAGAAAAATATGACTTCTCTGAACCATATTATGATTCTGGTGTAGTTATGGCTGTTAAAGCTGATAATACAACAATCAAAAGCTATGAAGATTTAAAAGGTGAAACAGTAGCTTGTAAAACAGGTACAGAAGGTGCTACTTTTGCTGAATCTATAAAAGATAAATATGGTTTCGAAATTTCTTACTTTAAAGATTCTCCAAAAATGTACGAAGATGTTAAAACTGGAAATACTGTAGCTTGTTTTGAAGATTATCCTGTAATGGGTTATGGTATCTCTCAAGGTAACGGGTTAAAAATGGTAACAGACATGGAAAAAGGTTCTTCTTATGGTTTTGCTGTATTAAAAGGTAAAAATGCAGAACTAATTGAAATGTTCAATACAGGTTTAAAAAATATTAAAGATAGTGGAGAATATCAAAAAATATTAGATAAATATATTGCAGATAAATAGAAATAAAAAAATAGTTGGAGTGATTTAATGAATTTAATAGAGGTTTTTACTGAAGCAGCCCCATTACTTTTTGAAGGGTTTGCAATGACAATACAAATAACAATAATATCATTAATAATAGCGTTTTTCTTAGGGCTTATCTCTTGTATTATGGGGTTATCAAGTTTTAAACCTTTTAAAGCTATATCTAAATTTTATTTATGGATTATAAGAGGAACACCGCTTTTGGTACAATGTTTCTTTGTATACTTTAGTATTCCTCAGTTAATACAATCTTTTGGTATGGATTTTAGACTTACTGCTTATGCAGCCGGTTTAATAACTCTTTCTTTAAATGCCGGTGCATATATGTCTGAAATTTTTAGAGGAGGTATTCAAGCTGTTGATAAAGGTCAAATGGAAGCAGCGAGAAGTTTGGGTTTACCTAAAAGCAGAGCTATGATAAAGGTAATATTACCTCAAGCTATTAAAATATGTATTCCTTCTCTTGTAAATCAGTTTATTATTACTCTAAAGGATACATCTATTATTTCTGTTATTAGTTTAGGCGAGGTAGTATATCAAGCCAATATTTATATCGGAAGAACAATGAATTCATTTGCTACATGGACTATAGTAGGTATAATGTATTTGGTAGCGATTACTATACTTTCTATGATTTCTAATTACATTGAAAGGAGAGTAACCAATGAGTAAATTAAAAGTAACAGATCTACATAAATATTTTAAAAAGTTAGAAGTTTTAAAAGGAATAGATCTTGAAATAAAAGAAGGCGAAGTTGTTTGCATAATCGGTCCTTCCGGCTCAGGTAAAAGTACTTTTTTAAGATGTTTAAATCTTTTAGAAGTTCCAACTAAAGGTGAAATCGAAATTGACGGTAAGTTGATAACAGATAAGAAAAACGATATTAATAAAATGAGAGAAAATATTGGAATGGTATTCCAACAATTTAATCTTTTCCCTCATTTAACTGTTAAAAAAAATATTATGCTTGCTCCGGTAGATTTAAAATTAAAAACACCTGAAGAAGCAGAAAAAAAAGCTTTGGAACTTCTTGAAAGAGTAGGACTTGCTGAAAAAGCAGACGTATATCCTAAGAAACTTTCAGGTGGACAACAACAAAGAGTTGCTATAGCAAGAGCGCTTGCAATGGAGCCTGACATAATGATGTTTGATGAACCTACTTCTGCCCTTGACCCAGAAATGGTTGGGGAAGTTTTAAGTGTTATGAAAGAACTTGCTGCTCAAGGGATGACAATGGTAATTGTTACTCACGAAATAGGTTTTGCCAGAGAAGTAGCGGATAGGGTTATATTTATGGATGAAGGTATTATTATCGAACAAGGACCACCTTCAGAAGTAATCGGAAATCCTCAAAATCAAAGAACTAAAGACTTTTTAAACAAAGTTTTATAAAAAAAGAAGGAGATATCCTTCTTCTTTTTTTAGTATTTTTGAAATAAAAAATATATTAATTATTAATTTGTAATAACATTTATATAAAATAATAAAATATAAACTGTTATAAAAAAAGCACCTTATGGTGCTTTTTTTATAATGAATTGATTATTTCAACGTATTTTTCTTTTGGATATGCTCCCACTTCTCTTGCTACTTGTTCTCCGCCTTTAAAGAAGATAACTGTAGGAATGCTCATTACTCTAAACTGAATTGCAAGTTCTTGATTTGTATCAACATCAAGTTTACATACTTTAATTTTATTAGAATATTCTTCAGCAATTTCATCTATTGTTGGAGCAAGACCTCTGCATGGACCGCACCAAGTTGCCCAAAAATCAACCATAACAGGTTTATCACTATTTAAAACTTCAGTTTCAAAATTTTCATTTGTTATTGTCACGATATTTTGATTAGCCATAATAGACCTCCTTTATATTCATTATTTACATTTTATGATATTATATCACCTTATTATGAATATTTATATATTTTATTGAAATTAAATATTAATAATTAAATTTATCATTTTATTTTATGATATAATAATTTAAAATATATCAAAAGAAAAGGGTTGTATGAAAAAAGAACTTAATGAAAGAATAAGAACATATATACATAAAAATCCCGTAAGACTTCATATGCCGGGACATAAAGGAAGAGTAAATGATTTTTATTTAAAAGATTTAACAGAACTTTCATTTAATGATAATTTATTATCTCCAAGTGATGTTATTCTGAATTTACAAAATAAAATATCTGATATTTTTAATACAAAATATTCTTTTATTTTAGTAAATGGAAGCACAGGAGGGATTATAAGTTCCATTTTATATTCCTTAAAAGAAAATGATAAAATATTGATTCCAAGAAATAGTCATATTTCATCATATTATGGTTTATATTTAAGTGATGCTAATCCTATTTATATTTATCCAAAGAATAATGATATTGGAATAAGTGAAGAAGAATATATATCTGCATTAAATAAAAATAAAGATATAAAAGCAGTATTTATAACATATCCAAGTTATTTTGGATATTCAATTGATATAAAAAGTTTATGTAGAAGAATAAAAGAAATAAATAGAGAAATTATAATAATTGTAGATGAGGCTCATGGAGCGCACTTTTCTTTTAGTAAGGAATATCCTGCTTCAGCACTTACCGCACAGAGTGATATTGTAATTACATCTATGCATAAGACACTATCTGGATTAACTCAAACTTCACTTTTACATATAAACAGTGATATAATTGATATTCAAAGGTTGAAATTATTTTTCAAGATGACAACTTCAACATCTCCTTCATTTTTGTTTTTGCAAAGTGTAGAAGAAGCGGTATCCTTTGCAGAAGAAAAAGGAGAAAGTATATTAAGTCAAATAAAAGAATGGTATACTGGTGCAAAAAAAGAGATAGAAGAAAATACAAATTTTTATTTGGAAGAATTTAATAGTGATATTCATGATTATACAAAATTATGTATAGGTGTTGATAATACTGGTTTTGATGGTTATTCATTATCAGAAATACTGGAGAATAATTATGATATATTTACAGAATGTTCAACAGAAAAATATGTTTTGGTATATCTTGGACTGCTTAGTAAAAAAAGTGATATTGATAGTTTAATTAGTGCATTAAAAGATATCAATAAAACATATAAAACTAGTGTAAGCAAAAAAAGGGATATTATTTTTAAACATAATGAACCTATAATAAAATATTCTATGAGAAAAACTCTTTCTTTTGAAAAGGAAAGAGTGAAAATAGATGATAGTTTAGGGTGTGTAAGCTATGATTTTATAGTTCCTTATCCTCCAGGATATCCTATACTTACTCCGGGGGAAATAATTAATAAGGAAATAATAGATTATATAAAAGAAATAAAAGATAAACAAACGATTCTAGGAATAGAAAATGAATTTATAAATGTTATTAAGGAGAAATAATGGCTAAGGGAAAACTATTTGTAATAGAAGGGCTTGATGGAAGTGGAAAGCAAACACAAAGTGAACTTTTAGTTAAAAGACTAAAAGAAGAAGGATACAATGTTTTAAGGGCAAGTTATCCAAATTATGAAAGTGATTCTTCAGCTTTGGTGAAAATGTATTTGAACGGTGATTTTGGAAGTAATGCAGAAGATATAGATCCAAAAGTTGCTTCTACATTTTATGCCGTTGATAGATATGCAACATATAAAAAGGAATATGAAGAATTTTATAATAATGGTGGAATAATTATTGCAGATAGATATGTAACTTCAAATATGCTTCATCAAGGTTGTAAAATAAAAGATATAAAGAAAAGAGAAGAATTTTTAAATTGGCTGTTGGATTATGAATATAATATGTTTAAAATTCCTACTCCTGATAAAATATTTTTCTTGGATATTGACCCTAAAGTTTCTCAAAAACTTATAAAAGACAGAGATAATAAATTTACAAATGAGCATGAAAAAGATATTCACGAAAGTAATTTTGAATATTTAATGTCTGCTTATGAAAATGTAAATTTTCTTATAAAAAATTACGGTTTTGAAAGAATTGAATGTGTAGAGGATAATAAATTAAAAAGTATTGAAGAAATTAATAATGATTTATACAAAAGAATTAAAAATAATTTAGGAGGTAATACAATGAAATTAATAATAGCGATTGTTCAAAATGAAGATGCATTTATTTTATCGGATGCGCTTACAGATGAAGGTTACCAAGTAACTAAACTAAGTACAATGGGCGGATTTCTAAAACTAAAAAATGTTACATTGATGATAGGAACAGAAGATGAAAAGGTTGAAAGAGCTCTTGAAATAATGAAAAAAATATGTAAAAAAAGAGAACAGGTTGTTTCTACTCCTGTTGATGCTTCATTTATGGAAAGTCCTCTTACTACTTATTCTGCAAGCGTTGAAGTTGGAGGGGCAACTGTATTTATCTTAGATGTTGCCAGATTTGAAAAATATTAATTATGTTTGGTAATTTATTAAAAACCGAAAAAGATATTTTGTTAAATCATATAAATAATGATACTATGGCTCATGCCTATTTGTTTTATGGTGCAAAAGAAGAAATTTTAGATAATACTATATTAGAATTTTTAAAAACATTGTATTGTAAAAACAGTAGGTATTATTGTGATGAATGCGATGAGTGCTTAAAAATAAATACAAATAATAATATAGATATTACTCATATTTATAAAGACGGTGCAAGCATAAAAATAAAGCAGATAAGACAGATGCAGTATAAAGTTTCTCTTTCAAGCAGTGAATACAAATATAATATTTTTGTTGTTCATTGTGCTGATGCTATGACTGTTGAAGCCGCTAATGCATTTTTAAAAACATTGGAAGAGCCTGTAAAAGATACAATTATAATATTATCTTCTTCAAAAAAAGAAATGATTTTACCAACTATTCTTTCAAGGTGTATAGAAATAAAGGTAAATGACAGTAATGAAAATGCTACTCTTTCTGATGAAGAAAAAACATATTTGCTTGAAAATTTACTTTCTATATTTAAAGGAAATAACTTAAATAATGTAAATATTAGCAAAAAACTTGTAAAGGATAGAAATAAAGTTGAAAATTATGCAGTTTTTATAATGAAATTTTTATCAGATGTGTTAATATATAAGGAAAGCAACTTGGATATTACTTTTAATGAAGATAAAAATAATTATAAAAATTATGTTAAAGAAGTAAATAAACTTGTTACAAAACACAAATTAAAAAAAATCATTGATAAAATGTTAAACATAAACTTAATGATTAATTATAATGTTAATGCCTCATTGGCATTTTTAAGTTTATTTATGTATATTGAGGAGGATATTTAATGCAAAAAGTAGTGGGGGTAAGATTTAAACCCGCAGGTAAGATATATTATTTTGATCCTGAAAATATTTATTTAAAATTACAGGATAATGTTATTGTTGAAACAGCAAGAGGTCTCGAATATGGGACTGTTGCCGGTAAGGTTAAATATGTTGAAGATGAAGAAGTAACAAAACCTATAAAACCGGTAATAAGAAAAGCAACAGCAAAAGATACAAAAATTCACGAAGAAAATCTTGTTAAAGCTGAAAAAGCTTTGGAAATTTGTAAAAAAGAAATAGCTAAACAAGGTCTTGATATGAAGCTAATAAGAGCAGAATATACATTTAATGCTCAAAAGGTAATTTTTTATTTTACAGCAGACGGCAGAATTGATTTTAGAGAACTTGTAAAAAATTTAGCTGCTATATTTAGAATTAGAATTGAACTTAGACAAATAGGTGTAAGAGACGAATCCAAAATACTTGGAGGGCTTGGACCTTGTGGTTGTGAACTTTGTTGTAATAAATGGCTTGGAGAATTCCAACCTGTTTCAATAAAAATGGCAAAAGAACAAGGTTTATCTCTTAATCCTTCAAAAATTTCGGGAATATGCGGAAGACTTCTTTGTTGTCTTCAATATGAGCATAATTGCTATGAAGATGCTCTTTCAAGACTACCAAGAGTTTCTGATAAAGTTAAAACCGAAGATGGTGTTGGTACAATAGAAAGACTAAACGTATTAAAAGAAACTTTACTTGTTAAATTTGAAAATGATGGAGATATTGCTTTTAAAGAATATAAAAACGATGAAGTAAAAGTTTTAAAGAGAAAGAAAAAACATTGTAACAATAAAGAATGTGACAATAAAAATTGTCCTAATAATTCAAAACATGATGAAATAGAAGAACATTTGGATGAAGAGTTAAGAGCACTTGAAAGAGAAGATTAGGAGAAAAGACCTTTGAAAGATTTTTTTAAAAAATATTTTATTGATACACTGTCAAGTATGGCACTTGGACTGTTTTCTACTTTAATTATAGGAAGTATATTAAATCAAATAGGTGTTGTGTTTAATATAAGTTTTTTAACTGATACATTGTATCCGGCTTTAAAAACAATGACAGCACCTGTTATAGCAGTCAGTGTTTCATATGGACTTAAGGCTGATCCTCTTGTAATATTTGCATGTGGTGGTGCAGGGTTAATAGGAGGAGACCCTATAAGTGCTCTTCTTTGTGGGATAAGTGGTTCCGTGGTAGGTATGCTTATTTCAAAAAGGACAAGCATAGATATAATCGTAACTCCGATTGTTACAGTATTGGCGGCAGGTATAGTTGGATATTATGTAGGACCTATAATGCAGGATTTTATGGCATTTTTAGGTGATATAATAATGAAAGCCTGTGAACAAGAACCTTTTGTAATGGGGATTTTGGTAAGTGTAATTATGGGAATTATTTTAACACTTCCAATATCTTCCGCAGCTCTTGGTATAATGCTTAATTTATCAGGACTTGCTGCAGGTGCAGCGTGTGTGGGATGTGCTTGCCAAATGGTTGGTTTTGCGGTAATGAGTTTTAGAGAAAATAAAATTGAAGGTCTTATTTCACAAGGACTTGGGACAAGTATGCTCCAAATAGGCAACATTATGAAAAAGCCTGTGCTTTTCTTACCGCCTATAATTACAAGTGCAATTCTAGGGCCTGTGTCTACTGTTGTATTTAAAATGACAAATACAGCATATGGTGCGGGAATGGGAACAAGCGGACTTGTAGGTCAGTTTGGTATGATTGAAGCTATGGGAAGTTCAACCGGTGTTATTGCAATGATGATTTTAATGCATTTTGTTCTTCCGGCTTTTATAACCCTTGTAATAAGTGAAATATTTAGAAAGAAAAATATCATCAAACCAGGTGATTTAAAATTAGATTTAAAATAGGAGAATTGGTATGGAAAAATTATTTAACAGTACAAGAGACAAAAACAATAAGCTTACACCCTCAAAAGCTATAATAAAAGGTCTTAGTGATGATGGTGGTTTATTTGTTCCTGAATTTTTAGATGAAGTAAAATTTGATTATAAAGATTTTATAGGTAAATCTTACAATTACATAGCAAAAACAATTTTAGGTGCTTTTTTAGATTTTTCAAAGGAACAAATTGATTATTGTGTAGATAAGGCTTACAGTTTAGATAATTTTGAAAATGAAAATATTTTTAACGTTGTTGACGTTGAAGAAGGACTTTCTGTTCTTGAATTATTTACGGGAAATACAATTGCTTTTAAAGACTGCGCTCTTTCCATTTTACCTCTTTTATTAAATTGTGCAAAAGAAAATGTAAATGATAAAGATGATGTTCTTATTTTAACAGCTACAAGCGGGGACACAGGTAAAGCTGCTTTAGAAGGATTTCATGATATAGATGGTATTGATGTTATAGTTTACTATCCATATAAAGGGGTATCAAGACTTCAACTTCTTCAAATGCTTACTCAAAAAGGTAAGAATGTAAAAAGTTATGCAGTAAAAGGTAATTTTGATGATACTCAAAATGGTGTAAAAGAAATTTTTAATGATAGTGAATTTGCAAAGGAACTTGAAAAATACGGAGTAAAACTTTCTTCTGCAAACTCAATTAATATAGGAAGACTTCTTCCTCAAGTTGTTTATTATTATCATGCTTATGTAAGATTAATAGAACAAGGAAAAATTAAAGAAGGAGATAAAGTAAACTTTATAGTTCCAACAGGTAACTTTGGAAATATTTTAGCTGGATATTATGCTTATTTAACAGGTCTTCCTGTAAATAAATTGATATGTGCTTCAAATGACAATAATGTACTTTTTGATTTCTTCAAAACAGGTGTTTATGATAAAAATAGAGAATTTAAAAAGACAATTTCTCCTTCAATGGATATTTTAATTTCTTCAAACCTTGAAAGATTAATATATCATATGTATAACTCAGATGATAAAAAAGTAAAAGAACTTATGACTAAATTAAGTGAGGACGGAAAATATACAGTTGATAAAGAGTATATGGATAATGCTGACAATTTCATCGGAGGATACGCAAGTGAAGATGAAATAAGAGAAGCTATAAAATATGTTTATGAAAATGACAATTATTTAATGGATACTCATACTGCTGCAGGATATAAAGTATATAAAGATACAAAAGAAGATGATACATATTCTGTATTATTATCTACAGCGTCAGCTTATAAATTCTCTAAAGACGTATATCACTCAATTTTTGATGATGAAGTTAATGCAAGTGATGATGTTGAGTATATGTATAAATTAAACGAAAAAACAAATGTAAAAATCCCAAAAGCCGTTGATAATATCGAAAACTTCGAAAGAAGAGAAGAAGAAGTTATTACAAAAGAAGATATGAGAAATTCAATAATAAAATATATAGAAGGTAGAAAATAATGTTTGAAATAAAAGCTCCGGCTACAAGTGCCAATATATGTTGTGGATTTGATACATTTGGACTTGCAGTAACTTTATACAATACTTTTAAAGTAGAAAAAAGTGATAAATACATATTTGACGGAAGAGTAGAAGACATTAACAATACAAACAATCTTATTTTAACAAGTATGCTTACTGCTTGTAGATTTTTAGATAAAGAACCGGTTCCTGTAAAAGTTGATGTTTTTAGCGATGTTCCTTCAACTAGAGGACTAGGAAGCAGCGCGACTTGTGTTGTAGCAGGAATAATAATGGCATATAAAGTTCTTAATGTAGAGGTTGATATTGATGATGTGTTCAATATTGCCTCAAGTATAGAAGGACATCCCGATAATGTAGCTCCTTGTATTTTTGGAGGTACTACGCTTTCTTATAAACAAGATGATGAGTTTAAATATTATAAAATAAATGCAAATAAAAAATATAGGATATGTGCGTTTATTCCTCGTTTTAAGCTTTCAACAAAAAAAGCAAGAAATGTCCTTCCGGAAAAATATTCCAGAGAAGATGTTGTATTTAACATACAAAGAGCATCTTTACTTCCTCTTAGTTTAGAAAGAGGGGATAGTGAATTTGTTAAAGATGCACTTCAAGATAAAATTCATGAACCATATAGAAAAGATTTAATAAACGGATATGATGATGTGGTAAATTTAACTAAAAAATATGGTTTTGTGGGAACATATTTATCTGGTGCAGGTCCTACAATTATGGGTGTCTATGAAGGAAATATTGATCTTAAAAAATTAAGATTTGATTTAAGAAAATTAAAAGATAAATATGATTTATATCCTTTAAAGATTGATTTTAACGGTGTAAGATATTAAAAAAAGATGACTAAATGTCATCTTTTTTTATTCTTCCAACCAAGAAGAAAAATCTGCATCGCTTGGCATTCTAAAATCTCCTCTTGGACTTAAACTTACCGATCCAACTTTTGGAGCATCCGGTGTACATGAACGTTTAAATTGAGAAATGAAAAATCTTCTCATAAAGTTATTTAACCATTTTTCTATTACTTCATCCGAATATTTTTCTTTAAATGCTTGTTTTGCAAGGAAATGAAGTTTGTTTTTCTTTGCACCACATCTTATGAAGTTATATAAGAAGAAATCATGAAGTTCATAAGGACCAATGTTATCTTCTGTTTTTTGTTCTATCTTTCCGTCTTTTGTTGGTGGTAAAAGCTCAGGACTTATTGGTGTATCTAAAATATCAAGTAATATTTCTTTTGTTTTTTCATCGCTTATCATAGCAACTGTTCTTACCAAATGAGAAACCAATGTCTTTGGAACGCTTGCGTTTACTCCGTACATACTCATATGGTCACCGTTATATGTGCACCAGCCAAGTGCCATTTCGCTTAAATCTCCAGTACCAACTAATATTGCACCATTTTTGTTTGCCATGTCCATAAGAATTTGTGTTCTTTCTCTTGCTTGTGTATTTTCATATGTTATGTCATGTATATTTATATCATGTTCAATATCTTTCATGTGTAAAGTTGCTGCTTCTTTAATGCTTATTTCTTTTATGGTTACATTAAGAGATTTCATTAAGTCAAGTGCATTTGTATAAGTTCTATCAGTTGTTCCAAATCCGGGCATTGTAATACCAATTATATTTTCACTTGGAAGTTTTAAAAGTTTCATTGTTTCGCTTGCAACAAGTAAAGCTAATGTTGAATCAAGTCCTCCAGAAATTCCAACAACTAATTTTTTAAGTCCCGTATGTTCAAGTCTTTTAGCAAGTGCTGAGGATTGAATGCTAAATATTTCATTACATCTTTCAATTCTAAGATTTTCATCACTTGGAATAAACGGATGTGCGTCAACATATCTGTCAAAATCGGAAATATCATTATCAATAAAAGTTTTTTCAATAACATCATATTCCATATCGTATTCTCTTTTGTTATCATTAAAACTCATGTTTTGACGTCTTTGGAAATTAAGTTTTCCCATATCTACATATGCACATGTAAGTTCGTTTTCTCTTTCGAATCTTTTCCCTTTGTTTAATAGAATACCATTTTCTGCAATTACACTGCTTCCTCCGAAAAGTAAATCTGTTGTTGATTCATGAACGCCGGCAGAAACATACATATAACCACATAAGCATTTCGCACTTTGGGATACGATTAAGTTTGTTCTATATTCATCTTTCGAAACTACTTCATTGCTTGCAGATATATTTAAAATTAAATTTGCTCCGCTTAATGCAAGATTACTGCTTGGAGGGATAGGAACCCATAAGTCTTCACATACTTCTATTCCTACCGTTAGGTCTTCTCTTAGTTTAAATAGCATTTGACCAAAAGGAACTGTCTGATTTGCAATTTTTATTTCATCATAAACATCTCTTCCACTTGCAAACCATCTTTTTTCATAAAATTCATTATGAGTAGGTATATATTGTTTAGGTATTATTCCTAAAATTTCTCCTCTAAGCATTATTACAGCACAGTTATAAAGTGCATTTTTATATCTTACAGGCATTCCTACAACCAAAGCAATGTCAATCTCTTTTGTGTATTCTGTGATTTCATATAGTGCTTTTTCACATTGGTCTAAAAGTGTATCTTGGAAAAATAAATCTGCACATGTATATGCACTTATAGATAGTTCCGGTGTTATAAGAATTTTTACATTTTGTTCATTTGCTTTATCAATTAATTTGATTATTTGTTCTTTGTTATAATCGGGATTTGCAACCTTAACTTTAGGTACGCCAGTAGCGACTTTTATAAAACCATAATTATTCATAATTTTCTACCTTCTTAAATATTTAATAACAATTAATTATACCATAATATATAGAAAATGAAAATAATGTAGTTTTTTGATTTTTATTATAACTATCGAAAAAGCTCGAAGTTTGACAATTTTTTAGGTTCGTAGTATACTTTATGTCAAAGTTTATTTATGTAAAATCAATCATTTTTTATATTATTTGGGGAGAAAAAAATTGACGAAGAAAAAGAGATTAATAATTTTATTATTAATAGATGTATTAATAGTGTCATTTAGTATGATAATGTCACTTTTATTAAGGTTTGATTTATTTATTATACCTTCTAGATTTTTATATCCTGCACTAAGATTTTTACCACTTGATATTGTAATTGCAATAGTTGTTCTTGCTATTTTTAAAATGTACAATAGAGTTTGGACTTATGCATCGATGGATGAAGTTATTTCTGCTTTTAAGGCTGCTACGGTAATTGAACTTATTTACATTTTCTATCATGTTTACTTAGATGTTGGGATGCCAAGAAGTTACTATTTCTTTGATTTTACTTTTCTTTTTGTTCTAATTGCACTTTCTCGTTTATCTGTAAGAATTTATAAAGGCTTTATTATAAGAAAAAATAAGAGTGAGTTAAAAAGAAGAGTTATGATTATTGGTGCCGGTTCAGCAGGTTCTTTACTTATTAAAGAAATAAGAAACGGTATGAAGCATTATGAAGTAGTATGTATAATAGATGATAATGAAGAAAAGAAAGGTAAGTATATACATAATATTCCAATTGTAGGCGGAAGAGATGATATTTTATTTAACATTAATAAATATGATATTGATGAAATAATTATTGCAATGCCTTCAGCTTCTGTTGATACAATAAGGGATATAATAACAATATGTAATCAAACAAGTGTAAAACTTAAAATATTACCTGCAATTTCAAAAAGTCTTACTACCTCTTTAACACAAAAGGTTAGAGAAGTTAATTATGAAGACTTACTTGGGAGAGCTGCTGTAGATATAAAAAACAAAGAGCTTGGAAACTTTATTGACGGAAAGACTGTTATGGTTACCGGAGGCGGTGGTACTATAGGTTCTGAGCTTTGTAGACAAATTGCTGCCAATAAACCTGATAAGTTGCTTGTTGTGGATATATATGAAAATACGGCATATGAGCTTCAAATGGAACTTAAAAGAAAACATCCGGAAATTGATGTACGTGTACTTATTGCTTCTATTAGAGATTATGATAGAATGGAGTGTATATTTAAAAAATATAATCCTCAAATTGTCTATCATGCCGCTGCCCATAAACATGTTCCTTTAATGGAATATTCTCCTAATGAAGCTGTTAAAAATAACTGTAAAGGAACGTTAAATCTTGTTAAACTTGCAGATAAATATGAAGTTAAAAGATTTGTATTAATTTCTACTGACAAAGCTGTAAGACCTACAAACGTTATGGGTGCTACAAAAAGAATTTGTGAAAAAATTATACAAAGTTATAATAAAATTTCAAAAACAGAATTTGTTGCTGTAAGGTTTGGTAATGTACTTGGAAGTAATGGTTCGGTTATTCCTTTATTCTTAAAACAAATAGAAGAAGGGGGACCTGTTACTGTAACCCATAAAGAAGTTACAAGATTCTTTATGACTGTAAGAGAAGCTGTTTCTCTTGTAATTCAAGCGGGACTCCTTGCAAAAGGCGGCGAAATCTTTGTTCTTGATATGGGAAAACCTGTTAAAATTTATGATTTAGCGGTTAACTTGATTAAATTAAAAGGTTATGTTCCAAATGAAGATATTAAAATAGAAGTTGTTGGGTTAAGACCTGGAGAAAAAATGTATGAAGAAATTCTTATGGAAGAAGAAGGTCTTACAGGAACAAAAAATCATATGATTTATATTGCAAAACCTATTGATATAGATATAGATAAGTTTTTTGTTGATTTAGATAAACTTATCGATATTGCATATGAAAATAATGATAATATTAGAGAAGAAATTAAAAAACTTTGTCCTACATATAATGAAGCAAAAAATGATTAATGTAAGTATCTTAAAGTGATTTTTATCATTTTAAGATACTTTTTATTAATAAAAGATTAAAAATTTGTCAAAATATCATATTTAGGTGTATAATATGTATTTAGTAATAAGGAGAAAATCTGTGGATAGTATAAGTAAAAAAAGTAATTTATTTTTTAATATTATGCTAATCATTACAATGATTGTATTCGTACTTAGAAATACATTATTATCTGAGCTTGACAATGCTTTTAGTATAAGCTTTAATTTGTTGTGCCTTTTTTTGTGTATTGCCTTATTTTTATTTAATTATTCAAAAACGGTAGATACATTTAATTTAAAGAATATTATAAAAAATAACATTGTTATAATATTATATTTTATTATAAGACTTTTTACTTTTGTAATAAAAGGTTTCGATTTTACCACATTTAACAGTATTATGGTTGAATTTTTTCTTTTGGTTATATTTTTTAGAGGAATTAATTTTAATGGTAATAATCCAAAGAAAATATTGTATCCGTGTATGGTGATCATTACTGTTGTATGTGCATTTTTTGTTTTAAGGGCATTTTATTATATTGTAATAGGAAATAGTTTGTTTGATGCACTTTTAAAATCCCTTACTTTTAATATATCGGGAAGTATTTTCGATGTTAATCCAAACGATACAGGGGTTCTTGTTATGTTTGTATGTGCATTTTTACTTTCTTTTGTAGAGAAAAAAAATACATATATATACTTATTTTTAGCATCTCTTGTTTTATATTTACTTCTTTGCGGTTGTAGAAGTGCAAGTGTTGGAATAGTTGCTGTTTTAATATCGATGATTATTTATAAAAAATGTAAAAATATTAATTGTAATAAAATCATGCTTTCGATGATTATATTGTCATTTATGTATTTGATGAGTTTATTTACCTGTACAATGATAAATAAGGATACAATTGTTTTTACACCTTTTGAAAAAAGTTGGAATCATTATAGTTCAACAAGATATATGCTTGATAAGTATACTATTTTATCATTAAAAGATGATTTCCTTCTCGGATTTGGCTCTTTTGAATATACAGGAGAGAAAAGATATGAGTATTTAATGGAACATTTCCCTCAAGTTGTTGATGTTAGGCTTGGGGCAGATGCGAACTATGCAAACAAGTATAAAAGTTTAAATGCTCATAACGGATTTTTGGATTTTATTGCCGGAAACGGTATAATATGTTTGGCATTATTCTTATATTTTATTATAAGTAAAATAAAAAATATAGATGACAGAGTATGCAGGAAATATTATTTGCCGATTATTTTTATGATTGTCGTATCAAATTTTGAAAATACAATTTTAAATATAATTCCATTTATGTTTTTCTTGATACTTTTATTCATATCATGTATGGAACATGATAATCTTAATCTTGACAAATCAACTTAAAAGGAAAATTTTAAGTGTGGAAAATATAAAAAATAAAATATATAATGTTTTTAATAGGAGTTAGAAATGGAAAATAATGAAAGAATTTTTTTATCATCTCCTCATATGAGTGATGAAGGGTATGAACAAAAATATATTAAAGAGGCTTTTGATACAAACTGGATTGCTCCTCTTGGTGCAAATGTAAATAACTTTGAAAAAGAAATATGTGATGTTACAGGAGCAAAAGACGCTGCGGCGTTAGTTAGCGGAACATCAGCAATTCATCTTGCAATGAAACTTTTGGAAGTTAAAAAAGGTGATATTGTATTTTGCCAAAGTCTTACTTTCTCAGCAAGTGCTAATCCAATAATTTATGAAAATGCAACACCTGTTTTTATAGACAGTGATTTTGAAACTTGGAATATGAGCCCAAAAGCACTAAGAGAAGCTTTTGAAAAATATAAAAAACAAGGAATAAAACCAAAAGCTGTTATAGTTGTTCATCTATATGGTATTTGTGCTAATTTAGATGAAATAGTATCAATTTGTAAAGAATATGATGTTCCTTTGGTTGAAGATGCAGCTGAAAGTTTAGGTAGTATTTACAAAGGACAAATGACAGGAACTTTCGGTGACTATGGAATACTTTCTTTTAACGGAAATAAAATCATTACATCTTCAGGTGGAGGTATGCTTCTTGTGAATACTCCTGATAGTAGTGAAAAAGCAGCAAGAGCAAGATTTTTATCAACACAGGCAAGAGAAAATAAAAGATATTATTATCATAAAGAAGTAGGATATAACTACAGAATGAGTAATATTGTTGCTGGTATTGGAAGAGGTCAGCTTAAAGTTTTAAATAATAGAGTTGATAAGAAAAGAGAAATATATTTCCATTATAAAGATGCTTTCAAAGATATTAAAGAAATAAAAATGATGCCTATTGATGATGAAAATACAAGATGTAACTGCTGGTTATCTTCAATACTTATTGATGAAAAATCAAAAGTTAAACCTCTTGATATTATTTTAAAATTGGAAGAAAACAATATAGAAGCAAGACATATTTGGAATCCAATGCATAAACAACCATTCTTTGAAAAATATGATTATATTGATAACGGAGGAGTAGGAGAGTATATCTTTAATAACGGTGTATGTCTTCCATCTGATACAAAAATGATGAAAGAAGATATGCAAAGAGTAAGCGACATAATAAAGACTCTTTTTGAATAATTATGATTAGGAAAAGAACCTTTTACGACAAGTACATAAAAAGAATTATAGATTTTTTACTGTCTTTAATCGGGATAATTATTTTAAGTCCTGTTTTATTGATTGTTTCCATTATGGTAAGAACAAAATTAGGTTCTCCCATTTTATTTAAACAGGAAAGACCAGGGCTAAATGGTAAAATTTTTAAAATGTATAAATTTAGAACTATGACAAATGAGACTGATGAAAACGGAGAGCTTCTTCCTGATGAAGTTAGACTTACAAAATTCGGTAAATTCCTTAGATCATCAAGTCTTGATGAACTTCCGGAAATGTTTAATATATTAAAAGGAGATATGAGTATTGTAGGACCAAGACCTCTTTTGGTAAAATATCTTCCTTTATATAGTGAAAGACAATCTCACAGACATGATGTAAGACCGGGGCTTACAGGTTATGCACAAGTTAATGGAAGAAATGCAATAAGCTGGGAAGAAAAGTTTGAACTTGATATATTTTATGTAAACAATTCTTCTTTTATGGTGGATTTAATGATATTCTTTAAAACCATTAAAAAGGTTTTTGATAGAGAAGGAATAAGCAGTGGCACTTCTGTGACAATGGAAGAATTTAAAGGTTCAAGAGAAGCTGAAGAGGTTGTATAATGAATAAAGTTGTTGTAATAGGCGGCGGTGGACATGCTAAGGTTGTTATTGACATTATAAAGAAAAACGGTTATAAAGATGATGAAATAGCTGTTCTAGATGATAATTTGAATATAGGAACAAAAATTCTAAATGTAGAAGTAAAGGGAATGGTTAAAGATTGTATTCAATTTCCTAAAGATACAAAGTTTATTATTGCAATTGGAAATAATAAAGTAAGAGAAAAAATAGTAAGTGAATATAAACTTAACTATACATCATTTATTCATCCAAAAAGCATAATTGCTGAAGATGTAAAGATAGGTGATGGTTGTGTAGTAATGGCAGGAGCAGTAATAAACAGTGGTAGTGTAATATCAGATCATGTTATTGTTAATACGTCAGTTTCAATAGACCATGATAGCCAAATTGATGATTTTGCTCATCTTTCTCCCGGAGTTCATATGGGAGGAACTGTTAATATAGGTAAAAGAAGCTGGATTGGTGTAGGAAGCAGTGTAAAAAACAATATTACAATATGTGGAGATGTTACAGTTGGCGTAGGCAGTGTTGTAGTTAAAGATATAAAAGAAGAGGGGATTTACATAGGCAGTCCTGCGAGAAAATTAAACAAGTGTATGGAGTAATAAATGAAGATTTGGATTTTAAATCATTATGCTACAAATATGTATTTTGACGGACTTGGCAGACATCAAAGTTTTGCAAAATACTTAATAAAAAAAGGACATGAAGTAAAAATATTTTGTGCCAGTACAGTTCATAACAGCGATGAAGTTGTTGATCTTGATGGTAAACAATATATTGAAAAAAAAGGTATGGATAATGTTCCTTACATTTTTGTAGATACATCTATATATAAAGGTAACGGTGTTTCAAGAATAAAAAACATGTACTCTTATTACAAAAATGTAAAAAAAGTTGTAAGTGAATATATAAAAAAAGAAGGAAAACCTGATGTAATATATGCTTCATCTGTTCATCCTCTTGCACTTGTTGCGGGAATTAAATTAAAGAAAAAATTTAATATACCATGTATAAGTGAAATAAGAGATCTTTGGCCCGAAAGTCTTGTAGAATATGGTATAATAAATAGAAATAGTTTTATTGCAAAGGTTCTTTATAAGGGGGAGAAATGGATTTATAAAAAATCTGATGCCGTACTTTTTACAATTCCCGGTGGAGAAAAATATATTATTGATAGAAACTGGATATTAGATATTCCGTTAAGTAAAATATTTTATATAAATAACGGCGTTGACCTTGAAGAATTTGAATATAATAAACAAACTTATCAGTTAGATGATGAGGATTTAGAAAATGACGAAATATTTAAAATTGTATATGCTGGTTCAATCAGAGATGTAAATAATGTTGATGAAATATTGTCAATGGCAGATATCTATAAAGAAAAGGGAATAAACAATATTAAATTTATCATTTACGGAGATGGTCCAAGAAAAGAGCCTCTTGAACAACTAGCTTTAAAATTAAGACTTGACAATGTTGTATTTAAAGGGAGAGTAGAAAAGAAATATATTCCATTTATTCTTTCAAAAAGTAATCTTAATTTAATAAGTGGTATTTCAGGTAATATCGGTGCTTATGGCGTAAGTTGGAATAAACTGTTTGAATACATGGCAAGCGGTAAACCTATATGTGCAAATTATAATCTTGGAGATTTTAATTTAATAGAAGATAATAAAGTAGGAATATGTAAGAAGTATTCTGATTTAAAACAGTACTGTGACGATATAGAAAAAATTGTTTTAGATAAAGAAAATTATAATGAACTTTGTGAAAATGCGAAAAATGCAAGCATTGAGTTTAGTTTTGATAAATTAACCGATAAATTAATTGATGTGATAAATTATATTATTAAGTAAAGTAGGGTGAAACGTATGAAAAATGAACTTTTAAAGAAAATTGAAAACAGAGAAATAGTTGTAGGTGTTGTGGGCCTTGGATATGTAGGTCTTCCTCTTGCAGTTGAAAAGGCAAAAGCAGGATATAAAACAATAGGTTTTGACGTTCAAGCAAGCAAAGTACAAATGGTAAATGAAGCAAAAAACTATATTGGAGATGTTGTTGACAGCGATTTAAAAGAGCTTGTTGAATCTAAGATGTTATCTGCAACAACTGATTTTAGTTTTGTAAAAGATGTTGATTTTATCGCTATTTGTGTTCCAACACCTCTTGATAAACATCAACAACCTGATATTTCTTATGTAAAGAATTCAAGCATAGAAATAGCAAAATATTTAACAAAAGGTACAATGGTTGTATTGGAATCAACAACTTATCCTGGTACAACAGAAGAGCTTATTAAACCAATTTTGGAAGAAGGTTCCGGATTAAAATGTGGAGAAGATTTTTATTTAGGATTTTCTCCTGAAAGAGTTGACCCAGGTAACTTAATATATAAAACAAAGAATACACCTAAAGTTGTTGGTGCAATAGGTGAAGATGCAACTGAAGTAATTGCAAAAATGTATAGTTCAGTTTTAGAAGGTGATATTTATACTGTTTCATCTCCTGCTGTTGCAGAAATGGAAAAGATTCTTGAAAACACATATAGAAACATTAATATCGGTTTGGTAAACGAACTTGCAATGCTTTGTCATGAAATGGGAATAAGCTTATGGGAAGTAGTTGATGCTGCAAAAACAAAACCATATGGTTTCCAAGCTTTTTATCCAGGTCCAGGTCTTGGTGGACATTGTATTCCTCTTGATCCATATTATTTATCATGGAAAGCAAGAGAATATGGTTTTCATACATCAATGATTGAAAGTTCAATGATGATTAATGATAAAATGCCTGAATACTGTGTAGAAAGAGCAATGAAAATATTAAATAAACATGGAAAAGCTTTAAGCAAATCAAATGTACTTGTTCTTGGGGTTGCTTATAAACAAGATATTGACGATTACAGAGAATCTCCGGCAATAGATGTAATTGAAATACTTGAACAAAACGGTGCTAATACTGAGTTTTATGATCCATATATAAGTGAATACAAACACGAAGGAAAAGTAAAAAAAGGTATTGAAAAAATTGACGGAGAAATTATTTCTTCATATGATTTAATAGTAATAACTGCATCTCATAGCAATGTTGATTATGAAATGGTAAGTAAAAATGCTAAGGCAATTTTTGATACAAAAAATGCCATGAAAGAAATTGAAAACAGAGATAATATTGAAGTTTTATAATTAGGAGAATGAAAATGAAATATGCATTAATTGGTTGTGGAAGAATATCAACAAATCATATAAAAGCAGCCGTAAACAATAACTTGGAAATTGCCGCTGTTTGTGATATTTTAGATGAAAAAATGGAAGAGCTTCTTTCTAAACATGATTTACAAAATGATGAAAGTATAAAAAGATACAATGATTATAAAGTTATGGTTGAAGAAGTAAAGCCTGAGCTTGTTAGTATTGCAACAGAAAGTGGTTCTCATGCTGAAATAGCTTTATATTTAATAGATAAAGGAATAAACGTAATAATTGAAAAACCTATGGCGATGAGCATTAAAGATGCTGATGAAATAATAAAAAGATCAGAAGAAAAAGGTGTAAAAGTATCTGCTTGTCATCAAAACAGATTTAATATTGCCGTTCAAGAAATGAGAAAGGCCCTTGAAAGCGGAAGATTCGGTAAACTTTCTCATGGTTCAATTCATGTTAGATGGAACAGAAATAAAAATTATTATGAACAAGCACCATGGAGAGGAACATGGAAAGAAGACGGCGGAGCATTAATGAATCAATGCATTCATGGAATTGACTTGCTTAGATGGATGATGGGAGATGAAATCGAAGAAGTTTACGGAGTTACAAAGCAACAATTTCATGACTATCTTGAAGCCGAAGATGTTGGAATGGCTGTAGTGAAATTTAAAAACGGTGCAGTTGGAACAATAGAAGGAACAACAAACGTATATCCTAAAAACCTTGAAGAAACTTTATATTTATTCGGAGAAAAAGGAACTGTTAAACTTGGCGGAAAATCTACAAACAACATTGATGTTTGGGATTTTGCAGATGAAACAGATGAAGACAATAAAAATAAAGGTCTTGAAGAGCAAACAAGTAATGTTTACGGAAACGGGCATACATCTTTATTCAGAGATGTTATAGAAGCAATTGAACAAGACAGAAAACCTTATGTTGATGCAGTTGCAGGAAGAAATGCTCTTGAACTTGTTTTAAGTATATACAAATCACAAAAAGAAGGTAAAGCCGTAAAACTTCCTTTAGATGATTTTGCAAGTACTGATATGAAAGGTGAATTTTAATGAGTGAATATTTCGTTCATGAATCCAGCTATATAGATGAAGATGTCATAATTGGTAAAAATACCAAGATATGGCATTTTTGTCATATTCAAAAGGGTGCAAGAATAGGTGAAAACTGTTCTTTCGGTCAAAATGTTAATGTATCAAATAACGTAAAAATAGGTAATGGTTGTAAAGTTCAAAACAATGTATCAATATACGAAGGTGTAGAACTTAAAGATTATGTTTTTTGTGGCCCTTCAATGGTTTTTACAAATGATTTAACACCAAGAGCAAAATATCCAAAAGGACCGAGCGGTTATAAAAAAACATTACTTGATACAGGCTGTAGTATAGGTGCAAATGCGACAATCGTTTGTGGAAATAAAATCGGTAAATGGGCAATGATTGCATCCGGTGCTGTTGTAACAAAAGATGTGCCAGACCATGCTCTTTATGCAGGTGTTCCTGCAAGACAAATTGGATATGTATGTGAATGTGGAAATGTGCTAAATGAAGATTTGAAATGCAGTTGTGGAAGAGAGTATAAAAAAGAAAGTAATGGTCTTGTAAGGAGTAATGATGATTAAGGTTTGTCATATGACCAGCGCACATAAACCTACTGATATTAGAATTTTTGAAAAAGAATGTGTTTCTTTGGCAAAAAAAGAAGAATACGATGTGTATCTGGTTGCAAAAGGTGAAAGTTATCAAAGTAAAAATGTAAATATTGTAGGAATAGGTGAAATAAATAGAGGCAGAATATCAAGAATGCTTTTTACAGCTAAGGATATTTATAAAAAAGCTCTTGAAGTAGATGCTGATATATATCATTTTCATGACCCTGAGCTTCTTCCTTACGGTTTAAAATTAAAGAAAAAAGGTAAGAAGGTAATTTTTGACAGTCATGAAAATTACAGTGAACAAATAAAGGAAAAGTATTATATTCCAAAGATTTTAAGAGGATTTATTTCAAAAGTATTTAAAAGTTATGAAAGTAAAGTAACGAAAAAAATAGATGCTGTTATCTTTCCTTGTCCAATGTTTGGAAAGCATCCTTTTGAGGGTAGAAGTAAAAGGTGTGTTTATATAAATAATACTCCTATACTTGAAGAATTATATGATAAATACAATGAAAAAGATAAAGATTATTCTAAACCTGTTGTATGTTATGCCGGAGGGCTTAATGTAAACAGAGGAATAACAAAATTAATAGAAGGTAGCTATAAAGCCGGTGCTAAATTAATTCTTGGAGGAAATTTTGTTCCTGCTTCATATGGTGAAGAATTAAAGCAAAAGGAAGAATATAAATGTGTAGACTTTAGAGGATATTTAAATAGAGATGAAGTATTGAATATGTATGAAGAATCTACAATTGGCGCAAATGTTCTTTTAAATATTGGGCAGTATTCTGTTCTTTCAAATTTATCTACCAAGATATATGAATTTATGTCTATGGGGCTTCCTGTTATAAGTAATGATTATCCATACGCAAGAGAAGTAATGGAAGAATATAAATTTGGTTTAGTTGTTGATTCAAGTAACAGTGAGGAAATCGCAAATGCAATAAAGTATTTAAGTGAGAATCCTGATATTGCAAAACAAATGGGTGAAAACGGAAGAAAAGCAATTAAAGAACATTTTAATTGGAGTGTAGACGAAAAAGTTTTATATGATTTATATTTAGATATATTGGAATAGTGAGGATAGATATGGAATTTAGAGATTTAAAAACCCAGTACAAAGTATTAAAAGATGATATAGACAAAGCATGCGAAGAAGTAATGTTAAACTGTAATTTTATAAGTGGAAAACAAGTTGAAGAACTTGAAAAAGAACTTGCAGAATATGTAGGTGTTAAACATTGTGTAACTTGTGCAAATGGTACAGATGCTCTTTCTCTTGCTTTAATGTCTTGGAATATTGGTAAGGGAGATGCTGTTTTTGTTCCTGATTTTACTTTCTTTGCTTCAGGTGAAGTAGTATCACATATAGGTGCTACTCCTATATTTGTAGATGTAGATAAAGACAGCTTTAATATTTGTCCTAAAAAACTTGAAAAAGCTATTTTAAAAGTTAAGGAAGATGGAAAACTAACTCCTAAAGTTATTGTTGCTGTTGATTTATTTGGACTTCCTGCAGATTATAAAGAAATAAGAAAAATAGCTGATAAATACGGTTTATTTATCCTTGAAGATGGAGCACAAGGCTTTGGTGGTGAACAAGATGGTAAAAAAGCATGCAGTTTTGGAGATATAAGTACGACTTCTTTCTTCCCTGCAAAACCTCTTGGTTGTTACGGAGACGGCGGAGCTGTATTTACTAACGATGATAACATTTGTGAACTTTTAAAATCTTACAGAGTACATGGAAAAGGTTCTATGAAATACGATAACGTAAGAATTGGTGTTAATTCAAGATTAGATACAATTCAGGCCGCAATTTTAAAAATAAAATTTAGAGCATTTAAAGATTATGAATTAAAAGATGTTAATGAAGTTTCAAAAAAATATACAAAAGCATTAAAAGATATTGTTAAAACTCCTGTAATAAAAGATGGGTTTTATTCAAGTTATGCTCAATATACTCTTACTTTGGAAAGTAGAGAAATAAGAGAAGGTCTTCAAGCTTTCTTAAAAGACAATGGTATTCCTACGATGATATATTATCCAAAACCAATGCATGAACAAAAAGCATTTGATTATTTAGATTATAAAGGTGAAGATTTTGAAAACACAAATATGCTTTGCGATTGTGTTTTATCAATTCCAATGCATCCTTATTTAAAAGATGAAGATATTGATTTTGTTGCAGATAAAATCAAAGAATTTTTCAGTGGCAGGAAATAAATGAAAATTTTATTAATAGGGAATGCAAATTCTTTTTGGATAAAAGAATATGTACAATATGTACTTTTAAATGAGGAAAATGATATTTTCATCGTATCAAAACCGGTGACAAATAAGGAATTTAAGTATTTTTATTCAAATAGTTCTGTTCAAATTTTAAATACAGATAAGGGAACATTTTTAATTGACTTTATCCCCAAAATAAGAACTCTTGTTAATATGAGAAAAAAAGTAAAAAAAGAGTTTAAAAGAGGAATGTTTGATATTATTCATATTCATTCTGTACCAAGTAATTTTATGATTAAATTCTTAAGTAAGAAAATAATAAAATATGGTAAGAGCCTAATTTGCACATACTGGGGATCTGATTTATTATCAAAAAGCAAGGAACAGTTAGAAAATGCTATACCTTGCCTTGAAAAAGCTAAGTACATATCTTATTCTTCTGATGGAATGGATAAATATTTCCATGACGTATTTGGTGATATTTATAACAGTAAAATTCAACGTGCTAAATTTGGTATATCAATTTATGATGTTATAAACCAAGTTAAGAAGGAAAAAACGAAAGAAGAATGTAAAGAATTTTTTGGAATAAATAAAGATAAGATAAGTGTTGCAATAGGATATAATGGAAATAAAAGACAGCATCATATAGATGTTATAAAAGAGATTGGTAAATTAAATAAAGAAATACTAGATAAAATATGCTTGATAGTTCAATTAAGCTATGGGCTTTCAAGTGAGGAATATCGACAAGAAATTTTAGACGAATTAAATAAAATAGATGTTGAATTTGTTGTAATAGATGACTTTTTAGATAAATTAAAATCGGCAATGTTAAGACTTGCTACTGATATTTTTGTTCATGCACAGGAAAGTGATGCATTTTCTGCATCAATACAAGAATGTGTATATGGAGGAAGTATTCTTATAAATCCATCTTGGATAATGTATAAAGAATTTGATAATGTTGGAATAGATTATTTAACATATAACTCTTATGAACAGATAGGGGAATATATAAATAATATTATTGATAAAAAAGTCGATATAAATAATTCCGATAAAGTTCATCTTTTATATGATAAATATTCGTGGCAAGCAGTGAAAGAAGATTGGTTAAAGTTATATAGTTAATATGTTGGAGAAAAATGATGAGTAACCTTTTAATTAACGTTATTAATAAAATAAGTAATTGGAATCAAAGAGTATCAAATGAGAATAAAGCTAAAATACTAGTTTTTAGCTTTTTCTTATTATTTGTCAATATGATGCTTTCTACATCGGGAGTATATAAAGGCAGTACATCAATAGCAGCATTTATAGGAGTACTTATTACTTTTGTAATAATGTGTTTAAGTACACCACAAATAGATAAAATTGAATTTAATAAAGCAGTAATGATTTTATACTATATTGTTGGGCTTTGTTTTCTAATGTCTGCAATTTTACATAAAGTTGTTGCTTTTATTTTGCTTGCATTGATACTTTTGTTTTTATTTCCTATTTTTTATATTATTTTTAACGCAAAAAAAGATTATAATGAATTTTTAGTTTTGTTTTCTAAAGGAGCAAAGTACAGCTATATTTTAATGATAATTATTTCTATTATCATTTCTCCATTATCAGATGGACAGTATGCATCTTTTTTAGCTAATCCAAATGGACTTGGTGCTTTTGTTTCCGTAATGTTTGTTTCTTTACTTTATTTATATGAAGTACAAGAAGAGAAAAAAGATAAAATAATAAATATGCTTTTAATAGGAAGTATATTTGCATTTGCTATATTTACTAAATCCAGAACAACATATCTATGTTTGGGATTTTCTTTTATGGTATATTTAATTTATTTGTTTATAAATAAAAGATATATACTTAAAAATATAATAATGAGAATATTAAAGATTATCGTTTCTGCTGTTTTAGGTACAGTAATAATGTTTGTTTGCTTAACATATGTAAATGGATTTATTTTAAAAACGGAAGAAAATATCTTTGGTTCATCTTTTAAAGTTGTGTTTGATCCTCAAAGTAGTTATAACGAAATTACAAGTTTAAATAATCAGCTTGTTGGAGCTGCTGAGAGAGGTAAAAAGGGAATAGGGAACAGTGATTCACTATCTTCTGGAAGAGCTGAAATATGGAAAACATATTTAAATGACCTAAATATTACAGGTCATAATGCAGATAAACTTAAGGTATTATATCAAGGTGGATATATAGAAGCAAATGCACATAATACATATTTACAAATTGCCCATAGCGGGGGTATAATAGCAGGAATAAGTTTTATTATCTTAAATATAATGTTTGCATATTATCTATTTAGAATTCTTTTAAAGGGGATAAAAGAAAGATATTTAGATGAAAAATATTTATTTTTAGGTGGTATGTTAATAAGCTGTGAGATAACAATGGTTTTATCTTCGGTATATTATCCTTATATAAGTTCAATTTCATTATTTTATTATTTTATAATAGGGTACTTATTTAATAAAAAGAAATATTTAGATATTTAGTTAAAACAATGTATAAAGTAAATTGGAGAGTAATATGAGTCAAAAAATATCTTCAGGGAATGTTGTGATAAATTTAATATGGAAATTTATGGAGCGTATCAGTGTACAAGCCATTAATTTAATTATTCAAATTCTTCTTGCAAGAAAACTTTTTCCTGAAGATTTTGCTGCAGTGGCTATTATTACGGTATTTATAAACATTGCTACAATATTTGTTCAAAGCGGTTTTGGAACGGCTTTAATTCAAAAAGCGGAAATAGATGAAGTTGATAGTTCTTCTATATTTTATTTCAGTATCACTGCTTCAATAGTTTTATATGTAGTTTTGTATTTTATTTCTCCTCTTGTTGCTGCTTACTATAATATTGATGTACTTAGTAAACTTCTTAGAGCGGAAGGAATAATACTTGTATTTGGAGCCTTTAATACGGTTCAGCAAGCAATTATGGCAAGAAACCTTGAGTTTAGAAAAAACTTCAGGGCAAGTTTGCTTGGATGTATTTCTGCCGGGATTTCAGGTGTAGCTCTTGCATATGCGGGAGCAGGAATATGGGCTCTTGCAATATCAACAATAGTTAATAATTTTGTTTTAACTGTTGTATTATGGTTTAGTGTAAAATGGAGACCAAAACTTGTTTTTTCTGCGAAAAGGGTAAAGACTTTATTTTCATTTAGTTGGAAACTTGTTTGTTCTTCACTTGTAAGTACAGTTTATACAAATATTAGAACTTTAATTATAGGTAAGGCTTTTAATTCAAAAACTCTTGGATATTATAATAGAGGGGATATGCTTGGTTCAAGTTTAATGAACGGTCTTACAGGTGCAATTTCATCAGTAATGTTGCCTGTTCTTTCAACAAAGCAGGATAGGGTAGATGAACTTAAGAAAATGCTTAGAAGAACAATGTCTATAAACTGTTTTGTTATTTTTCCTGTTATGTTTGGTCTTGTTGCCGTTGCTAAACCTTTAATAGTAATTTTATTTACGGAAAAATGGCTTCCTGCTGTTCCTTTCATGAGGCTAGTTTGTATAGCCTATGCTTTTTATCCTATGCATTCTGCAAATTTACAAGCTATTAATGCAATAGGAAGAAGTGATGTTTCTTTAAAGCTTGAAGTTATAAAGAGAATTATGGGCTTATGCTTAATAGGACTTAGTTTCCCATTTGGTGTGTATGCAATTGTTGGAAGTGAAATCGTATTTTCATTGCTTGCAACAGTTGTAAATGGATTCCCAAATAAAAAGCTTATTAATTATTCAATAAAAGAACAATGGCGAGATATTTTCCCATATTTATTGGTGTCAATAGTAATGTGCGTTATTGTATATGGTATAAGTCTTGTTTTAAGCGTAAATAATATCATTTTGTTATTAATTCAAATATTATTAGGTGTATGTATTTATGTTTTAGGATGTTATGTATTAAAACTTGAAGCATACGTATATATGGTTGGTAAAATAAAGGGATTTATTAATAAAAGAAAATAAAGCAAGGATTTATTTTTCCTTGCTTTTTTTATTTTTTCCCGTATGCTCATATTCTTTGATTAATTCAAGCAGTTTATTTCTTGCATCTTTAAGAGAGCCTACTTCATCTATAAGTCCTATTTTAACGGCATCGTCACCTACCAAAACAGAGCCCATATCATTTACCAGTTCATCTGTATTTAACATTATTTTTGTAAAAACATCTTTATCTACATTCGAATGTTCAATTACAAAATCTGTTATTCTTTCCTGCATTTTTTGGAAATATAAAAAACTTTGTAAAACTCCTATTACAAGTCCTGTAGTTCTGATAGGGTGTATCATCATGGTTGCCGAAGGAGTAATAAAAGAATAGTTGCCGCTTACGGCTAATGGAACACCAATACTGTGACTTCCTCCAAGCACTAATGTCACACATGGTTTGCTCATTCCAGAAATTAATTCTGAAATTGCAAGCCCCGCTTCCACATCTCCTCCCATAGTATTTAAAATAAGAAGAACACCTTTTATTTCGTCTTTTTCTTCAACGTCCATAATCATTGGAATAATATGTTCGTATTTTGTTGATTTTTTAGGAGAAGAAGCTTCAACATGTCCTTCTATTTCTCCAATTATTGTTATTGTTTGTATTCCGCTTGAATAAAAGTCATTTGTTTGTCCAAGCTCTTTTAACTTGTTTATGGTTTCCTCATCAAAATTTTCTTCATGAGACATATCAAATTCTATTTCATTATTTATTTTTTTCATTTTCTATCCTTTCAAAAATAATAATATAAGAAGGAGTTTTGCTCTATTTTATTTTTGTCTGTTAATGAAAAAAATATGTGTTTTATTTTGTATAAAATAAAAAAAGAACGGTTAACCGTTCTTTTTTACTATTTAATAAGATTTGTATGTAATACGTTAACCGCATCTTTTGCTTGTTTTGTATCAACAAGTACTGATACTGTTGTACTTGAGTCAGAAGATTGATGAACAAAGATATTGTTTGAATATAAAGCTGCAATTATTTTTGCAACAACTCCGGGAACACCTTTCATTCTTCCCATAATTGTTATTTTTGTAAATCCTTCTGTGATTGTATATTCAAGACCTAATTTGCTCATTACTCTATCAACGATATGTTGTTTTTCTGTGTCAATGATAAATGTTTTTCTGTCAGGGAAAATGTTAATCATATCAATAGAAACTTCTTGTTCTGCAAGAACATCGAATAATTTGTCTTCTTTCTTAATATCTGTAAACTTAATATCAACTTGGCTGCATCCGTCAATTTGAGTAACAGCAGAGAAATGTTTGTCGCTGAAAATATCTTGAGGAGTATCTTCGATTCTTGTTCCTCCGTAATATCTTCCTTTTTGTGTATTTAAAATTGCAATAGGAACATCTGCTTTCATTGCATATTCTACTGCTCTTGGGTGAATAACCTTTGCACCATATTCTGCAAGTTGGAATACTTCATCGTAGTCTACTGTTTCAATTAATTCTGCATTTTCAACAACTCTTGGGTCTGCTGTCATTACACCGTCAACATCTGTATAAATTTCAACAAGTTCAGCATTTAAAGCTGCACCAAGGGCTGTTGCTGTAATATCACTTCCGCCTCTTCCAAGAGTTAGGATTTGTCCGTTTTTGCTCATTCCTTGGAATCCTGCAACAACAGGAACGATATCTTGATTTAGAAGTTCTAATAATCTGCTTGTATCTATTTTTACTATTTTTCCATCACCATAATTTTCGTTTGTAACAATACCAGCTTGTCCACCTGTAAGAGCTCTTGCGTTTATTCCTTTTGCTCTTATTTCTTCACTTACAACAACTGTTGTAATAATTTCACCGCAGCTTGCAAGTAAATCTTTGTTTCTTAAGTTAGCATTTTTTGTATCGGGAAGTAAACTTAAAAGAGAATCTGTGGCGTATGGTTCAGGTTTTCTTCCCATAGCCGAAACTACAATAATAGGTTTAAATCCATCATCGATTGCATCGATCATGTTTTTTATAATCATACTTCTTGATTTTGCTGTATTTACACTTGTTCCACCATATTTTTGCACAATAATTTTCATGTTTTAAACCTCTGTATACTTAATTTTTTATATCTACCATTATTGTATCCATTCCAATTTTTACAATGTTTTCCCAAGCTATTGCACGGTATTGTACTTCACCTGAAAAGAAGGTTCTGACCTTTCCTTGTGGAATTAATACTGCTTCTATTTTACCTTCTTTTTCATTAATTTTCAAGTCGCAATTGCCTAAAACCCCCATTTTTTCACCGTTATTTATATTTACAATTATTCTATCCTTTAAATCAGACAAATTCATATGTTTCACCTCTTTTAAGTATATGAAAATATCTATGGAATATTAATGAAAGTTTATGTAAATATATAGTTTTATGTATATTTTATTTTCTTGAAATTGTTTGCATTTGTATATATAATTAAATTATGATAAAGTATGAAAGGATGTGAGGGAAATGCTAGATGAAGAACAAAAAAAATTGGTAAAAAAATACTGCCTTTACCCAAGTCTTTCATTAACATTTTTAATTGTTTGTTTAACAATTGGAATTCTTTGGTTAATTTTAAACATGCTTGGAGATTTGGTTTTTAATTCTACTACAGTTTATACTATAGGTATTTGGGTGTATATTGGTATTGTATTAGTTTATTTGATACTTTTTGTTTATTGTTTTTTATGTACAAAGCTTGGAATGAGAAAAGAAAAGTAGACTAAAATTGTAGAGTATGCAGATGTTAGATTATCAAATAAAGATTATTCAAAAAGTATAAGCGCTCTTTTAGGTGCAAGAGGAGTTTCAACTTTACTTGATATGTCTGATAATCAGAGTTTAAAAAACGCTTCTGATGCTTTAGATGTTGCTTCTGCCATAGGTAGTGTTGCAATGGTTGCTTCAATGACAAATGAATTAAGTTCTAATGCAAAAACAGTCGCAAGAGTTTTTGATGTTGAAATTCCTAAAGCAAGAAAATACGTTTTATCAATAGTATTTATTCCGATTATTTTGTTGGTAGCTACATATATTCCTCATTTTATTTTTTCCGCAAATAATGCAAATAATCAAGCTTTGCTTGCATCAAAATCTGTATATGCATTACAACGCTCATTTGAAACAGATTGCGTGAATGTAAGAATTGATGATCCGCTTGAAAAATATAATTCTCATGGATATGATGTTGCGGGATATTTATATGATTATGATGAAGAGTATAATTCAAATATAAATGTAAGTGTAAATAATGAAGGATTAATAGAAGAGATAACTTACAGTATTGATATTGATATAAATAAAAGCAAAGAAGAAAATTTAGAAAAAGCTAAATTAGATATTTTAAAATTAAATGTAATGTTAAATGATGCAAATGTAAAAGCATTGTCTAATGAACTTCTTGAAGAGTATGAACTACCTAAAGAATTTTGTGATAAATTTATGGAAGGTTCATATTACGAAAAAATAAATTATAGCGTTAATGAAAATGTTGATATAGATTACTTTACAGAAACTAGGGAAGATTATGATGAGTATAGTTCATCTTATATTTATTTCACAATAGAAGCAGCTGAAAAATAAAAAGAAAGCAATATGCTTTCTTTTTTATATTCCGCTGTGGCCGAATCCTCCAGCCCCTCTTTTTGTATCGTCAAGTTTTTCTACCTCAACAAATTCTGCAATTTCATGTTTTGCAATGATCATTTGAGCTATTTTCATTCCCGGAGTTATTGTAAATGGTTCGTTTTTTAATGTTGTAAGTATTATTCCTATTTCTCCTCTGTAATCAGAATCAATAGTACCTATTCCGTTTACTAAAGTTAAACCATGTTTTAAACTAAGTCCGCTTCTTGCTCTTATTTGTGCCTCGTATCCCAAAGGAAGTTTTATAAATATTCCTGTAGGTATAAGTTTAATTTCCCCCATGTTTACCGTAATATCTTCATCAATATTTGCATATAAGTCTACTCCTGCGCTTCCACTTGTTGCATATTCCGGTAGGGGATATTTTGATTTATTTATTATTTCTATTTTAATTTTATCCATTTTTTCTCCAAAAATTTATATAAATTATAGTTTTTGTTAAGTATATCATATATAATATTTAATGCCTAATTTTTTATAAAAAAACTTGATGAAAATTGTTTTATTAATGCATTTAAAATGCTTTACAATGATTTTCATTTATGATATAATTTTTAAGCTATGTACCTTAGGCTTAGTTTATGGAATCTCCGACTTTAAGCTAGGTTATAGGCGAATAAAATTAATATAAAGGAGACAAATAAATGTCAATAACAAAAGAAAAAAAACAAGAAGTAATAAGCAAATTTCAAAAACATGATAAGGATACAGGTTCTCCTGAAATCCAAATCGCTATTTTAACAAGCAGAATCAATACTTTAAATGAACATTTCAAAAAGAATCCTAAAGATCATCATTCAAGAAGAGGTCTTCTTATGATGGTAGGTAAAAGAAGAAGACTTTTAGATTATGTTGCTAAAAAAGATATTGAAAAATACAGAAAATTAGTTAAAGAACTTAACTTAAGAAAATAATTTAGCATTAAAAAGGCGGATTTTTTTCGCCTTTTTTTATGATATGTGGAGGAAAGATTTTAAATGAAGAAAGTGTTTACAACTGATTTCCTTGGCAGAGAATTAAGCGTTGAGGTTGGCGAACTTGCCCAAATGGCAAATGGCAGTGTATTTATTTCTTATGGAGATACACAAGTACTTGTAAATGCATGTATGGCTAAGGAAGCAAAAGAGGGAATAGACTTTTTCCCATTAAGTGTATATTATGAAGAAAAAATGTATTCTGTAGGTAAAATTCCCGGTGGATTCTTAAAAAGAGAAGGTAAAGCCAGCGAAAAAGCAACTCTTACTTGCAGACTTATCGATAGACCTCTTAGACCATTATTTGACAAAGGATTTAGAAACGAAGTTCAAGTAGTTGCAACAGTTATGGGTGTTGAACAAGATAATTCACCTGAAATAACAAGTATTCTTGGTGCATCTCTTGCTCTTGGAATTTCTGATATTCCTTTTGACGGTCCTGTAGGGGCTGTTCAAGTTGGTTTAATAGATGGTGAACTTGTTTATAATCCAACAAGTGAACAAAGAGCAAAAAGCGATTTAAACTTAACTGTAGCAGGCACAAGCGAAGCTGTTTTAATGGTTGAAGCTGGTGCAAACGAAGTAAGCGAAGAAACTATGATTGATGCAATAATGGGAGCTCATGAACATATTAAAGAAATTATTAAGTTCCAAGAAGAAATCATCAAAGAAGTAGGAAAAGAAAAAGCTGATCTTCCTTACTACAGACCAAGTGAAGAAATTAAAGAAAAAATTTATGAAGAAGCTAAAAAAGGATTTAGAGAAGCTTATAATATTCATGAAAAACAAGCAAGAGAAGACAGAGTTGAAGAAGTAAAAGCAGAAATCCTTGATAAATATTTAGAAGAGTATCCTGATAATGAGCTTGACTTTAATGAAATCTTTACTAAGATTTTAAAACAAATAGTAAGGGATATGATTACTAACGAAGGAATCAGACCTGACGGTAGAAAGGTTGATGAAATAAGACCAATTACTTGTGAAGTAGGAAAAGTAAGAAGAGCTCATGGCTCAGGCCTTTTCACAAGAGGACAAACTCAAGTTATGTCTATGGCTACTCTTGGTGCTATCAGTGATGAACAAATTATTGACGGTATCGGAGAAGAAACAAGTAAAAAATATATGCACCACTATAATTTCCCATCATATTCAGTTGGGGAAACAGGTCCAATGAGAGGTCCTGGAAGAAGAGAAATTGGACATGGTGCTTTAGCTGAAAGAGCATTACTTCCTGTAATTCCTTCACAAGATAAATTCCCATATACAATAAGAGTTGTATCTGAAGTTCTTGCTTCAAACGGCTCAACATCACAAGCAAGTGTTTGTGGTTCTACTCTTTCATTAATGGATGCAGGTGTTCCAATTAAAGCTCCTGTTGCCGGAATTGCTATGGGACTTATAAAAGAAGAAAGCAAAGTGTCTGTTCTTTCTGATATTCAAGGTGTAGAAGACTTCTACGGAGACATGGACTTTAAAGTTGCCGGTACAAGAAAAGGTATCACAGCTATTCAAATGGATATCAAAATCAAAGGTATTGATAAAGCTATTTTAACTGAAGCTTTAGCAAGAGCTAAAAAAGGTAGATATCACATATTAGATAAAATGAGTACTGCTATTGAAACTCCAAGAGAAGAAGTAAGCAAATATGCTCCTAAAATTTTAACACTTAAAATAGACGAAGATAAAATCAAAGATGTAATTGGACCAAGCGGTAAAATGATTAACAAGATAATTGATGCGACTGGTGTTAAAATTGATATTCTTGAAGATGGACAAACTTATGTAGGTGCTGTTGAATTAGATGCAGCTAAAAAAGCTGTTCAAATGATTGAAGATATTACAAGAGAAGTTCAAGAAGGCGATACTTATGTAGGTAAAGTAGTAAGAATTATGGATTTTGGTGCTTTTGTTGAAATTCCTGGTGGAAAAGAAGGACTTGTTCATATTTCAAAATTAGCTCATGAAAGAGTTAATAAAGTAACAGATATTCTTAATGTAGGTGATGAAGTTAATGTTAAGGTTATCGAAATAGATAAACAAGGAAGAATCAATTTATCAAGAAAAGCATTACTTCCAAAACCTAAAAAAGAAGAAAAAAAGATTGACGAAAATAAAAACGAAGATAAAAAAACAGAAGAATAAAAATTTAAAAGCGGGGTGTTAACTTCGCTTTTAAAGCATATAAATAGATATATAACGGAGGATATTATGACTACAATTCAAGCCATAATTTTAGGTATAGTTCAAGGGCTTACAGAGTTTTTACCTGTAAGTAGTTCCGGACATTTGGTAATGTTACAAAATTTTATGGGAATAGGGGAAGGTAGTTTAGAATTTACTATTGTACTTCATTTAGGGACTTTGCTTGCTGTTGTTATAGCATATTATGGATCAATATGGAATATGATTAAAGAATTTTTCTTAATGCTTGCAGATATTATTACATTGAAAGGTCCAATGCTTGATAAAAGTAAATACAGAAGATACATAGTATATATTTTATGTGCATCAGTTCCTGCCGGTATAGTAGGTGTGTTATTTGAAGATTTTATAAGTGAAAATTTCGGTTCACTTGTCATTGTTGGAATAACTCTTATGATTACAGGTGTTTTACTTGTTCTTGGAGATGCACTTGGAAAGAATAATAGCAAACATATAGAGTCCCTAGGTCCAAAGAAATCTTTTATAATTGGTATATTCCAAATGTTTGCAATTACTCCAGGTATTTCAAGATCTGGTTCTACTATCGTAGGGGGACTGCTTTCAGGTCTTAAAAAAGAAGAAGCTGTTGAGTTTTCTTTCTTAATGTCTATACCTGCCGTACTTGGGTCTTTACTTTTAAAAATTAAAGATATTTTAGCAATAGGAGCTTCAACTTCTTTTGTTCCACTTATAGTAGGTTTCTTATGTGCGGCTGTTATTGGTTATTTTTCTATTGTTTTACTTAACAGCATTGTTAAGAAAGGAAAACTTTATTATTTCTCAATTTATTGTTGGATAGTAGGTTTAGCACTTATTATTTATAATATTTTAATTAGATTATAAAAAAGACACCATTTGGTGTCTTTTTTATAGTTCGTATATATAAGAAATAATATCTTCATAAGAATTGTCTTTTTTTAAATATCCATTTGGGATTGTACCTAGTTTCTTAAATCCAAGTTCTTCATATAAATGAATTGCTGCTTTGTTTGATTTTACAACTGCGTTAAATTGAAGTATTTTAAAATTAAGTTCTTTTGCTTTTAAAAGAGAATGTTCTACAAGTTTTTTTCCTATATGTTTTCCTCTCATATTTTTATCTACTGCATAGCTTGCATCTGCGATATGGGCACATCTTCCTATATTATTTGGGTGTAATATATAAAGCCCAACAATTCTATCATTAATAGTTATAACAGCAGTAAAACTTTGACTTTTAAAAAATTCAAATCCGTCTTCTTCATTTAAACAATCAATTTGAGGAAAAGCATTTGCTTGTGATACAATTTCATTCCAAATGTCAATCATATCTTCTATATCATCTTTTTTAAATTCTCTGATTATTATTTCTTCTTCCATTTTTTACTCCACATTCCATATTTTTTCTAAACTTATACTGCTTTGTTCGATAATTTTTTTTGCATTATTCCATTTTCCAATGTCATTTTTTGAATGTGCATCACTTCCTACTGCATACATAACGTTAATTCCTTCTTTTTCAATTGACTTAATATCTTCGGAATTTAATTTACTTTGTGTATCATTTATTTCAAGCATTATGTTATGTTTCTGTGCTTCTTTTGCAATTTTAATTATATCAACAGGACCTCTTGTATCAGGATGAGTTATCATTTTAAGAGGATATTTTCTCATTGCATTTATTATTGCATTTGTATTAATTTTAGTTTGTCTTTTTTTAAAAATACCAAACTTACAATATAAAGTATTCATTAATTGAAGGTTAAATAGTGCACTTAAATTTTTTGGTATAGACATTAAATGGATTCCACAGTATAAAACTTCTACAATGTTTAGTAGTTCATCATCAACATCTAATTCGCCTTTTGTTGAAATTATATTTGCTTCAAGTCCCATTATGATTTCCATGTCAGGATATTTTTCTCTCAATGAAATAATTTCATTTTTCATTTTCCTATAGGTTTCATTTGTATTGTGTTTTGCAACCATATGTCCAGGACCATGTTCGCTTATTATAATTTTTTTTATTCCTTTTTCTCTTGCCGCTAATACATTATCTTCTATTGTACCACTTCCATGAGAATATACTGTGTGGCAATGAATTTCTGCTGTAAGTTTCATTATTTTATTCTTTCTTCAATCCTTTCTAAGATGAAAGATGCTATTTCATTAGTTTTAATGCTTGTAATTTGTTTTCCTTTTTCAAAGAAAACAGCATTACCGTTACCACATGCAACCCCCATATCAGCTTCTTTTGCTTCTCCAGGTCCATTAACTGCACATCCCATAACAGCTACTGTAATAGGCTTTTTAATGTGCATTGTTTTTTTCTTTATCTCTTTTACAATTGATAGTGTGTCTGTCTTACATCTTCCACAAGTAGGGCAGGATACGATTCTTACCCCTTCTTCCATTAAACCAAGACTTGTTAAAATTTCTTTTCCTACAATAACTTCATCTGAACTTTTACCTGTAAGAGAAACACGAATAGTATCTCCTATACCTTCTTTTAGAAGTGTTCCAAGTCCAACGCTGGATCTTACTATACCAGTAAGCTCAGCACCTGCTTCCGTAACACCAAGATGAAGCGGATAGTTGTATTTTTCACTAAATAATCTGTTAGCATCTATTGTTGTTGTTACATCACTTGATTTAATTGATAATACAATATTATCATAATCAAATTCGTTAAAGTAAGATATGCTTCTATAAGCACTTTCCACTAAGGCTTCTGCTGTAGGATGTTTATATTTTTCAAGTAAATCTTTTTCAAGACTACCTGAATTTACACCGATTCTAACAGGGATATCATAGTCTTTTAAGCATTTAACAACTTCTCTTACTTTTTCTTTGCCTCCAATATTACCTGGATTAATTCTAACCTTATGTACTCCATTTTTGATTGCTGCAATTGCAACTTTATAATCAAAATGTATATCTGCAACAAAAGGTATATTTGTATTTTTTATTATTTCCGGAATAACTTCTGCTGCTTCCATATTTGGAATTGTTCCTCTTATTATATCGCATCCCAGCATTTCAAGGTCATTTATTTCTTTTATAATGCTTTTATAGTCTGTAGGAGGAAGTTTTAACATAGATTGAATTAATACAGGATTTCCTCCGCCTATAACTTTATTTCCAATTTTTACTACATTAGTTTTTTTCATTTTATAACTCTCCTAAAAAAGTTTTATTACGTCCTGTACAGCTACAAATACCGCAAGTGCCATTAAAAGAATAAATCCAATGAAATGAATAGTTCCTTCTTTTTCACGATTAATAGGGGACCCTTTTATCATTTCTATAATACAAAATAGGATTCTGCTTCCATCTAAGGCTGGTATTGGAAGTAAATTAAATATACCAATGTTTATTGCTAGAAGTGCTGTAATGTTTAACACAATTATGCTACCCATACTCATTGCCTGATTTACAATTGTTGCAACTCCTATAGGACCCGATAATTGGTTAATTCCTATAGCTCCTCTAATTAAACTTATAATAGCTTCAAATGTTAAATAAATATAAGTAAAGAATGCTTTAAAAGCATTTGTAATTGTTCCTATAAAGCTTCTTGAATATTCAGGAGTAATTCCTATTTTATATGAATTAGTTGACTTATCTAAAGTTGGAGTAATTGTAGTTTGTTTTGTCTGGTTATCAGATGTTTTATAAGTTACATTTATTTTTTTACCATTTGATGATGTAATTTCATTTGAAAGATCTTCCCAACTATTTATATTTGTATCTTCTATTTTTACAATGGTATCTCCGGCTTTAAGTCCAGAAGTATATGCAGGAGAATTTTCAAGTACGTTTGATATTGTTGTTGTAGGTTCTGTACCTGCCATAGCGTATACAATCATTAAAATTATGATTGCCGTAATTAAATTCATAAAAGCGCCTGCAGCTAAAACTAAAATACGTTTAAAAGGGGAAATAGAATTTAATGAGCCTTCTCCAAGTTCATTTTCATCTTCATCTTCTCCATACATTTTGCAGTACCCGCCAACAGGGAAAAGTCTTAAAGAATAAAGCGTTTCATCTTTTCCTTTTCTTTTAAAAAGAAGTGGTCCCATCCCAATAGAAAATTCTTCTACGATGACACCACATTTTTTTGCCACAATAAAGTGACCGAATTCATGAGTTGTTATTAATACCCCAAATATAATCAGGGTGCAAATAATTGATAATAATATGCTCAAATTAATCGTCTCCTAAAAAGTAAGTATATTTATAACAATATATACATAAAAGAACGTTCCAGCAAGTGAAAAAAGCATTCCGTCAATTCTATCAAGTATCCCACCATGTCCCGGAATTAATTTGCCATAATCTTTAACACCGAAAGTTCTTTTTATCATTGATGCAGTTAAATCACCAAATTGACAAAGTATACTATCTATTATTGCCATTATTATAAAGTCTATTAAAAAAAGATCAAGAATATTATATTTTGTATAAATGAAATATAATATTATTCCTGCAATAATACCAAATATTAATCCATAAACGCTGCCTTCAATACTTTTTTTAGGACTTATGGCAGGACAAAGTTTATGCTTGCCAAATTTAACTCCAAAAAGATAAGCAAAGGAATCTGTTGCAACTGCGATTAAAATTGCAAAAATAATAAGCGCTAATCCTTGGTTATTTGGTAGATAGTTAAGCATTATAACCATAAATGAAAGTATTAGCGATATATATATTATCCCGAAAACAGAGTAAATCGTAGTTTCTGAATGATATTTTTTATTTAGTATATTATTGATTGTAATAAGTATTACAATAATAGGTAGAACAGGAACCAATAATGCTGGCATAATAGCCGAAAAGAACATCATTATAGTTCCAAGCAGAATATAAATTATTTTAGATAATTCTAAATGTTTTCCGTTATTGTCAACTACATTGATATATTCATATAATGCTATTACATTTACAATAAAACCTAAAGCCAAAAATGCTTTATTTCCTATTATTGTTGCAATAATTAGTAATAATATTAATGCAGCGGCACTTATTATTCTTTTTGTCAATTTATTTCACCAATCCTCCAAATCTTCTTTCTTTATGTTGGAAAGAGTAAATGGCTTTATGTAATTCTTCTACATTAAAATTAGGCCAAAGTACATCACAAAAATATAACTCACTATATGCAATCTGCCATAATAGGAAGTTACTTATTCTGATATCTCCGCCTGTTCTTATTAATAAATCAATGTCTGTATTTTCGTTATTATATAAATATTTGCTGAATAATTCTTCTGTAATATCTTCAGCGTTGATTCCCTCTTCTATTATTTTCTTTGTAGCATTTACTATTTCTTTTCTACCACCGTAGTTAAGGGCAATATGGACATGAAGTCCCGTACCATTTTTTGTTCTTTCAATTGTGTCTTTCATGCTGTTTAATGTTTTCTCAGGTAGAGATTCAATATCCCCTATGAAGTCCATTTTAACATTTTCCTTAACTAAATCATCGGTTTCTTTATTTAGATACTCGATAACAAGGTTCATAATAGTATTAATTTCATCTTTTGGTCTTTTCCAGTTTTCCGTAGAGAATGCATATAAAGTAAGATGTTTTATATTTAAATTATTTACTTCTTTTATTATATCTTTTACGGTTTTGGCACCAAATTTATGACCAAAACTTCTAATTTTACCTTGTTGTTTTGCCCACCTACCATTGCCATCCATAATAATGGCAAGGTGGGTAGGCATATTGTTTTTATCTAATTCAAAATTATCCATTTTATGTTTTCCTTAAATAAATAATTAATTATATTGTTGTAATTTCTTTTTCTTTTGCTTTGATTTTTACGTCAATTTCTTTAACGTATTCATCTGTTAATTTTTGAATGTCATCTTCAAAGTCTTTTAATCCGTCTTCTGTTATATCACCATTTTTTTGTGCTGCTTTTAAGTCATGTATAGCATTTCTTCTGATATTTCTTACTGCAACTTTTGCGTTTTCTCCTTCTTTTTGAGCAAGTTTGCAAAGTTCTTTTCTTCTTTCTTCTGTTAATTGAGGAATAGAAAGTCTTATAACTTTTCCATCATTTGAAGGATTTAAACCTAAATCAGAATTCATTATTGCTTTTTCGATTAATTTTAGTGCAGATTGATCCCAAGGTTGAACTGTTAAAGTTCTTGGTTCTGGAGCAGAAATACTTGCCATTTGGTTTACTGGTGTTGGGCTTCCATAATAGTCAACTACAATTCTGTCTAACATTGCAGGGTTTGCTCTTCCTGCTCTTAATGCATTTAAGTTTGATTGTAAATTTTCAACTGCTTTAGTCATTTTTTCTTTTGTTTGGGCTTTTATTTCGTTACTCATTTTTTTTCTCCTTTATTTTATTATTGTACCGATTTTTTCTCCACATACTACTTTTTCTATATTTTCAGGTGGATCTATTGCAAATATAAGTAATGGAATATCATTGTCCATACAAAGTGATGCTGCTGTTGAGTCAATAACTTTTAATCCTTGATCTAAAATATCAAGATAAGTTAATTCGTCATATTTTATTGCATCATCATATAAATTAGGGTCTTTATTGTAAACACCATCTATGTTCTTTGCAGATAAAATAGCTTCAGCTTCTATTTCTGCAGCTCTTAGAGATGCTGCTGTATCTGTTGAGAAGAATGGATTACCTGTTCCTGATGCAAAGATTACTATTCTTCCTTTTTCTAAATGTCTTATTGCTCTTCTTCTGATATAGCTTTCAGATATTTGTCTCATTTCTATTGCACTTTGAACTCTTACTTGTAGATCTAATTGTTCAAGGCTGTCTTGAAGAGCTAATGCATTCATTACAGTTGCAAGCATACCTATATAATCAGCAGTTGCTCTGTCCATGCCTTCGCCTGTTCTTCCTCTCCAGAAGTTTCCTCCTCCAACAACGATGGCAATTTCAACTCCCATGTCGTGACATTTTTTTATATGTTCGCTTATTTTATTTATAACAGATGTGTTTAAACCAAATCTCTTATCTCCGGCAAGAGCTTCGCCGCTTACTTTCAATATAATTCTTTTGTATTTAGGTTCCATAAAATACTCCTATCTATCATTTATCTTTTTCTTTATATATAATACAATATTTACTTAAATAAAACAATAAAAAAAGAACACAACTGAATTAATTGTGTTCTTTTAAATGTTAATTATTCACCTAATTGTTTTTGAATTTCTTCAGCAAAGTTTTCTTCTTTCTTTTCAAGACCTTCGCCTGTTTCAAAACGAACGATTTTGTTAATTTTAATGTTTGCACCGGCTTGAGCGATGTATTTTTCAACTGTTAAATCAGGATCTTGAACATATGCTTGATCAAGAAGACAAACTTCCTTAAGTTCTTTATTTAAACGTCCTGTAATCATTTTTTCAATGATATTGTCAGGTTTTTCAGGATGTTCTGTTTTTGCTTGGTGAAGTAAAATTTCTTTTTCTGATTCAATATAGTCGCTAGGAACTTCTTCTCTTGAAACATATTTAGGATTCATAGCTGCAACTTGCATAGCAACATTTCTAAGACAAGTTTTAACAGCATCGTTTACTTCATCACAGTCTGCTTCTACAACAGCACCGATTTTTCCGTTTCCGTGAATGTAAGCAGCAACGCATCCGTTACTTACGATTTTTTCAAATCTTCTGATGTTTAAGTTTTCACCAATAACTGCAATTTTTTCGTTTAAAGCTTCTTTTACAGTTTTTCCTGCTTCTTTTGTCCATGATTCAGCTAAGAAAGCATCTAAATCTTTAGCATCGCTTACTAAAACTTGTTCAGCAACATCTTCAACAAAGTTTTGGAAGTCTTCGTTTTTAGCAACGAAGTCTGTTTCTGAGTTTACTTCAACGATACCAGCAACTTTATCGTCTTTAACTACTACTTTTACAGCACCTTCAGCAGCGATTCTTCCTGCTTTTTTGCTTGCAGCAGCAAGACCTTTTTCTCTTAAATTTACGATGGCTTTTTCGATATCACCGTCTGTTTCAACAAGTGCTTTTTTGCAGTCCATCATACCAACGCCTGTTTTTTCTCTAAGTTCTTTAATAAGTTTAGTTGTAATTGCCATAATTATATCCCCTTGATAATATTATTCTTCAACTTTTGTTGTAGCTTCTTCAACTACAGCATCTTCCATTTGTTCGCCTTGTTTTCCTTCTAAAATAGCATTAGCAATAGTAGAAGCGATTAATGATACGGCTCTGATAGCATCATCGTTACCTGGAATTGGGTAATCAATTTCATCAGGATCACAGTTTGTATCAACAATAGCGATAATTGGAATATTAAGTTTTTTAGCTTCTGAAATAGCAATTCTTTCTTTTTTAGGGTCGATTACGAATAATGCTGATGGAAGTTTTTCCATGTTTTTAATTCCGCCTAGGAATTTTTCAAGTTTATCTCTTTGGTTTTTAAGTAAGATAACTTCTTTTTTAGGAAGTACATCAAAAGTACCGTCTTCTTCCATTTGATTTAATTCGTGTAATTTTTTAATTCTTTTAGAAATAGTTTGGAAGTTTGTAAGTGTACCACCTAACCATCTTTGGTTAATGAAGTGACTTCCACTTTTAATTGCTTCAGTTTGAATAGCTTCTTGAGCTTGTTTTTTAGTTCCGATGAATAAGATTTCTCCGCCTTCTTCAGCGATTTCTCTTGCAAATTTGCAAGCATCGTCAACTAATCCTACTGTTTGTTGTAAGTCAATGATATAAATACCATTTCTTTCTGTGAAGATGTATTTTTTCATTTTTGGATTCCATCTTCTTGTTTGATGTCCGAATTGAACACCAGCTTCTAATAATTGTTTCATTTGAATGTAACTCATTCTTTTTCCTCCTTGGTTTTTTCCTTGATATGCCAATTCAGCTCATAAATGAGAACCAAAGAATTTAAAGCATATCTGTGATTTTTTGTCAACCTTGTTTATGATATCATAAGGGCATTTTATATGCAAGATAATATATGTATTTTTTTATATTTTTTTACCTAAAATTAAGTCTGTAAAGGCTTTTGAGGTGATTTTTAACTTAAATATTTATTTTTAACTTATTAATTGTTTAATCATATAAAAAATTAAAGTTCATATATTTTAGTATGAAAAAAAGAAGAACATTAAAAAGTATAATTTATTTATTATTAATTATTTTCATAGGTCTTGTTATTTTTACATTTGTTTTTAACGGAATGTCATTTTCTGTTTCAAACATGGATTCAAATGTTCCTTATAACATAAAAGACTTGTTAAAGAAAGATTATGGGAAAAGTAAATATTATCTATCAAAAGGAGGAGTAAGTATAGATATAGAAAGGGTGTTAAATGAAAATTATTTTATTACTTATTCTTGGATGAGTGGAAATAAAAGCTCTTTTTATGTAGTTTTTTTAGTAGAAAACCAAAATAAAAATCCCATAAGTAATCATAAAATTAATAATTTAAAAGTTGTTGATAATCTTGGAATGGAATATAAACCCATAAACTTTTATTTTGATGATTATCCTGTTGATGAGCCTTTAAAATATAAAGAAACTTTGAATTTTAGATTCCTTCCTTTTAATGAAAATGTAAAAAGTATTACAATATCTTTTAATTATAATGGAAATGATTTTGTTTTTAAAAACATTCCAATATAAAAAGCAGTATATTTTATACTGCTTTTTATGATAAAACAACTTACATTCCTCTATATTGTAATGCTTCGCTTATATGTGATGAATTTATATTTTCTTCTCCGTCAAGATCCGCTATTGTTCGTGCAAGTTTTAAAATTCTATGATAGCCTCTTGCTGATAAATTCAAATTATCAAAAGCCATTTTCATAAGTTTTTCTTCTTCTTCTCCTATTTTACACCACTGTTCTATTTTACTTGGAGTTAACATGGAGTTAAAAAGAATGTTAGTTCCTTTATATCGTTTTAGCTGGATTTCTCTTGCTTTATTTACTCTTTCTCTTATTTGTGCACTTGTTTCTGATTTAGTACTATTTATTCTTAATTTGTCATAGTCTTGTCTTGGAACTTTTACTTGAATATCTATTCTGTCAAGTAAAGGTCCTGATATTTTGTTTTTGTATCTTTCTCTTTGACTATCTGTGCATTTACATTCTATTTTACTGTCTCCAAGATACCCGCAAGGGCAAGGGTTCATACTTGCAAGAAGCATAAAATCAGCAGGGTAGGATAGGGAAGCATATACTCTTGAAATATTAACCTCTCCATCTTCAAGAGGTTGTCTTAAAACTTCCAATACTTTCTTTTGAAATTCAGGGAATTCATCTAAAAATAATACTCCAAGATGTGCAAGACTTACTTCTCCCGGAATTGGTATTCTTCCTCCTCCAATTAAAGATACATCTGATATTGTATGATGAGGACTTCTAAATGGCCTTGTTTTTATTAGTGGTTCATCTTTCTTTAAAAGTCCTGATACAGAATATATTTTTGTAACTTCCAAACTTTCTTCTAATGTCATTTTAGGAAGAATAGTTGAAAATCTTTTTGCAAGCATTGTTTTCCCGCTTCCCGGAGGACCTATCATAAGAATGTTATGTGCTCCCGCAGCTGCAATTTCCATTGCTCTTTTAACGCTTTCTTGTCCTTTTACATCTGCAAAATCGAGTTCTGACAATGTATCTTCATTATTTGAAAAATAATTATCATTGAAATCCATCTTGTTTATTGGTTTTCTATTATTAATATGAGAAACGACTTCTAAAATATTTTTTGCAGGATATACATTTATACCGTCTATAATTGAAGCTTCTTTTGCATTTTCAACAGGAACGACAATATTTGTTATTCCGTTATTTTTTGCCTCCATAACCATTGGAAGAACTCCGTCTACTCCTCGAAGTGTTCCGTCCAGTGAAAGCTCTCCGATAAATAAATATTTATTTAAATCAATATTTGAAAAAATCTGTGTAGAAGAAAGAAGTATACCAATGGCTATTGGTAAATCATAAAAAGTTCCTTCTTTTTTTATATTTGCAGGTGCTAAATTGATTGTTATTTTACCAAGGGGTATTTGAAAAGAACTATTTTTTATTGCTGCAAAAACTCTTTCTTTTGATTCCTTTACGGCAATATCTCCAAGTCCAACAACAGCCATTGAAGGAAGGGCTTTGTTAATGATATCTGTTTCAACGCTTACGATTATTCCGTCAACTCCCATAATGCTTCCTGAATATAATTTACTAAACATTTTTATTACCTCTATATTATTTCTTTTATTTAATATTAGTAGAACATATGTTCATTGTCAATAATATGGGAGTATCTGGTCACTTTTTGGTCACTTTTGTAAAATCAATAAAAAAACACTGTACCTTAGTACAGTGTTTTAATTTATCTTTATTATTCAACATCAATAACAGTTACATCTTTATATGTTCCGCAAACGCTACATACTCTGTGAGGAGCTTTTACTTCTCCACATTTTGGACAAACGCTAGATGCAGGCATAGCGATTTTATAACTGTTAGCTCTTTTTTTGTCTCTTCTTGCTTTAGAAATTTTTCTCTTTGGTACTGCCATGATTATTCACCTCCTAGTTTTCACCTTCGCCCTCTAATAGTTTACTAAGTGCCGCAAATTTTGGATTAATTTTATTTTTACCACAATCGCAGCTTTCTTTGTTTAGGTTTATACCACAATCTGGACAAAGGCCTAAACAATCATCCTTGCATAAAACTTTATTCGGCATATTTAATAAAATTTGTTCTCTTACAGCTTCTTTAAGGTCGATTCCTTCAGCTTCACTGTTTTCAATCTCTTTGATATCATACTGTTTTTCTAAAGGAAAATCTTCATTTCTTTGGATATCTTCCAAACATCTGTCGCAGGTTGTAAAATAAGTAAAAAGTATTTTACAACTTAACTGTAAAATATCAGACTGCTTAAATACTTCACCTTTTACATTAATGTTTGAAATTTGAAAATCTTTATAAGAAAAATCTTCAAGGTTTTCATCAATTAAAAGGCACTGATTATCGCTATCTAATATTTTTTTAAGTTTAATAATCAACTTTTTTCCTCCTAGCGTCACAGTAAGAACAATTATATATCTTTAGCTATAATTTGTCAATATATTATTATTAATTCTTGGCTATTTTAATATATTTATTGTTTCTTTTGCTATCATTAATTCTTCATTTGTTGGAACAACCATGCAAGTTGTTTTTGAAGAAGGTTTTGTTATAACTTGATCTTTTCCTCTTACATTGTTTGCTTCTTCGTCAAAGTCAATACCGAAGAATTCCATATCTTTTAATATTGCAGCTCTAACGTCTGTTGAGTTTTCGCCGATACCACCTGTAAATGCAATGCAGTCAACGCCATTCATTGCAGCAGTATAAGCTCCAATAGTTGTTTTTACTCTATATACAAATATATCAAATGCAAGTTTTGCTCTTTCGTTTCCTTTTTCCATAGCATCTGTTATATCTCTAAAGTCTGAAGATACTCCTGAAACTCCAAGTAAACCTGATTCTTTGTTTAATATATCTTCAACTTCTTTTGGTGTTTTGTTTTCTTTTTCGCAAAGGAATGGAATTACTGATGGGTCGATAGAACCGCTTCTTGTTCCCATTTCAAGACCATCAAGAGGAGTGAATCCCATTGAGTTTTCAATACATTCCCCTTTGTTTACGGCAGAAATACTAGCACCATTACCTAAGTGACATACGATTACTTTTAAATCTTTTACATCTTTATTCATAAGTTCAGCTACTTTTTGTGATACAAATTGATGAGAGATTCCGTGGAAACCGTATTTTCTTATACTATATTTTTCATAGTATTCATAAGGAATAGGATACATATAAGCTTGTTTTGGAATTGTTCTGTGGAAAGATGTATCAAATACACATACCATTTCTTTTCCAGGGAATACTTCTTTACATCCTAAAAGACCCATTACTTGTCCAGGGATGTGAAGAGGTGCAAGCTCACTGCATTCTTTTAATCCTTCGATTACTTCATCTGTTGCTTTGATTGATTCATTATATTTTTCGCCGCCTGTTGTTATTCTATGTCCGATTGCAGAAATTTCATCTAAACTGCTAATAACACCATATTCTTTATCAACAAGAGCTTTTACTAAAATTTGAAGAGCTTCTTTATGTGTAGGCATATTTTCATTAAATACTACATTATCTTTTCCAGGTTGTTTATGTGTTAAAATTCCGTCCTCTAAACCTATTCTTTCAGCTACTCCATTAGCTAAAACATTGTTGTTATCCATATCAATAAGTTGATATTTTAGTGAAGAGCTTCCGCAGTTAATTACAAGAACTTTCATTAATATATTTCCTCCTAATAAATGTAAACTGTTTTTATTTGTATTTGAAAAATTCCTTATTATTTTATACCCTTTTTGTTGTTTTGTAAATAATAATGTAGGTAAATCTTTTCATAATTATTTTAATATTTTTATATAAAAGTATAATTAGATTTGAGTTTATATGATAAAATATAATAAAAGTATTTTTAAAGGAGAAAGTTTATGATTACATTAATTATCATTTTAATTGTTGTTGCTGTAATTGTTCTATATTTAATATCAGCTTACAACAATTTCGTAAAGTTAAATAACAAAATAAAAGAAGCCTTTGCAACTATGGATGTTTATCTAAAGAAAAGATATGACCTTATTCCTAATTTAGTTGAAACAGTTAAAGGCTATGCAAAACATGAACAAGGCACTCTTGAAAAAGTTATAAGTGCAAGAAACATGGCTATGAATGCTTCTAGTGTTGGAGATAAAATTGAAGGCGAAAATGTTCTTTCAGGTACTTTAAAATCATTATTTGCTCTTTCTGAAAGTTATCCTGATTTAAAAGCAAATGAAAACTTTGTTTCTCTTCAAAATGATTTAAATAGAATGGAAGAAGAAATTGCTTCTTCAAGAAAATATTATAATGCTATAGTTAATACTTTTAATACAAAAACAGAAGTTTTTCCAACTAATATTATAGCAAATATGTTTGGTTTTTCTGCTAAACCATTATTTGAAGTAAACAGTGAAGAAGAAAGAGAAAACGTAAAAGTTGAATTTTAACATTTAGGTATTAATATGAAAAGAACAAAAAAGATTGTAGGCTTAGTATTATTATTACTTTTACTTTTGCTTCCATCTACAAATATTTTTGCATCGGAAGCATTTACCATAGATAATTATAAAATAAATATGGTAGTAAATGATGATAACAGCTATACAATAGAAGAAACAATAGATGTAGATTTTGGATATAATCAAAAACATGGTATATTCAGAACAATCCCTACAATTTCTTCAGCTACAAGAAATATTGATGGAAAAGATGTAAAGAAAACACATTTAATTAAAGTAAAAGATATTGATGTAGTTGGAAGTGATTATTCTACAGAAAGAAATTTTGATAATATAGTATTGCAAATAGGGGATAGTGACGAATATGTAACTGGTAAGCAAACTTATAAAATTAAATATACTTATGTTGTCGGTAATGACGGAATAAATGAGTTTGATGATGTTTATTTTAACCTTATAGGAAATGACTGGGATACAACCATTGATAAAGTAACCTTTACAATTAAAATGCCAAAAGATTTTGATACAAACTTAATTAATTTTACATCGGGTTCTTATGGCAATACAGACAGTAATGTAGAGTATAGTGTTGATAATAATGTAATAAAAGGATATACAACTTCTAAACTTTATAATCATGAAAGTGTTACAGTCAGAATAGAGCTTCCTGATGGATATTTTGTAAATGCATCTTCAAATAATAAATTATTTGATGTTATCTTTCTTATAGTTTCAGTATTAATATTAATATTATCTTTATTTGTATTTACAAAACATGGGAAAGATGAAAAAATAATAAAGACAGTTGAATTTTATCCTCCAAATAACATGACTCCGGCAGAGGTTGGATATATTGCAGGAGATAGTTGGAGTGATAAAAATCTAACATCAATGATAATATATTTTGCATCTAAAGGATATCTTAAAATAAGAGAAGAAAGTGAAGAAGAACTTATTTTTATAAAGGTGAAAAATTTACCAAAAGATGCAAAACTTTATGAAAAATGTTTATTTGATAATTTGTTTGCTTCTTCTGATGAAGTGAAATTATCTTCACTTAAATATAAGTATTCTTCAGCACTAACACTTGCAAGAGATGAGTTGCAAAGTGAGTTTAGCGGAGAAAAGAGTTTAAGTGATAGAGTTGCTTTAAAAATGCAGCGTATAATGACCGGTGTAGTCTGTCTATTTACATTTATAAGCTATACTTATACTTTCTATCAAATATTTTATAGTATGCTTATAAGCTTAATTTTAGGATTTGCATCAACTGTTTTAATAGGCGGTATTTATATATCAATTATTTATTTAATAAGTAAGATGCACACCGGAAGTAACAAAAGCAAAGTTTTTGGGATAGCATTTTGTTTGATTTTATATGCTTTACTTATGGGAGCAATGTGTTTTGTTTTAAATATTTTATCATTTAGCGTGATTTTTTATTTATTACAAAATATTATTTTAACCATAAGTGTATTTTTAACAGGTATGACATATAAAAGAAGTAAATATTTAGATAGTATTATTGGAAAGATACTTGGATTTAAAGACTTTTTGATTGTTACTGAAAAAGATAAACTTGAGGCATTGGTTGAAGAAAATCCTTCATATTTTTATGATATAATGCCTTATACATTTGTACTTGGAATAAGTTCAAAATGGATGGATAAATTTAAAGATATAACAATGGAACCTCCTACATGGTATAGTTCATATAATTCTCCTACATTTTGGGATTATTATATGATGTCACGTCTATATGATAGAATGTTGTTTATGAACAGCACTGTAAGTGCTGTAGAGGTAAGTGATATTTCTACAGGCGGCGGCGGTGGTTTTTCCGGTGGAGGAGGCTTCTCTGGAGGCGGCTTCGGCGGCGGTGGCGGCGGAAGCTGGTAGGAAATTATGGATAGGAAAAAAGAAAAAGTTCAAGAAGGTGTAATTCTATTAATTTTAGCCATAGTTATAGGAGTTGTTATATATGTAACGCAGAAGCTTTTTAGTAAAAAGCTTCCTCCAAATATATTAACTATACTTTTACTTTGTGCTGTGGCTTTACTTATTTTAAATTTAATAATTTATTTTATATGGGGTAAAGATAAAAAGGTTAATCAAGAAATAGCCGTTTATCCTCCAAGTGGTATGGATGGATTTGTTGCAGGATATTTAGATACAGGAGAAGTTCAAAGTAATCATTATGTATCCTTGATACTGTCCCTTGCAATAAAAAAATATATTAGTATTTTTAAAGATATAGATGGAAAAATTATAATAAAGAAAATAAAAGAATTAGATAAATACACAACGAAGTTTGAAAGATTTATATATAAAATTCTTTTTAAAGGGAATAGAAATTCTGTTAGCAGCAAGGAATTGTTTGAAAATGAAGGACATTATTTTTCTAGAATGGAAAATATTATAAATAATTCCTACTCTAAAGATAGTAATATTGAAGATAAAACATCAAGATTTTTTAGAAGATTGACAGGTGTATTATTTGCAATTCTTCTTATTGCGTCATTCATAATATATTCTTACTTTGCTTTTAGAGCATTAAGATTTAGAGTTGCTTTTACAATATTATTATTGATTTTAGCGGGATTTATGTATTATCTATTGTCCCATTTGATTGTTGCATATCAAACGAGCAGCAGTACGTATATAAAATATGCAGTTCTAGTTACAAGCATATTTATACTATGTGGTAATATATCAGTTCCTTACTTTTCAATTCACTACAGTAATGTTGGTATTATGTTTGTTTGCCAACTTAACTTGTTACTGTTATGTGTTATTGTAAATGGGTTTATATTTAAAAGAAGTGAACACTTAAGCTATGTGATATCACAGCTTAGCGGGTTTAAAAATAATTTGAGCCAATTTGATAAGGAAAATATTATATCTCTATACAATAATGATAGAGAATACTTTTTTGAAATACTTCCGTACTTGTTTTCTTTGGAACTATCAATAATTCTTTTTGATGAAAATGAGGAAAAAATTGAAATGCCTTATTTCTATTCAGTTTATGATGAAAGAAAAGAAATTTCATTGAATGATTTTAACAACGATATGGATATACTTGATGATGCAATCATTCATTCATATTAAAAATAAAAAGACTTACATAAAATGTAAGTCTTTATTTTTTTACTTTTTTCGCATTTGCATTATTATAAGTTTCTATTCTTTCACAGAAAACTTTACCTGCATTATAATCCATTTCGTTTACACGATAATTTCTTGCTATTGTTTCTATTATAACAGCCATATTTCTTCCCGGTCTAACAGGTACTGTTAATTTATCAAGAGAAACATCAAGTAATTCTTCTTTTTGATATTCTGTACCTAATCTTTCATAATGTTTTTCATTGTTCCAATGTTCGAGTCTAACTATTAATTCTATATCAACTTTATCTTTTATTGCACCCATTCCAAATAAAGCCTTTACATCAATAATACCAACTCCTCTTATTTCCATAAAATATTGTAATATTTCAGGACAAGAACCTTCTAAAGTATTGATGTTTAATCTTTTAATTTCTACTAAATCATCGCATACAAGTCGGTGACCTCTTTGAACAAGTTCAAGTGCTATTTCACTTTTACCTATACCACTTTCACCTTCAAGTAATATACCTACACCTAAAACTTCAACAAGAACACCATGTAGCTGCATTTTAGGAGCAAATAGGTCTTCTAAAAATGCTACTGTTTTATTTATACTTAAGTTTGTATTGAAGTTACTTCTTATAAGTATAACGTGTTCTTCTCTTGCAATTTTAACAAATTCATCATATTCTTTAACACCGTTTGTTAGTACTACACATGGAATGTCATGCTTAAATAATGCTCTTATTCTATTTTCTCTAACTTGAGGTGTAAGATGTTTTAAATAAGCATTTTCTGTATTTCCAATTATTTGCACTCTGTCATTATCAAAGTATTCAAAAAATCCCGTTAATTGTATTCCCGGTCTTGTTAAAAAGGGTGTGTTTAGTCTGATATTTTTCCTAAAATCACTGTATAATATTTCGCCTTCAAGATTCTTACAAAATTCTTCTAAAGATGCTCTTTTCATTATTCCTTACCTAACATATATTTATTTATAATATAAGCAACGCCTTCTTCGTCATTGCTTGGTGCAACTATATCTGCAATTTTTAATACGTCTTTGTGTGCATTTTTCATTGCAACTCCGAGGGAAGCATATTCAATCATCGGTATATCGTTTAATCCATCCCCGATTCCTATTGTGTCTTCATGTTTTATGTTATAAGCCTTTGCTACTTGTTTTATAGCTTCTGCTTTATTTGCATTTTTATGAGTAAATTCAAGTAAAAAACTTTGACTTGTAGCACTTATAGCATTTGTACCTTGTAAAAGCTCTTTACTGTAAGGAATGTGCTCTTCTTCTACTTTTTCAGGATCATCCTGCCATAAAAGTTTTGCTATTTTGTTGTCTTTATCGTCAAAATAACTCAAATCATCGCCTATGTATAAAACTTCATCTTTATAGTTTGAATTATCCAAGTAATGTTTTGTATGCCTATTTTTTTCATTAAATGCAATTTTTCCGTCTAATGTCCAAATTATTACGCCGACATTTCTTTTGCATCCTTCTTTATAAGTTAAAATGGCATCTTCTTTATCTAAACCTTTTTGATATAAAACCTTACCGTTTTTTCCGCTTAATATTTGTGCACCATTGTAACAAGCAAGAGGCATATCAATATCAAGTTGATCTGTTATAAGGTCTAATGTTACGGGAGCTCTTCCCGAACATAGCATAATTACAATTCCATTGTCAGAAGCTTCTTTAAGAACTTCTTTTGTGTTTTCTGTTAGAATTCTTTTTGAATTAATTAAAGTTCCATCGATGTCTGTTGCTATTAATTTGTACATATTTTTCTCTCTTTCAAAAAAGTTAATATATTGTTATTCCATGTTTATTTTATATTATTTATTTTTTTTTTACAATAGCAATATTCAATATTAAATAAAGAGTAATTTAATTATTTTGTGTTAAAATTAATAAAAAGAGTATATAAGAGGATTATAAATGATAGATTTGACAATTAACATTGAAAATGATATGCAGGTTTACCCATCTGACCCAAATACAATTATAAAAAAGTGTTTTTCTTATGAAGATGATGGATGTTTGGTAAATAATATTTCTTTTTCTTCTCACTGCGGAACTCATATTGATTTTCCTTCTCATTTTATAAAAGGTGGTAAGAATGCAGATGATTATAAAATTGATGATTTTATAGGCAAAGGCTTTGTAATTGATATAAGTTATAAAAAAGATAATGAGATAATTTATGTTAAAGATATAAGTAAATATGAAGAAGATATATTAAAAACAGATGTTTTGATTTTTAAAACAGGATATTCAAAATATTATAATACTGACAGATATTTAAAACATCCTTATTTAGATATTGAAACTGTAAAATATTTATGTAATAAGGATATTAAAATTTGTGGTATTGATTGTTTTGGATTTGATGCAACATTTGAAGATAAAGGCTTTGATGCTCATAATATTTTTTTATCAAACGGTGTATTATTGGTTGAAAATTTAACAGGGCTTAATAAGTTAGTTAGTGGAGTAACGTATGATTTTTATTTTATTCCTCTTAAGCTAAAAGGTTTGGAAGCTTGTCCTATTAGAGCCTTTGTAAAAGAATAGAAGGAGAGAAAAAATGGATTATATAAAAGAATATAATAGATTTTTAAATAGCAGTATAATAAATAAAGAAGATAAAGAAGAACTTTTAAATATTAAAGATGATGAAAAAGAAAAAGAGTATAGATTTTCAAAACTTCTTGATTTTGGAACTGCGGGACTTAGAGGTGTTATGGGTATTGGAATAAATATGATGAATATATATACCATAAGGCACACTACATTTTCTCTTGGAAAAGTTATTTTAAATGAAGGAGAAGAAAAAAGAGGCGTTGTTATTTGCCATGACCCGAGAAATAATTCTGATAAATTTGCTCTTGAAGCAGCTCTTACTCTATGTAATATGGGTATAAAAGTTTATTTGTTTGATGACCTTAGACCAACGCCGGAGCTTTCTTTTGCTATAAGACATCTTAAAGCAATTTCAGGAATAAATATAACAGCTTCACATAATACAAAGGAATATAACGGATATAAAGTTTATTGGGAAGACGGAGCTCAGCTTTCTCCAGATATGGCATATAAAGTTCATGAGAATATGATAAAGATAGATGTTTTAAGTGATATTAAAATTATGGAAAAAGACGAAGCTGTAAAAAAGGGACTACTTAAAATTATTGGAGAAGATATTGATAATCTTTATTTGGAAAAAGTGTTATCAGAAAGCGAGTATTCAAAATATACAGTAAAACATAAAGATGATTTTAAAGTAGTATATACACCTTTTCATGGGTGTGGATATAAATTTGTGCCATATGTGCTTTCAAAAATAGGGCTAGATAATATTATAAAAGTTGAAAGTCAAATGGTTTTAGACGGAAATTTCTCAACGGTTAAATCTCCAAATCCGGAAAATGCAGAGGGGTTTAGTGATGCTATTAAGGTTGCTAAAAAAAATAATGCAAATATAATAATAGGAACTGATCCTGATGCAGACAGAGTAGGGGTTATGGCAAAAGATAAAGACGGAGAATATAAAGTTATAACCGGTAATCAAGTCGGAGCTTTGCTTCTTGAATATATAATAATGGCAAAGAAAGAAAAGGGAGAGTTTGAAAACAATTTTGCAGTTACAAAAAGTATTGTAACTACAAATATAGTTGATGAAATATGTAAAAAGAATAACGTTAAACTTTATGAAGTTTTAACAGGCTTTAAATTTGTAGGTAAAAAAATAAAAGAAATAGAAGAAGAGGGAAGATACAAATTTATATATGGCTTTGAAGAAAGTATAGGTTATTTGAAGGGAAGTTATGCAAGGGATAAAGACGGAATAGTTACATCAATGCTCGTTTGTGAAATGGCTTGTTACTATTATGATAAAGGAATGGATTTATTTGATGCTCTAAACTGCTTATATGAAAAATACGGTTACTTCGATGAGCTAACTGAAAGTATTTATATGGAAGGTTTAGATGGAGAAGAGAGAATAAAAAATATAGGGGTAAAATTAAGAAAAGATATTCCTACAAATTTTAGTGGTACTAATGTAATAAGAGTAAGAGATTATCAAAACCATATCATTATAAATTTAAAAACAGGAGAAAAAGAAAAGCTTAATGAAGTTACTTCTGATGTTTTGTTTTTTGAACTTGAAGATGGATGCGATATAATTTGTCGTCCAAGCGGAACTGAACCAAAAATAAAATTATATATTTTATCAAAAGGAAGTTCTGTGAAAGATGCAAAAAATAAATCTAGAAAATATATGAAATCAATCAAAGAAATGATTTAAAAACACCGATGAAACGAAAAGTTGCATTATTATAATTATGGGTAGCAGACTTTTAATGTGCTTTTTTATATGATTATAAAAAAGGAGGCATAGTATGAATTTTGGAGAAAAATTAAAAAGTCTTAGAATTAAAAATGAATACTCTCAGGAAACTTTAGCAGAAATGATTAATGTTTCAAGGCAGGCTGTTACTAAATGGGAAAATGGAAATGGAATGCCCGATATAGAAAATTTAAAATTAATAGCTGATATTTTTGATGTAACAATAGATTCTCTTGTTAGAGATGAAGAGGAAATTGAAACATTAGATGAAAGTTTTTGTTTTAATTTTGCTTTTTATACGGGGATTATTTTCTTTTGTATAGGATTTTTATTAAATAGTTTTTTGGATGCAGTTGATATTATTTTCTTCCCCATAGTAGGAGGAATTATAGGCTATATTTTAGGCATTTTAATTATTAAGTATAAGGAATTATAAGAACTCAGACAAAAGTCTGAGTTCTTTTTTATAACCATTCGTTGTATTTTTTTATGTATAATTTTTTTATAAAAGTTACAAGTAAAATATATGAGAGTATAACACCAATCAAAAATACAAAATAAACTATAGGTAAGCTTGTAAGTCCTATTGATTTTCCAATAAAAGTGAAAGGAATTATTGTAAGTAAAGCTATTCCCATAAATGTTGTAAATGTTAATATTTTTGATGCTCTGCTTTGAATAAAAGGTATCTTTGGAGTTCTTATCATATGTATAACAAGTGTTTGGCTCCACATTGATTCTATAAACCATCCTGATTGGAATAAAGAAATAAACATGATTTGCGCTGAGCTATTTAAACTCGCATAATTACCACCCATTACAAGAGGACATATGATAAAGTACATAACTATGTATGTTATTATATCAAATACTGAACTTGTAGGTCCTATCCAAAGCATGAATTTACTTATTGATGATGCATCCCATGTCTTTGGTTTTAAGATGAACTCTTCATCAACATTATCCCAAGGAATTGTTGTGCAAGATAAATCATATATAAAGTTTAATAATATCAAATGTATTGAAGCCATTGGAAGAAATGGTAAAAATGCACTTGCAAATAATACAGAGAACATATTCCCAAAGTTTGATGATGCTGTCATTTTGATGTATTTTATCATGTTTGCATATGTTTTTCTTCCTTGTATGATTCCTTTTTCTAAAACCATTAAATCTTTTTTTAGTAAAATTACATTTGCTGATTCTTTTGCTATATCAACGGCAGTGTCAACAGAGATACCAACATCGCTTTCTTTCATTGAAATTGCATCGTTTATTCCATCTCCCATATATCCAACACTATGTCCGTTTTCTCTTAAGATCCTTATAATTCTTGATTTTTGTTCAGGAGAAAGTTTTACAAAAATATTTGTTATTTCTGCTTTTTTCTTAAGCTCTATATCAGAGATTTTTTCAAGATCTTCACCTGTAATGATATTTGTTATTTTAATTCCTACTTTTGAGCAAATATATTTTGTTACTTGTTCGTTATCTCCTGTTAGAATTTTTACATCAACGCCATATTTCTTTAAGGCTTTGATTGCACCTTTTGTTGATTCTTTTGGTGGATCAAGAAAAGCAAGGTAACCTATTAAAACCATATCTTTTTCGTCTTTTACGCTAAAAGCACCAACTCCTGAAGGATTGTTTTTTTGAGCTATTCCAAGAACTCTCATTCCTTTTTCGTTTAATTCTTTTACTTTTTTGATTACATTTTCTTTCATTTCGTTGGTTAAGCTTAAGACTTTTCCTTCATATTCAACATGAGAAGATATGTTTAGCATTTCTTCTATTGCACCTTTTGTAATCATTTGAGTTTTGTCTTTTTTATCTTTTATTACAACACTCATTCTGCGTCTTTCAAAATCGAAAGGAATCTCATCAACTTTTATATAATCTTTTTCAAGATTTTTTAAATATTCTTGTGTTTTTGATAATTCCTTTGTTCTTTCGATTATAGCTCTATCCATTAGATTTTTTAAACCTGTTTGATAGTAGCTGTTTAAAAAAGCATGACGTAAAATTCTGTCGTCTTCTTTTCCTTTTATATCTAAATGATATTCAAGTTCAACTTTATCTTTTGTTAAGGTTCCTGTTTTATCTGTACAAAGAATGTCAATAGAACCTAAGTTTTGAATTGCGTTTAAATCTTTAATAATTACATCGTCTTTGCTCATTTGTGTAGCTCCTTTTGCAAGACATGATGTAACTATCATAGGTAACATTTCCGGTGTTAATCCAACTGCAATGGAAACAGCAAATAATAATGCTCCTGTCCAATCAGCTTTTGTTATTCCATTTATGAAAAAAACAATAGGAACCATTATAAGCATAAATCTAATTAAAAGATATGATACGGAATTTACGCCTTTTTCAAATGTAGTTTTAACAGGTTTATTCATAAGCTCTTTTGCCGTAAATCCAAGCATTGTATCGTTGCCTGTTGTAATAACAATACCTTTTGCGCTTCCACTTATTACATTGCTTCCCATAAAAGCAAGATTATCCATTTGTAGTATAGATGTTTTTTCATTATTTACTTTTGAAGTTTTTTCTATTGCTTCGCTTTCTCCTGTAAGAGCAGATTGACTTACAAATAAATCTTTTGCTTCTATAATTCTTATGTCTGCAGGTATCATATCGCCTGCAGATAAATGAATTATATCGCCTTGAACGATGTCTTCCATTGGGATTTCTTTTTTTCCATTTTCAATTCTTTCAATACAGGCTGTACTGCAAATCATATTTGATAGTTTTTTTGCCGCATTGTTGCTTTTAGTTTCTTGTATATAACGAAGTATTCCTGAAATCATAACCATTAATGTTATTATGATTACAGTAATGGGATTTTTATCTCCCGGAGCAGCTAATATTATATCTGTAAAGGTTGAAACAACAGCAAGCATTAATAAAATTAATGTAAAAGGATTTATAAATGCCTTAAAAATTTTTGTTATGATTAATTCTTCTTTGTTTTTTGTTATTATGTTTTTTCCGTTTTCTTCAAGTAATTCGTTTGCCTTAATATTTTTTAATCCATTATTTGATGAATTAAAAAATTTTATTACATCTTTAGTTTCATTGTTTGCCGCAAATAATAATTTTTGATTTACATCATCTCTATGAACCATAGATGATGTCATTTTTGATTTTAAGATTCTTTCTTTCATTGGTCTATTACCTCCATTTTCTTTGTTTTAAAGTAGAATTTAGAGAAAGTAGACACAAAAATAAAAGATAACGTTATAAATAGAAAAATGGCCACTGAAGGAATAAATTTTCTATTAATGCTATTTTTTTATTTTTTGTGTTAATACTGCCTCCAGCGTCCATTTTCTTCACCTCTTTCCTTTTTTATCCGGATAAATAAAAAATCTTATACAAGCTCAAAGGTTTGTATAAGATATACTTCAATATTTTATAGCCGTTTGAGCTTTAACTCTGCAGGGCGGTGAAACTGTATTATGTTATACCTTGTTTTCGATATAACCTGTTCAAACCAACGCATGATGTCTCCATCATTTTGCGGCAACAGTCCATATCCCTGTAGTAGCCTTACCTACCGGATTTATTTAATTTACATTTTGGGATTATACTCTCGTGTTTTTATTTTGTCAATATAAAATTTGTATTTTTTACTTAGTTAAGAAAAAGTTAAGAATTGATAATTAATAAATTTTATTATTGATTTATAAACAAAAACCGATAAATTATACACATTTATATAAATATAATTTCTATAAAAGGAGGCGTATTATGTTTTTTAATGTAGAGGTTGATGAAATTATAGAAATGTTACATAGTGATAAAGAAAAAGGGCTAAGCGAAGAAGAAGCAAATTTAAGGCTTGAAAAATATGGAGAAAATATTTTAATTGAGGAAAAAAGAAATACTTTTTTAGATATCTTTTTATCTCAATTTCAGGATTTTCTTATTATTGTTCTTTTAATCGCTGCTGCTGTTTCTTTTTTTATAGGAGAGGGAAGAGATGCAATTATGATACTAGTTATAGTAATAGTAAATGCGTTAATAGCATCTTTCCAAGAATATAAGGCAGATAATGAACTTGAGGCATTAAAAGAGCTTAGTGTTAACGAAGCAAAAATAATAAGAGATGGACAAGTTATAAAAGTTCCTTTTAATAAAGTTGTGGTAGGAGATATAGTTTATGCCGAAAGCGGTGATTTAATTGCCGCAGACGGAAGAATTATAAAAAGCAATAATTTGAAAATAGATGAATCTTCTCTTACGGGAGAAAGTATCCCAATAGATAAAGATAATAAAATTATAAAAAAAGAGAAAGTTGCTCTTGCTGAAAGGCGTAATATGGTATATTCTTCGGGGATTGTAACTTATGGAAATTGTACATATATTGTAACGGCTACAGGTATGGACAGCGAAATAGGCAAGGTTGCCAAGATGATTACATCGCAAGAGGAAAATATAACTCCAATGGCAAAAAAGACAAAAGAAATAGGAACTGTTCTTTCTCTTGGATGTTTAGGGGTTTGTATTGCTATTTTTATTATAGGTTTTATTCATGGTAATAAACCTTTAAATATGTTTATGACAAGTGTTTCTCTTGCTGTCGCCGCAATACCGGAGGGACTTCCAAGTGTAATAACCATTGTTCTTTCTATAGGTATAACAAGGCTTAGTAAAAAAGGTGCTATTATAAGAAAAATACATGCCGTTGAAACGCTCGGAAGTGCAAACGTAATATGTTCAGATAAAACAGGAACATTAACACAGAATAAAATGAGTGTGGAAAAAGTTTATATTGCAAATAGAATTATAGATAAAGATGAGTTTTCTACAAATAAAAGCATAGCTTTTAAAATGCTTATTAATGTTGCGTATGATTGTAACGATGCAAATCTTTATTATGATGAGAAAGGTAAAGAAGTTAAAATAGGGGATAGCACTGAGGTTGCATTGGTTAGACTTGCAAAAGAAAGTGGAATAGAAAGAGAAAGGAAAATTAGATTTGACGAACTTCCTTTTGATTCTAAAAGGAAAATGATGAGCTGCATTTATAGGGAAGATAATAAATATATCGTGTATGTAAAAGGGGCTAGCGATGTTTTGATAAATAAATGCTCTCATTATGTTTGTGAATCTAATGTAAAGAAAATAACTGATGATTTAAGAGAAGATTTTTTATCTCAAGTGGACAAGCTTTCAATGGAAGCATATAGGGTTATGGGGTATGCTTATAAAGTTTTGGATAATTTACCTGATAAAGAAAATGTAGAAGATAATCTCATTTTTGTAGGTCTTACGGCTATGATTGATCCTCCAAGGGAGGAGGTATTTGAATCAATTGAAACTTGTAAAAAAGCAGGAATAAAACCTGTTATGATTACAGGAGATCATAAACTTACAGCTGAAGCTATTGCAAAAAAACTTGGAATATTGAAAAATGATGAAGAGTGTATAAGTGGATTGGAACTTGAAAGTTTGAGTGATAAAGCACTTGAGAAAAGAATAAATAATATAAGCGTTTATGCAAGAGTTACACCGAAAGATAAAGTAAGGATTGTTGAAGCTTATCAAAAGAATGGTAATATAGTTGCAATGAGTGGAGATGGCGTTAATGATGCTGCAGCACTTAAAAAAGCAGATATAGGATGTGCAATGGGAATAACAGGGACGGATGTTGCAAAAAGTGCCTCTGACATGATTTTATGTGATGACAATTTTTCAACAATAGTTATGGCAGTAAAAGAAGGTAGAGGGGTATTCCAAAATATAAAGAAAGCCATACATTTTTTGATTTCTTGTAACATCGGAGAAATTATTACATTATTTTTTGCAACAATACTTAATTATCCTATGCCTCTACTTCCTATACACATTTTATGGGTAAACTTAGTTACAGATTCTCTTCCTGCACTTGCTCTTGGAGTTGACCCTTCAGAGGAAAATATAATGGAAAAGAAACCTGAAAAGAAGGATAACAATATATTTACTCCTGGTTTTAGCATAAGAGTTTTATTTGAAGGATTACTAATTGGTTTTGTTACATTGGTTGGTTTTTGGTTTGGTAATACCTATTATTCTCTTGAGACGGGAAGAACCTTTGCTTTCTTGATACTTTGCTTATCTCAGTTATTTCACACATTTAATGTAAGGGCAATGAATGAAAGCTTGTTTGACAATCCTCCAATGAAAAATAAGGTTCTTATACTTGCAAATATAGTTTCAACTTTGCTTGCAATAATCATTGTTATAGTTCCATTTTTTAGAGAAATATTTGAATTATCTGCACTTGATCCAAATAAGTGGGACTTTGTTTTAACTTTATCTCTAGTTCCTTTGGTAAGTTCTGAAATCGTAAAACTTGCAAAAGACTTGTTTGTGGAAGAAAATAGTCTTTTGAGACAGGGAAGAAATGATAAACAAAAAAAGACTGTTTAAACAGTCTTTTTTATTTCCATGAATTTTGTATGTTTTCAAGTATTTCTACGTTATGTATTGTCATTTCTTTTGTTATAACATCACTTGTTAATTTGCCTTCTATAATACAACTATTAAAATGATTAATTTCATATGTCATTTCACATGTAGCAGGATGATAAACTTCTTCATTATCTCTGTCATCATAATAGTGTATTGTCATTTTATCAGCTTTATAGAAGTTATCCATTTCAATGTAACCTTCACTTCCATAGATAAACAATTTGTTTAATAATTTAACATATCCTGATATTTTGCTTGTAGCTAGAGTATCATTTCCTATTTTAAAGTTAAGCGTGCATTCTTTGTCCCCGCCAAATTCTTCGCTTTTAAGTCTCATTCCAAAGTATTCGCTTATTGGTTTACCTAAAACATATTCGATATATTCTATACAATATACTGCATTTGTGAAAAATACTCCGCCGCCTTTTGATAAATCAAGAGTCCAAGCATTGTAATCTCCAGGGAAAGAAGTCGCAAAGTCCATAAGACCTATTTCACCGATTTGTTTTTCTTTAATTATTTCTTTTACTTTATTTGTAACAGGAAGAAAAACTTCTTTTTGTGCTTCTGCCAAAAATAGATTTTTTTCTTTTGCAAGTTCAAATAATTCTTCTGCTTGTTTTTTTTCTAAAACCAATGGTTTTTCGCAAACTACATGTTTGCCTGCGTTTAATGCATCTTTAATATTTTGATAATGAGCAAAGTTTATAGTTGCTATATATATTACATCAACTTCATCATCATTATATAATTCTTCATAGCTTCCGTAGTATTTTCCTATATTTAATTCTTCTGCTTTTTGTTTTGCTTTTTCTTCTCCTCTTGAAGCTATTGCAACAACTTCTCCGTTTTCGCTTTCTCTTACACCTTTTACAAATCTTGGAACTATCGACGCTGTGCTTAATATCCCGTATTTAACCATTTTACTATCTCCTCATATTTTATATAGATAATTATACACTAAATAGATTTATTACTAAAGTATAACTTCTTGAATTTGAATAATTTAAAGGGTATAATTATATAATAAATTTTTAAGATAAGGGATGATAAAAATGATTATAGCGTTTACCGGAGCAGGTATATCAAAACAAAGTAATATTCCGACTTTTATGGAAAGACCTGATGTAAGAGAAAAACTGTTTAGAGATTTTGCCATATTACATCCAAAAGAATATAACGAAACAATCAGACAATTAAAAGCAAATATGAATGGAGCTGAGCCTAATGATGCTCATTATGCTTTAAGTGAATACAATATTCCAATTATTACAATGAATATAGATGGACTCCATACAAAAGCAGGAAGCGAACCTTTGGAGCTTCATGGGGGGCTGCCTGAAGATGACGAAATGGATATAGCATATAAATTACGCAATAAGCCTGTTTTATATGGAGATCCAGCTCCTAATTATCAAAAGGCTTATGAACTTGTTTCTACAATGAAACCTGGAGATGTATTTCTTGTTATAGGCTGCTCTTATCATACTGCTATTGCTTGTGATTTAAGAGAAGTAGCAAAAAGCAGAGGTGCAAAAATTGTAGAGATACAAGAAGATGCTCAAAAAAATGTAAGAAAAGTATTAGAAGAATTGACAAAATAAAAAATAATATCTTGGGAAAGAATATTATTATATTGTTTTCTTAGGAGGTAAGATTATGAAAGACGATTATTTGCAAGGTATATTGGTTGCTAATAAGAAACTTGGCGTTCTTGGTTGTAGTCAAGATGTATTTACACAACTTGAAAAATACAATGATGAATTTTTAGATGACCTTTTAAATGCTCTTGTAAAGTTTACAATGATTGAAACAAACGGTGTTGTAAATAAGTTTGCAAGATATGATACTTGTGTAGGTAATATTACAATATATACTAAAAAAGGACCAAATGACGAAGTGTATACAAATATATTATTTTCCGGAGAGATTATTTAGATTATGAAATATATAAAAACTGACTTTAAAGTACCTTACTATAACATGGCTTTTGAAAATTATGTAATGAATAATGATAAGTTCGATGATGATTATTTCTTTTTTTATATTCACGTTCCTTCAATTATAGTTGGAAAACATCAAAATACAATCGAAGAAATAAACAGTGAATATGTAAAAAAGAATAATATCATTGTTGCAAGAAGGAATACGGGAGGAGGAGCAGTGTATCATGATGAAGGGAATTTGAATTTTTCTTTCATTACAACAAAAAAAGATGATATAAAAGAAATTGATTTTGAAAAATATACTACTCCTGTAATAAAAGCATTAAAGAAACTGGGAATTGATGCTGTATTAAGCGGAAGAAACGACATACTTGTTGATGGAAAAAAAATAAGTGGCAATGCGCAGTGTATGAACAAAAAGAAAGTGTTACATCATGGAACTATAATGTTTGATGTTAATGTTGAAGCACTTGTTAATGCTTTAAATGTCAGCGATATAAAGATAACTTCAAAGGCAATAAAATCCGTAAGAAGCAGGGTTTTGAATATTAAAGATATGATAAACAGAGATATGGATATTTATGAATTTAAGGATTTTATTTTAAATGAAATATATAACAATGAGGATATTGATGAATACATACTTTCAAAGGAAGATATTGAGAATATAGAAAAACTGGTTAAAGAAAAGTATGGAACTTGGGACTTTAACTATGGATATTCGCCTAAATTTACAATAAAAAATAAAAAGAAAATAGAGGGCGTAGGTATAATTGATATTATGCTTGATATAAAAAACGGACTTATAAATGATATTAATATAAGCGGAGATTATTTTTCTGTTAAAGAAACCAAAGAGCTTGAAGATAATTTAAAAGGTATAAGATATAAAAAAGAAGATGTATTTAAACTTTTAAGTAATATAAATATATCTGATTATATTATAAATATTAAAAATGATGATTTTATTAAAATTTTATTTAATGAAAAAGACTGAGGATAATCAGTCTTTTTTATTATTTTTTTGCTTAATGCATATATATTAATATAGTCATTATTAGAATGTCGTTAGAATCTTATAATTATATTAAAAATAACAAATTATATAAAAATTTTACAAATTTTGTGCTAATATATGTTTATGTCAAAACGGAGGCGTAATGTAGAATGAAAATATTTCTAAAAAATAATGAAAATAGAATAAAAAAATCAAAATTAGGATTTAGTTTTACAACTTTGTTTTTTGGGCCATTTGTACCTTTGTTAAGAGCAGATTTTTTCTGGACATTAATAATGCTTTGCACTTATTTTGTTGTGGGATATATTCAAGATAAGTTTAATTTAATTTTACTAAATAGGTCTTTTACTTTGTTATGTATATGGTTTGTAATAAATTTGGTTTTTGCTTTTATTTATAATAGAAACTATGTGAAAACTCTTCTTTTAAATGGTTTTATGGGATATGATGAGGAAAATGAAGAAAAACTTAAATCAAAAAACATGAGTGTTACAAAAGAACAAATTGAAGAGTATCAAAATAAAAAAGAAGAAAAAAGAATTAAGAAAATAAATAAAAGACAACAAAGAGAGGAAAAAGAAAGAGAAAGACTTAGAAGAAAAAAAGAAGCAAAGCAGCTTAAAAAAGAAGAACAAGAAAAAAAGAATAATGCTAATAAAAATAGCGATAATTAATATTAAATTATAAAAATATACTTATATATTTAAGTATATTTTTTTGTATAAAATAGCGGTGATAATATGGAAATAAAAGAAAAAATAAAAATTCAGAATAAATTTTTTAATAGCGGCAAGACCTTAGATATTAATTTTAGAATAGAACTTTTAAATAATTTAAAAATGGGAATTCTTAAAATGGAAGAAGAAATTTGTGAAGCTATAAAAAAAGATTTAGGTAAAAGTTATTATGAAAGTTATATGTGTGAAATTGGAATGGTTTTAACTGAAATAAACTATATGATAAAACATATAAAGAAATTTAGTAAAATAAAGAAAGTTAAAACACCGATATCACAGTTTTATAGTAAAAGTTACAAGGTAAAGGTTCCTTATGGTTTAGTTCTTATTATGAGTCCTTGGAATTATCCTTTTATGCTCACGATTTCTCCTTTAGTAGATGCAATAAGTGCGGGAAATGTTTGTGTTGTAAAGCCAAGTGCTTATTCAAAATATACAGGTGAAGTATTAAAAAAGCTTCTTGAAAAATATTTGCCTAAAGAAGTAGTAAGTGTTGCAATTGGAGGAAGAGAAGTAAATAGCTTTTTACTTGATTTAAAATATGATTATATATTTTTTACAGGTAGTGTAAGCGTTGGGAAACTGGTTATGGAAAAGGCAAGTAAGAATTTAACACCCGTAACGTTAGAACTTGGAGGGAAAAGCCCTTGTGTTGTTGATGAAAATACAAATTTGAAACTTGCAGCAAAAAGAATAGTATTTGGCAAATTTTTAAATGCAGGACAAACTTGTGTTGCTCCTGATTATCTAATTGTAAAAGAAAATATAAAAGATAATTTTATAGAATTGTTAAAAAATGAAATATCAATTCAATACGGAGAAGAGCCTCTTAAAAATAAAGATTATGTAAAAATAATAAATGAAAAGCATTTTAATAGAATTGTATCTATGTTAAAAAAAGAAGATATAATTTGGGGAGGGAAAGTTGCCAGAGCAAATTTAAGAATTGAGCCTGCAATAATAGATAATGTAACATTTGAAAGCGCTTGTATGAAGGAAGAAATATTTGGGCCTATTCTTCCTATAATGACGTTTAAAACAAAAGAAGATATTGTAGAAATAATAAACCATAACAAAACTCCATTAGCTTTATATTTGTTTTCTAATAATAAAGCTTTAGAAGATTATATTTTATCAAGAGTTAATTTCGGGGGTGGATGTATAAATGATACCATTGTTCATCTTACAAACGAATATATGGGGTTTGGAGGAGTAGGTAACAGTGGTATGGGAAGTTATCACGGAGAATATGGGTTTAATACTTTTTCTCATGAAAAAAGTATACTTAAAAGAAGCAATTTAATTGATATTAATCTAAGATATCAGCCTTATACAAAGAAAAAAGAAAATCTTATAAAAAAAATTTTAAAATAAAAAGAAGAGTTTGTACTCTTCTTTTTTGTTTTTAAAAAATTAAAGCATATAAAATAGGGATTAAAAGTCCCGGAAGCATATTTAAAACTTTTATTTCTTTTATTTTCATTAAGTCAAGACCGATACATACAATCATTGCATATCCAACCAGACATATGTTATTTATAAGTGCATCAGATAAATAAGGAGATAAATATATTCCAAGAATTGTTATTGCTCCTTGATAAATTAAAACGGTTAAGCTTGAAAAATATACTCCAAACCCTAAAGTTGAAGCGAATAATATTGCTATTGTTCCGTCAAGTATTGATTTAGTGAAGAGAATTGTATGATCTCCTATAAGACCGTCATTTAAAGAGCCTATTATTGCCATTGCCCCTGTGCAGAATAAAACCGAAGCAGGAATAAATCCATCTGAAAATCCTTGTATTGAAAGTTTATTTTCTAATTTTTTTATTATCTGATTTGTCTTATAGTCTATATTTAAGATTTCACCGATAAACGTTCCTATTACCAAACTTAAAACAAGTAATAATACATTATTTGATTGTAGTACTCCTTTATTATCTACTGTAATACTAGAAGTGATTATTCCAAGTATGCCTATTATTACAGTAGAAAGTCCCAGAGCGGTTTTTAAGTTATTCTCTATTCTTTTATTTATAAATTTTTTAAAAAGCATTCCTATGGTACTTCCAAATAAAATTGCAATAACATTTACTATTGTTCCCATTTATTACCTCTTTGCCATATTAAGTTATTGATTGTTTTAATTTCATAATTAATATTTGTATCTAATATATTACTATTAAAATTTTTGTTTTTCAATAAAAGACTTTTTATATAAGTACAAAATTAAATAAATCAGCATACTATAATGGTGAATAACAATTTGGGAGGTAGTACATTGAAAAAGATTATTGCACTTTTAGTTAGTGCGTTTGTTTGCTTATCTTGTTTTATTGGGTGTGGAAACAATAAAGATGAGGGACTTGCAACTGTGAAAGTCAGCGAAGTTGCTCGTTCAATCTTTTATGCACCTCAATATGCGGCAATTAGTCTTGGATATTTTGAAGAAGAAGGTATAAATATTGAGCTTACAACAGCACAGGGAGCCGATAAAGTAACTGCTGCGGTTTTAAGCGGGGATAGTGATATTGGGTTTTGCGGTCCGGAAGCAACAATTTATGTTATGCAGGGAGGTCAAGAGGATTATTTAATAAACTTTGCTCAAGTAACAAAAAAAGATGGATCATTTTTAGTTGGTAGAGAAGACAGTAAAGGTAATTTTAAATATTCTGATTTAATAGGAAAACATATTATTGCAGGAAGAGCCGGTGGTGTTCCTGAAATGACTCTTGAATATGTACTTAAAAAGAACGGTTTAGATATTAAAAAAGATGTGACATTAGATACCTCAGTGCAATTTGCTGCAATGGCAGGAACTTTTGTAGGAGGAACCGGTGATTATGTAGCATTGTTTGAACCTAGTGCAACAGAAGTTGAAGAAAATAAACAAGGATATGTTCTTAAGTCAATAGGTGAAGAAAGCGGTGAAGTTCCTTATACCGTATATAATGCAAGAAAAGGGTTTATAGAAGAAAATCCAAATCTTATTCAAAGTTTTACAAATGCTGTTTCTAAAGGTTTAAAATACGTAAATAGCGCAAGCAGTGAGGAAATTGCAGATAACATAGCAGAATTTTTCCCTGATACAGATAAAGATACTTTAGTTAAAGTAATTGACAGATATAAAAGTATTGATGCATGGAATAATACACCTGTTATAACACAAGATGCTTTTAACAGACTTCAAGAAATTATGACAATGGCTGGACAGCTTGATGAAAAAGCAGCATATGAAGATTTGGTAAATACTACATTTGCAGAGAAAACAAAATAAATAAAGGAGTATGAGTGATGAGAAAACCTTTATTGGAAATTAGAGATTTGGTGAAAAACTTTCATACGAAAAACAGCATAATAACTGCAGTAGAAGGGTTTTCTCTGGATGTATATGAAGGTGAATTTATAGCTTTGGTAGGTCCAAGCGGTTGTGGAAAAAGTACTATTTTATCGATGCTTTCTAATTTGATTAAGCCAAGCAGCGGTACTTTTGCCATAAACAAACAAAACCCTACAATAGGTTATATGCTGCAACAAGATGAATTGTTTCCTTTTCGTACCATATTAAGTAATGCATTACTTGGTCTTGAAATAAGATCAAGAGGAAAAATAGATGATAAAGATAAAAAATATGTAATGGAACTTTTAAAAATGTATGGTTTGGAAAATTTCATAAATGCTTATCCAAAGCAATTATCAGGAGGAATGAGGCAGAGAGTTGCTTTAATAAGAACTCTTGCTCTAAAACCCGATATACTTTTGCTTGATGAACCATTTTCAGCTCTCGATTATCAAACAAGGCTTGCCGTAAGTGAAGATATAAGTTTGGCTATAAGAAGAAGTAATAAAACTGCAATACTTGTTACTCATGATTTATCAGAGGCTATTTCTTTGGCTGACAGGGTGGTTGTAATTTCTCAAAGACCGGCAAATATAAAAAATATATATGAAATTAATCTTTCCGTTGATTCTTTAAGTCCAGTTGAAAGGCGTAAAGCAAAGGAATTTGCTGATTATTATGATAAAATATGGAGGGATTTGGATGTGCATATATGATGATTTAAAGAAAAAAGAACATGAAAATTTCTTAAAAAATATAAAAAAAGAAAATTTTATAGTTTTGTTTTGGAAAGTTGCGATTTTAGTATGTTTTGTTTTGATTTGGGAACTAAGTGCAAAAATGGGATGGATTAATCAATTTATTACATCTTCTCCAAGTAGAATTTTTAAAACAATAGTGGATTTAATAAAAACAAACGGGCTTTATAATCACCTCTTTATTACAACTTTTGAAACTGTAATGGGTTTTAGTATAGGTACAATTCTTGGAACGATAATAGCAATGATGTTATGGTGGAGTGATAGGCTTGCAAAGGTACTTGATCCTTATTTGGTTGTGTTAAATGCTTTACCTAAAGTAGCATTAGGTCCGGTAATAATCGTATGGGCCGGAGCAGGAATGGGTTCTATTTTAATTATGACTCTTGCAATTTCAATTGTTGCAACAATAATAGGTGTATATTCCGGATTTATGCAAGTCGAGGAAGAAAAGATAATACTGCTTAAGACTTTTAATGCAACAAAGATGCAAATTTTTTCAAAAGCAGTTTTTCCTTCAAGTATAGAAAATATAATAAATGCTTTAAAAATAAACGTAGGTCTTTCATGGGTAGGCGTTATAATGGGAGAATTTCTTGTAAGTAAAGAGGGTCTTGGGTACTTAATTGTCTATGGTTCACAGGTATTTAATCTTGATCTTGTTATGGCAGGAGTCGTTATTTTATCGGCTGTTGCAGGAATTATGTATTTTTTAGTTTCATTCTTAGAGAAAAAAATCATTAAATATAATTAAAATATATTGAAAAATTTTCACTTATCGTATATAATAAATATAACTTAATAGAAAGTTTTGGAAGAGAATTAGAGAAACCATAACGAAATGCACATGTTACATGTGTTATTATGTTATGGTTTTTTTATATAAAATATAGTAATTAAAATAAAGAGAGGTACATATAATATGGCTAATGTAACAATTCTTGGTGCAGGGGCGATGGGAAGTGCCCTTTCTACTCCACTTAGAAAGAACGGACACAATGTAAACTTATGGGGGACTCATCTTGATACTGAAATTATCGATCAGTTGAAAAAAGACGGAACTCATATAAAACACAAATGTAAACTTGCAGACGGAATTAAGTATTTTTACAATGAAGAACTTGAACAAGCTATGGAAGGCGCAGATTTAGTTATAATGGGTATAACAAGCGACGGTCTTGCAAGTGTATTTAAAAAAGCAATTCCTTATTTAAAAGAAGGAATGGTTGTAGGTAGTGTTTCAAAAGGTTTTGAATACGATCTTGAACAAAAAGACAAAGTAATTATTCTTCCTGATATTTTAGAACAATTACTTCCTGAAGAATTAAAAGGAAAAATTCCTTTGGTATTTGTTGGCGGACCATGTAAAGCTGTAGAAGTTGTATGGGAATGTCCAAACTCAGTAGATTATGCAAGCAGAGATATTGAAGCAGCAAAATATATGAGAAGTCTTCTTGCAACAGATAAATATAATGTAGGTGTTACAACTGATGTAATCGGACTTGAAATTTGTGCGGCAATGAAAAATGCTTATTCAATCGGTCTTGGAATGGCTGAAGGTTTTAAAGAACTTGAAGGTAAAAACAACAATAACTGTAAAGCAGCTTTATTCACATTTGCAGTTGCTGAAATGGGCGTTTTAACAAAAGCAATGGGCGGAAGTTATGCTTCTGTTATAGGTCAACCGGGTGTTGGAGATCTTGAAATTACATGTGAAGCAGGAAGAAACAGAATTTTAGGTGAAGTTGTAGGTGCTGGGACTCCGGGAACAAAAGCCATAAAGAAAATGAGAGATGAAGATATAACAGTTGAAGGTTATAATGCGATAAAATTTGCTTGGGAACTTGTAGCTCAACTTGAAGAAAAAGGAGTATTAAAAAGAGAAAAACTTCCTTTCTTGGAAGCTTTGTATGAAATTTTATACAACGATGCTCCATCATATGAAACAATCGTTAAAGTAATGAATAAATGTACAGGTTTTGATTACGAATAGGAGGAAGAATATGAAAAAAATAGTATTAGGTGCAGATGCAGTAGGTTTACTTTTAAAGGATGAAATTGTTAAATTTTTACAAGACGAAGGATACGAAGTAACTGATTTAGGAGTTAAAGATGAAAATGATAAAACTTTTTATGCTCATATAGCAGAAAAAGTTGCATTAGCCGTAAGAGATGAAGATTATGACAGAGGTTTATTATTCTGCGGAACAGGTATTGGAATGAGTATTGCTGCCAATAAAGTTCCTGGAGTATGTGCAACTGTTTGTCATGACCCATATTCAGCAGAAAGAGCAAGCTTAAGCAACAATGCACAAATTATCACTATGGGATACAGAGTTATTGGTAAAGAAACAGCAAAAGTTGTTTTAAAACACTGGTTAGACAATGACTTTGAACAAGGTTGTAAGAGTCAAAGCAACGTTGATGAAGTAATGAAGCTTGACGAAAAATATCGTAAATAATTATTTTAATAATTATATATGTTTACCATTTTTTCTTTTTGGTAGGAAAGCCGCTTTTAGCGGCTTTTTTACATATAAAAAAAGAACCTTATCGGTTCTTTTTTATTGAACAGGTTCTTTTTTACTTATAAAGTCTTTTATTGTTTCTTTTGAAGCTTCTTCAATAGAAAAATCTAAATCGATATTTTTAATTTCAATATCTTTTTTATTTGCTATATCTAGTAATATTTCTTTTGTTAACCATGGATTTTTAATAAAAACAGGTCCTAATGCATTTGTATAAATTAAATTATTTTTTCTTGCTCCTTCTTTATGGTTTTTGTCATTTCCAAGTCCGTAGTTTACACTTCCGAAAGGAGTAATTTCATCACTGTTAAAAGTCATGTCAATTGAATTAATTTGGCATGATATTATTTCCATATCTTTACCATCTATATTAGCATTAAATGTTAAATCATCACCATATATCCATTTTCTTTCTGTTGCTGTCATATCAAATACATTTAAGCCTTCTTTTTCTCTTCCGTCTTCAAATTTAATATTTTTTGCAAGTATTGCACCTGTTGTGCCAATTGCAAACATATATTTATTTTCGTTTACGTATTTCTCAAATTCGTCTCTTTGATTATTAAAAGTTTCTACTATTGTGTCCATTACTTTTAATTCTCCAGGAGATAAAAGTATAATATCGAATTTGTCAAAGTCAATTTTTTCGTTTGGGCTGTCAATTCTTGTAGTTTTTAATTCTATACCCATTTCTTTTGCTATTTTCTCAAAAGCAAGAACATTTCCTCTGTCTCCGTGAAGGTTTAATATATCGGCATAAAGGTAAGCTAAATTAATTTCTTTTCCCATTTTTTTCTCCTATAAATTGTTTTTCTTAACATAATTTTTGATATCTATAAATGTTTCAAGCCATGTTATTAAATAAACATTTTTACATTCAGCTTCATCTACTTTTTCAAGTATTTTTTCTACATCATCTGTATTTAATATATCTATTTTATCTTTTTCAACACCTTCATAGATAAATCTGTTTGCAGTGTCATAACATACATATTCAGAGAATGCGATATATTTTTTTATATTTGAATTAACAAGTGGTGTGAAATTACAGTCATATGCATAGAATGTGTTTGTATAGTGAGGTGGCTCGTCTTTTATTATACAAAGTCCTAGTATAAATGTTTTTTCTGTTTTATCATTAGCCACTACATCTATGGCAGATTGTAATGTTTCAGGGTTTTCTTGTTTGATTCTTATATATTTAAGTTCTTTATCTTTATACTTAATTGTTTCTATTCTTCCGCCAATATTAACAAAAGTATTAAATGAATGTTGCATTTGTTCTTTTGTAAGTCCAAGTTTGTCGGCAAGTGCTATAACAAGAGCATAGTTATACATCATGAAAGGAACGTTATATGGCATTTTGAATGTTGTTCCATCATAAGTAAAAGTTGCGTTTTCAAAATCAACGTCTTTCATTTGATAAACAGGTTTGTCTTCGCTTTTAAAACCACAGTTTGTACAATTAAAATTACCTACATTGTCAACATTGTAATAATTAAAGTTAACTTTATGATTACATTTTGGACAAGGCATTGTAACAGCAAGCCTGTCATTATCAACTACAGATCTTTCATTTCTTTCAACACTGTAATATGTTATATCATCTGCAAAGTCTTCAAATGATTTACTTCTTGGTTCTTCATTGTTTAAATATAAATGCATATCTTTTGTTACAACATCTTTTATTTTTCTATAAATAAAGTCAGGGTCAGCATTTCTGTGTACTTGGTCTTTTTGAAGATTTGTTATAACAAGATGTTTTGCTGGGATAACTCTGTGAATGTTTTTTAATGATCTTTCATCTATTTCAAAAACAAAATATTCAGGCTTTAATTTTCCGGTTAAAGTAGAGTTTTTGATTAATGTTGTTGTTATTCCGGCAATTAAATTTGCACCTTCAAGATTTGATGCAACGCTGTAATTGTTTGATTTTAAGACATGGTGTATTAAGTTTGTAGTTGTAGATTTTCCGTTTGTTCCAGTTACAAATATTACTTTATTGTAGTCAATATTCTTAAATCCCAAAGGAAAATTTTTATTAAGCTTTAAAGCTATTTTACCGGGAAGGTCTGTTCCTCTGGTTTTATCAATAATATTAATAAGCAGGATAATCAATTTAGATATTATCATATCAATATAAAACATACATCGTACCTCTTTTTCTTATATTTTACGGTAAATTATTGTATCATAACTATAAAAAAAAGTATAGTGATTATTAATTTGTCTGAAAATTAAATTTCTATTATATTTTTAATTATGTTACATTTGGTTTCGTAAGAAAAACAAAAAAAACTTTTTTTTGCTTGTTGTCTTTAAAATCTTTGACAAAAGAAACTTTGTAAAGTATAATATATTCAAAGCTAAAATATGAGGTTTTTTATGAATAATATAGAATACATTTTATCTAATATATTTTTGCATTTATTTTATTATATATTCTTTTTTATTCCAATAAATAAGAAGAAGATAACTTTTGCTTCTCCAAGGAATACTATTTTAGAAGGAAATATTAAGTATATATATAGAGCATTATATGAAAAGCGTAAAGATTATAAATACATTTTTTTATTTGAAAAATATAGTTACTCTTTTTTAGGGAAAATTTTTTATTTATTTAGATTAATAAGAGGGGTATATCATTTATCAACTTCAAAAGTTTTTATTTTAGATAATGCATATTTCCCTGTTCATATAATTAAACATAAAAAAGGAACTACTGTAATACAAGTTTGGCATGGTGGTGGTGTATTTAAAAAGTTTGGAAATGACTGCGAAAATGTTGGAGAAAAGACTGAAGATAAGTTTAGACATAAAAATTATGATTTATGTATTATGGGTAGTGATTTTTCAAAAAAACATTTTGCAACAGCAACTGGGACAAGTTTGGATAAAATTATTGTTTTAGGTTGTGCAAGAACAGATTTGTTTTTTGATGATTCAAAACTTGAAAGAGTTAAAAATGAATTTTATGAAAAATATCCTAATTTGAAAAATAAAAAAATCATTTTATATGCACCTACATTTAGAGGTAGAGGAAGTAATGCTTATTGTGAATGTCATTTAGATAGAGATGAAATGGAAAAAGAGTTAAAAGATTTAGGTTATGTATTACTATATAAACCTCATTTAAGTGCAGTAGCTGAATATAACGAAGAAGATTCATTTTTAATAAATTTAGATAAAGATGATATATTAAATAAATTGATGCCTGTTTGTGATATTTTTATTACGGATTATTCTTCATCAATAATAGAATATGCAATTTTGAAAAAACCTCTTATTTTATATGCTTATGATGTTAAAGAATATGAGAAAAATCCGGGCTTTTATCAAGATTATGAAAAAGAAACTATAGGTGAAAAGGCCTATACAACAAAGGAGGTTATTAAACTTATTAAAGAAAATAATTTTAATTTTGACAATTATGATGAATTTATAAATGTTCACTATAAATTCCTTGATGGTAAAAGCTCACAAAGAGCTGCAGACTATATTATAAATAATTTAATGGAAAAATAAATTTTTAAGGAGGTAATTATGGCAACGGGCGTAATAATGCCTAGACAAGGGCAATCGGTAGAAAGTTGTATTATTACTAATTGGAACGTAAAAGAAGGAGACAGCGTAAAGGAGGGTGATGTTTTATTTGAATATGAAACAGATAAATCTGCTTTTGAAGAAGAAGCTAGTGTAGGCGGAACAATTTTAAAAATTTTGGCAGAAGAAGGTGACGATGTACCTTGTCTTGATATTGTTTGTGTGATTGGCAGTGAAGGTGAAGACATAAGTGAATTTTTATCTAAAGAAGAAAACGAAGTAAAAGAAGAAGTAAAAAACGACGTAGAAGAAAAGAAAGTTGAAGTAGAAAAAACACAAGTTACTTTATCTTCAGTTTCTGGTGAAAACAAAGTTTCTCCAAGAGCAAAAATGCTTGCAGAAGAAAAACATTTAGATTTAGACAAAGCTGTTGCCACAGGTCCAAACGGAAGGGTAATAGAAAGAGATATTTTAACTTTGGCTAAAAATGGATATAAAATCAATAATGAAATTCAACAAGAAGAAAGTTCTATTTTTATTAATGAAAATGTAAACGATACAATAAATGAATATGAAGATATTCCTCATTCAAATGTAAGAAAAGTTATTGCAAAATCAATGCATGCATCTTTAAGCAATATGGCTCAACTTACATTTAATCGTAGCTTTGATACTACAAACATGATGAACTATAGAAAGACTATAAAATCATCAATGGAAAGTTTAGGACTTAAAAAGATTACCGTAAACGACATAATAATGTACGCAGTATCAAGAATTATTTTAAATCACAAGAGCTTTAATGCTCATTATGATGATGAAAAATTGAGAGTATTTAACAATGTTCATTTAGGTATGGCTGTTGATACAAAGAGAGGTCTTTTAGTTCCTACAATATTTAATGCAAACAAGATGTCTTTAAATGAAATTTCAAAAAGATCAAAAGAACTTGGTGCTATGGCAAGTGAAGGTAAGATAAGCCCTGATTTATTGAGCGGTGCTACATTTACTGTAAGTAATTTGGGTTCTATGGGAATAGAAAGTTTTACTCCAATAGTAAATCCACCTCAAACAGGTATCTTAGGTGTTTGTGGTCTTGTTGATAAAATAAAAGTTGTAGATGGAAATATCGTTCCATATAAAGCAATGAACTTATCACTTACATGTGACCATAGAGCAGTAGATGGTGCTGATGCAGCAAGATTATTAAAGGATTTATGCGAAGCGCTTGAAAATTTCTCTGCTTTGCTTGCTAAATAGGAGGTAAATTTTTATGTATGATGTAATCGTTATAGGTGCAGGCCCAGGCGGATATCTTGCTGCTGAAAGAATATCAGCCGAAGGTAAAAAGACTTTACTTATTGAAAAAGAGCATATTGGTGGAGTATGTTTAAACGAAGGCTGTATACCTACAAAAACATTATTATATTCTGCAAAACTTTATGATGGAGCATTACACGGTGATAAATACGGAATAAGTGCAAAGGATATAACAATTGATCACAGTGCTGTAATAGATAGAAAAGATAAGGTTGTTAAAACTCTTGTTGGGGGTGTTTCTATGGCATTAAAATCAAAAAAAGTAGAAGTTATTATGGGTGATGCTCAAATTAAAGAAAAAAAAGACGGTAAAATTCAAGTAGAAGTAAACGGTGAGATAAAAGAAAGTACATATTTGATTATTGCGACAGGATCTGATAGTGTAAAACCTCCTATTCCTGGAGTAAAAGAAGGACTTGAAAGCGGATTTATTTTAACAAATAAAGAAATTCTTTCACTAAAAGAAGCTCCAAAGAAATTAGTTGTTATAGGAGGCGGAGTTATCGGTCTTGAAATGGCAAGTTATTTTAACTCTATAGGTTGTGAAGTTACAGTAGTTGAAATGATGGGTAAAATTGCCGGTCCTACAGATATAACAATATCTGAAAGTTTAAAGAAAGAATATGAGAAAAAAGGTGTTAAATTCTATTTAGAATCAAAAGTAACTAAAGTTGATGATAAATTTGTTTACTTTGAAAAGAATGGTGAAGAAAATAAAGTTGAAGCAGACAAAGTATTGTTATCAATAGGAAGAAGAGCAAATATTAACGGAATAGGTCTTGAAAATTTGAATGTATATACTGAAAGAGGCTGTATAAAAGTAGACGAAAAACAACAAACAAATATAGCAAACGTATATGCAGTTGGAGACTGTGTAGGTGGTGTTATGTTAGCTCATACAGCATACAGAGAAGCAGAAGTTGCAGTTAATAATATTTTAGGTAAGAAAGACAGAATGCAATATAACGCTGTTCCTAGTGTAATTTATACAAACCCTGAAATTGCAAGTGTGGGAGAAAGTGAACAAAGTGCAAAAGAATATGGTTTGGATATTATAGTAAAACAACTTCCTATGCAGTATTCCGGAAGATATGTAGCTGAAAATGAAGGCGGAAGCGGAATAATAAAAATAATTGTAGATAAAAAATGGAATACCTTAATAGGTGTTCATATGATGGGAAATTACTCAAGTGAAATTATCTTGGCAGCTGCAACAATGGTTGAAAGTAATATGAATATAGAGGAAATAAAAAAGGTAGTATTCCCTCATCCAAGTGTTGGTGAAATAATAAGAGAGGCAATATTTAGTATATAAGGAGAAAGTAAAATGACTAAGAGTTTATATGTTGACCCAAACGAAGTTAGAAAAAAAGGCACGATAAAATTCGAAGATATAAAAGTTAATGATTATCAAAAAAAGGTTAAAGATGTACTTGATGAATTCTCTACTGATGAATTTAAAAGAATATACAGAGATATGTGGTATATCAGAGAATTTGAAACAATGCTTAACTTAATAAAAACAAGAAGCGAATATGAAGGAATGGAATATAATAATCCCGGACCTGCTCATCTTGCCATTGGACAGGAAGCTGCTTATGTAGGTCAAGCTTTTGATTTAACCATTGATGATTATTCTTTCGGTTCTCATCGTTCTCATGGTGAAGTTTTGGCGAAAGGTTTATCTGCCATAGAAAAATTAAGCGATGAAGAATTAACTAAAATAATGGAAGAATTTGATGGTGGAAAAATCTATAAAATAATAAAAGAAAATACAACTTCAACTGATGTAAAAGATATAGCAAGAGAATTTTATTTATATGGATTTTTAGCTGAAATATTTGCAAAAGAAACTGGTTTTTCAAAAGGTCTTGGTGGTTCAATGCATGCTTATTTCTTACCTTTTGGTCTTTATCCTAATAATGCCATTGTAGGGGGCTCTGCTCCTATAGCTACAGGTGCTGCATTATATAAAAGAGCAAATCAGAAAAAAGGTATAGTAATTGCAAACTGTGGAGATGGTGCAATTGGATGCGGTCCTGTATATGAATCAATGAACTTCGCAAGTATGGATCAATTTAGAGAGCTTTGGGAAGATGGATTTAACGGCGGACTTCCTATTATTTATAATGTATTTAATAATAGTTATGGTATGGGTGGTCAAACTAAAGGTGAAACAATGGCTTATGGCATGGTTGCAAGATTAGGGGCTGGGGTTACTCCTAACCAAATGCATGCTGAAAGGGTTGACGGTTATAATCCTCTTGCTGTTATAGATGCATATAGAAGAAAGAGAAAAAAAGTTGAAAGCGGAGAAGGTCCGGTACTTCTTGAAGTTGTTACTTATAGATTCTCAGGTCACTCTCCATCAGACTCTTCTACATATAGAACAAAAGAAGAAATTGCTGCATGGGAAGAACAAGATTCAATAATTGATTTCGGAAATCAAATGGTAGAAGCTGGTGTATGCACTAAGGAAGATTTAAAGGAAATAGAACTTGCAGTAAGAGAAGATATTAAAAAAGCTGTTAAACTTTCAATCGATCCTGAAATATCACCAAGAATGGATCTTGATAATCATCCTGAACTTATGGAAAATATTATGTTTTCTAATGAAAAAATAGTAAACAGAGATGAAAGCAGAGTTCCTGAAATTAATCTTGAAGATAATCCAAGAATAAAAGCAATAGAAAGAAAAGTAAGAAGTGCTTATGATGAAGATGGTAAAAAAGTATCTAAAAACAAAGTTTTCCAAATAAGGGATGGTTTGTTTGAAGCGATAGTTGAAGGTTATAAAAATGACTCTACACTTATTGCCTACGGCGAAGAATGTCGTGACTGGGGAGGTGCTTTTGCAGTATATAGAGGATTAACAGAAGCTCTTCCATATCACAGATTATTCAATTCTCCTATTTCTGAAGCTGCCATAGTCGGAACAGCCGTAGGTTATGCTATGGCAGGGGGAAGAGTTATTGCAGAACTTATGTATGCTGATTTTATCGGTAGATGTGGAGATGAAGTATTTAATCAAATGGCAAAATGGCATGCAATGAGTGCCGGAGTACTTAAGATTCCTGTAATACTTAGACTTCCTGTTGGAAATAAATATGGGGCACAACATTCTCAGGACTGGAGCGGACTTTGCACACATATTCCAGGACTAAAAGTTGTTTATCCAAATACTCCTTATGATGCAAAAGGTCTTATGAATTCAGCACTTAGAGGAACAGATCCTGTTATATTTGTTGAAAGTCAAAAAATGTATGACAAAGGTGAAGAATTTGAAGAAAGTGTTCCAGAATGCTATTATGAAATAGAATTTGGTGAACCAAGCATAAAGAGAAAAGGAAACGATGTTACAATACTTACAATCGGTCCTACATTATATACAGCATTAGAAGCTGCTGATAAACTTGAAGAATATGGAATAAGTGCAGAAGTAATAGATGCAAGAAGTCTTGTTCCGTTTAACTATGAAAAAGTAATAGAATCTGTTAAGAAAACAGGCAAAATTATTCTTGCATCAGATGCATGTGAAAGAGGTTCATATCTTCAAGATATGGCAAGTAATATTACAAGACTTGCTTTTGATTATCTTGACGGACCTGCTGTTGTTGTGGGAGCTAAAAACTGGATTACTCCTGCGCATGAACTTGATCATACTTTCTTCCCTCAAAGCGATTGGATTATTGACGCCTTTCATGAAAATATAATGCCAATCGAGGGATACACCCCAAAACATAACTTTACACCTACAGAACTTATTAGACTAAATAAGCAGGGTGTATAACAAAAAGCTCTCCTTTAAGGAGAGTTTTTTGTAAAAAAACTATAAAAAAAGTGACAATAGATAAGTGAATATTAATAAGATAATTCTGCATAAAAATATAAAAATATGCAAAATCATATATAAAATAATAATATCATGAATGTCTCTAAAAGTATGCTTATTGTGATAAAACAAAGGAAAAGGAGATATTTATGAAAAAGATTTTTGCATTAATTTTATGTGGATTTATTATGTTAAGCCTTGTTAGTCCTGTAAGTGCATCAAATACGACTATAAATACGAACAAAATCATTGTTTCAGAAGAATTATATAATAATGGTGAACAAAGTCAGGTAGGAAATATTCCTACATTAGAAGAACAATTAACCGATCTTAACGGAACTATTTCGGCTGGTGAAGTTACAGGAAGTAAAAACGGATATTTTGAAAATGAAAAAGATAAAGAAGAGAGAACAGTAAAAATCAATATTGATTTAACAGCAAAGGGTGTTCAAACAGAAAGCGATACTATTTTTATTCTCGATGAATCAGGAAGTATGGGGTCGTATACGAGTAAGACAGAAGATGGTTTAGGTATAAATGGTGGTGGTGCATCTCCATGTCAAAATGTGGATCATTACTATAAGGTTGAGAAAGGAAAATACGGAGCAACCGAAGATACATATTTTAAATTATCAGATTATATGGCATTACCTTTTAATGGTTGGTCATCTTCTATTTTTACAAAAGTTAATTCTGATTTAGGGTTAAATTTAATAGCTGATAGAAGTACAATTACTTATTTAATAGATAATCATTATTGTAAAAAATCTGACGGATCTTATACTCATATACCACCAGATTATACATCGATGGGGTCTCCACGTGTTGATAATCCTTATGGATGTATTGATAAAGGAAATGTAGCTCATGCAGGTATATGGAATATAACTAAAAATTTAATAGAATCAAATCCAAACAATAGAGTTGCATTTGTAAGTTTTTGTTATACTTTAAGAGATAATGTAGATTTTTCTAATGACTTAGATATGTTAGAACCTATATTAAAAGATACACAGTTAGCTCTTGGAACAGATTATGGGACTGGATTCTCTGCTGCAAAAGCATTAATAGAAAAAAGAGAAAGTACGGATGTTCCTTTAAATGTAATATTTATTAGCGATGGTATGCCGACAGATTCATTCACTGTTAATAATGCTAATTATAAATATATAAAAAGTTTACCAAATACAAAAATATATACAATAAATATTATGTCTTCTGCATCAACATTATTAAGCAACATGGCTTCTTCAAGTGAATTGTATAGTTACTGTGCTGACTTAGATGAGCTTAATAATGTATTTAGTTCTCTTGCAGATTCATTAAGTGGATATCCAAAAATGGAAGTAACAGATGTAATTGACAAAGGATTTACCTTAAGAGTAGACAGTGAACATCCAATAACAATAGATGGGGTTGAATATACAAACATAGCCGATATACCAGCTGATATAGCAACAATAAGCGAAGACCAAAGAACACTTACATTTACACCTGAAATAGTAACTGAAAAAGGATATAGAATAAGCTTTTATGAAAGTTTAAATACAGAGGCACTAAATAAAGAGGATATAGCCGGAACATATTACACAAATGAAAAATGTGACATTACATATAAAAAATTAAATATAGACGGTGGAACAATAACTGAAGATAGTGAATTTACGACTATAAGTTTACCTTCGCCTGAATATAAAATAGTTACTACAGTTATAGATGATGGAAATAACGGTAATAACAATGGTAATAATAGTGGTAATAGTGATAATACATCAAATAATAATGACATACAAGGTGGAGTGAAAACATCAGATGAAAGCAATATATATCTTTATGTGATATTGTTAGGTGTGAGTATCTTTGGAATGGGATATGCTTTAAGAAAGAAATTTGTTAAATAAATAAAAAATAATTTTATGGACAGAGATAATATCTTTGTCCTTTTTTTCGTTAAAAAAATATAATATTTATATAAGAAATATATAAATTTTTTTAACTTTTTATATAAAAATATATAAAAATACTAATTAAAATATATAAAAATATGTTATTATTAATTAATACATAAAAGTTTAACTTTTTTAATAATATTATTACATGATTTGGAGTAAGAGATGATAAAAAGAGTATTTATAGGTAAAAAGGATGGGTTTGATACCTCAGGTGCAAATTTATTAAGTGATTTAAAAATCAACTTAAATATTTCTTCTTTAACTAAAGTAAACATATTTAATAGATATGATATTTTAGTTGACGGTGAAGAACATTTTGAAAATTTGGTTAACAATGTTTTAAGTGAAGTTAACGTTGATAATATTTATGTTGATAAATTGCCTGAATTTAGCGGTGCAACATTATTTGGTATAGAATACCTTCCGGGACAATATGACCAAAGAGCAGATTCTGCAGAACAATGTGCTAATTTAATTATGAACAATGAACAATTAAAGGTTAAAAATGCAAGAATTTATGTTCTTTATGGCGATATCAGTAATGATGAATTATTAAAAATTAAAAATTATTTAATAAATCCTGTCGATTCAAGAGAAGTCGAAGTTGACAGCAAAATCGATATGGAAGATGAAAAAGTAGAAGTTAAAAAAACTCCTATAATTGAAGGTTTCATAGATTCTGATGATGAATATCTTGAAAATCTTTTAAGTGAAATGGGTCTTGCAATGGATATAAATGACCTAAAACTTATAAGAGAATATTTTAAGAATGATGAAAAAAGAAATCCTACTCTTACAGAAATAAGAGTTCTTGATACTTATTGGTCTGACCATTGTCGTCATACAACTTTTTCTACTCATTTAACAGATATTGATATTGAAGCTGGTGGAATAAATGATGAAATTAAAGAGACATATGATGAATATATGGCTCTTAGAGATAAATTATATGTAGGTAAAAATAAACCTGTTACTCTTATGGATATGGCAGTAATCGGAACAAAAGAAATAAAAGCAAGAGGTTTATTAAAGGATCTTGAAGAAAGTGATGAGATAAATGCTTGCAGTATAAGAGCTGATGTAGATGTTGATGGAAAAGATGAAAAATATCTTATTATGTTTAAAAATGAAACACATAACCACCCAACAGAAATAGAACCATTCGGTGGAGCAGCTACTTGTCTTGGTGGGGCAATAAGAGATCCGCTTTCAGGTAGAAGTTATGTATATCAATCAATGAGAGTTACCGGTAGTGCAGACCCTACTGTAGCATATGATAAAACTTTAAAAGGTAAACTTTCACAAAGAAAAATTACAACAGGTGCTTGTCATGGTTTCTCTTCATACGGAAACCAAATCGGACTTCAAACAGGACAAGTTAAAGAATATTATCATCCAAATTATGTAGCTAAAAGGATGGAAATTGGTGCAGTTATAGCTGCTGCAAAAGAAGAAAACGTAAAAAGACTTACATCTGATCCAGGAGATATAATCGTTCTTGTTGGCGGAAGAACAGGTAGAGACGGTATCGGAGGTGCCAGCGGTTCTTCAAAAGAACATACTGAAAAATCAGTATTAACTGCAGGAAGTGAAGTACAAAAAGGTAATCCTATAGAAGAAAGAAAACTTCAAAGATTATTTAGAACTGATGAAGTTGCAAAAATGATTAAAAAATGTAACGACTTCGGTGCAGGCGGAGTAAGTGTTGCAGTAGGTGAACTTGCAGACAGCTTAAATATTAATCTTGATAGTGTACTTAAAAAATATGAAGGTCTTGATGCTACTGAAATTGCAATAAGTGAATCTCAAGAGAGAATGGCCGTTGTAATAGCAAAAGAAGACAAAGAAAAATTCATAGAAGCTGCAAGAAAAGAAAATCTTGAAGCCGTTCAAGTTGCAACAGTAACTAATGACGGTAATATCATAATGACAAAAGACGGCGAAGAAGTCTTAAAAATCAAAAGAAGTTTTGTTGATACTAACGGAGCAAGCAAAAATGCAAGCATTAAAGTTGGAAAAACTTCAAATGTTATATCTTCTTTAGCTGATAAAAATAAAACAAATAAAGAAAACTTTATAAATATACTTAAAAACCACAATGTTTGTTCTCAAAAAGGACTTGTTGAATATTTTGACAATACTATCGGGGCAAACAATGTTTTGATGCCTTACGGCGGAAAATATATGTTAAGTGAAGTTGATGGAATGGTAGCTAAAGTGCCTCTTGAAAAAGGAGATACAAAAACTGCAACTGTAATGACAAATGGATTTGACCCTGAATTATTAAGTGAAAATCCATATCTTGGTTCAATTTATGCAGTTGTTTCTTCTGTTTCAAAAGCAGTTGCAATAGGTGCTGATTATAAAAAATTAAGACTTTCATTCCAAGAATATTTTGAAAGACTTAGAAAAGACCCTACAAGATGGGCAAAACCATTTATTGCACTTCTTGGTGCTTTAAAAGTTCAACTTGAACTTAATACTCCTGCAATCGGAGGAAAAGACAGTATGTCTGGTTCTTTTGAAGATATAGATGTTCCTCCAACACTTGTTTCATTTGCTGTTGGTATTGTAAATGCTGATAAAGTTGTAAGCAGTGAATTTAAGAATGCAGGAAATAATGTATATGTAATTAAAATAAATAAAACAGAAAATAACACTCCTGAGTTTGAAAGCGTAAGAAAAGCCTTTGATTTGGTTCATGAATTAATTGAACAAGGAAAAGTAAAAGCTTCAAAATCAATAACTGTCGGCGGAGCTTGTGAAGCTGTTTCAAAAATGTGTTTCGGTAATAAAATCGGTTTTGAATTCTCAGATTCAGACTATGATATTTATGCTAAAAATTATGGTGATATCATTATTGAAACAAGCGAAACAATAGAAAGCGAAAATGCTGTTTTGCTTGGTAAAACAATAAGCGAAAAAGAAATAAGAGTTAAAGGTGAAGTTCTTGACCTTGAAATGCTTATAAAAGAATGGGAAAATCCATTGCTTAGCGTATTCCCAATTGACAGCGGAATTGAAACAGACGTAAAAGAAATCAGTTATACAAAAGGAAGTATAATAACAAGAAAAACAAGCATTGCTTCTCCAAAAGTTATCGTTCCCGTATTCCCTGGAACAAACTGCGAATATGATACTGCAAAAGCTTTTAATGAAGCAGGCGGAAACAGTGATATATTTGTATTTAAAAACAAAACTCAAAACGATATAGAAGATTCTGTAATCGAACTTGAAAAGAGAATAAGAAATTCTCAAATTATTGCCCTACCCGGCGGTTTCTCAGCCGGTGATGAACCTGATGGTTCTGCTAAGTTTATCGTAAGCGTATTTAAAAATGAAAGAATAAAAGATGCGGTTATGGATTTACTTAAAAACAGAGACGGCTTAATGCTTGGTATTTGTAACGGCTTCCAAGCTTTAATCAAAACAGGTCTTGTTCCTTACGGAGAAATAAGAGATCTTGATGAAACAAGCCCAACTCTTACATTTAACTTAATAAACAGACACATAGCAAATATTTCATATATAAAAGTTGCATCAAACTTATCTCCATGGTTTAAAAATGTAAAAGTAGGGGAAACATTTGTAAATCCTATATCTCATGGAGAAGGAAGATTTGTATGTAATGAAGAAGTTTTACAAAAACTTATAGATAACGGACAAGTTGCAACACAATACACAGATGAAAGCGGTAATTTATCTGTTTCACCAAAAGTTAATCAAAACGGAAGTGTATGTGCAATAGAAGGTATCACATCACCTGATGGAAGAATTTTAGGTAAGATGGGACACAGTGAAAGAAAAGGAAGCAACTTATATAAAAATATTTATGGAGAAATGGAACAAAATATTTTCTTAAGTGGTGTAGAATATTTCAAATAAAAGGAGAAACTAATGGGAAAAGTAGCAGTTATTATGGGAAGCGACTCTGATCTTGGAGTTGTAGAAAAAGGTTTAAAAGTGTTAAAAGAATTTGGTGTTGAATATGAAGCAAGAGTTATTTCAGCTCACAGAACACCAAGACAAGCTGAAGAGTTTGCAAGAAATGCAAAAGCAAACGGATTTGAAGTAATAATAGCGGCAGCGGGAAAAGCTGCTCATTTAGGAGGAGTTTTGGCAGCAATGACAACTCTGCCTGTAATTGGAATTCCAATTAAAACTTCATTAATGGGTGGTATGGATTCTCTTTTAAGCATTGTTCAAATGCCAAAAGGAATTCCTGTTGCAACAGTTGCTGTTGATGGAGCTGAAAATGCGGCTTTATTAGCTATTCAAATGATGGCGCTTAAAGATAAAGACTTGGATAAAAAACTTGAAGACTACAAAGTAAAAATGGAAGAAGAAGTAGTTGAAAAAGATAAAAAATTACAAGAAAGAATTTAAGGAGTGTTAAAAATGGAAAAATTAGAAATGTTATATGAAGGAAAAGCAAAAAAAGTATTTAAAACAGAAAAAGCAGATGAATATATCATCGAATATAAAGATGATGCAACAGCGTTTAACGGTAAGAAAAAAGATACAATTGCAAACAAAGGTATTGTAAATAATAAATTTACAGGTATAATCTTTGGTATGCTTGAAGAAGCCGGTGTTCCTACACACTTAATCAAAGTTCTTGACGATACTCATCAACTTGTAAAAGCTGTTGAAATTGTACCTGTAGAAGTTATTATAAGAAATGTTGCAGCAGGTTCAATTTGTAAAAACTTAGGACTTGAAGAAGGAAAAGAACTAAATCCTACAGTATTTGAATTCTGTTATAAAAACGATGATTTTGATGATCCTTTAATTAACGATTATCATGTTCTTGCAATGGGACTTGCAACACAAGAAGAAATTGATACAATCAAAGAATATACATTTAAAATTAATGAATTACTAAAAGATTTCTTCTTAAAACACAACTTAAAATTAATCGATTTTAAAATCGAATTTGGTAGATATAATGGAAAAATCGTTTTAGCTGACGAAATTTCTCCTGATACATGTAGATTATGGGATAAAGATACAAACAGAAAAATGGATAAAGACAGATTCAGAAGAGACCTTGGTGATGTAGAAGAAACTTATAAAGAAGTTTTAGGAAGAATAAGCGAATAAGGAATACTTTATTATTTATTAAATTAAAGAAATAAGGAGATTTTACTTTGGGGTATCAATTAGATAAATTTAAAGATGAATGTGGTGTAATGGGAGTATTGCAAGATACTCCTGAAAATACAGCTGCTTATGTATATTTAGGACTTTATGCTCTTCAACATCGTGGACAAGAAAGCTGTGGTATAGCGGTAAATAACGATACTGAAATAACACAACACAGAGGTATGGGACTTGTTGGGGATGTATTTACATCAGAAGAATTAAAAAAACAAAAAGGTGAAATTGCAATTGGTCATGTAAGATATTCAACGGCAGGAGATAGTGATATTAAAAATGCACAGCCTCTTACTGTAAATTGTAAAGATTGGCAAATTGCTTTAGCTCATAACGGAAACCTTGTTAATGCTGATGCAATTAAAAATATGCTTCAAGACGAAGGTGTAATCTTTATGACAAGTTCTGACACAGAAGTTATAGCAAATTTAATAGCAAGAAACTATAAATTCGGTATAGTTGAAGCATTAAAAAGAGTTGGTCAAATTGTTAAAGGTGCATATGCTCTTGTTCTTACAATGGGAGATATGTTAATTGGTGTAAGAGACCCATATGGACTTAGACCTTTATGTCTTGGTAAACTTGAAAATGGTGGATATGCTCTTGCCAGTGAATCTTGTGCTCTTGATGCAATAGGGGCAACTTTAGTAAGAGATGTTGAACCTGGTGAAATTATTGTTATAAGCGATAAACACATTGAAAGTTATAAAATAGAAAATTGGGCAAAGCCAAGAAGATGTATTTTTGAGCTTGTATACTTTGCAAGACCTGATAGTATTCTTGACGGAGATGAAGTTCATGAATCAAGAGCTATGGCAGGAAAATTACTTGCTAAAGCTGATAAAGGAAAGATTAATGCAGATGTTGTTATGGCTGTTCCTGACAGTGGTGTTTCTGCTGCAATCGGATATGCTGAAGAATCTGGAATTCCTTACGGTGTAGGTTTAATTAAAAACAGATATATTGGAAGAACATTCATTCAACCTACACAAGCTATGCGTGAGGAAGGTGTTGATATAAAATTAAATATTTTAAAATCAAACGTTAAAGATAAAAGTGTTGTTTTAATAGATGACTCAATAGTAAGAGGAACAACTTCAAAAAGAATTGTTGACAAATTAAGAAAAGCAGGAGCAAGAGAAATTCACTTTAGAGTTGCATCTCCTCCAACATCTTACAGTTGCTTCTTCGGTATTGATACTCCTAATAGAGATAAATTAATTTCTTCAAAATTATCTTTAGATGAAATTAAGGAGTTTATCGGAGCTGACTCATTATATTACTTAACAATAGATGAATTAAAACAAACTGTAAAAGATTTTGATAAAGGATATTGTATGGCTTGCTTTAACGGAGATTATCCAATGGAAGTGCCTTTTAGAGAAGAACAGGTAAGGAGTAGTAAATAAAGTGGAAAAATTAACTTATAAAAACAGTGGTGTAGATAAAGAAGCCGGATATGAAAGTGTTGAACTAATAAAAAAACATGTAAAAGAAACTTTCAGTAAATATGTTTTAACTGGACTTGGAAGCTTTGGTGGTGCTGTTGAGCTTCCTGAAGGTTATAAAAAACCTGTACTTATAAGCGGAACAGATGGTGTTGGTACAAAACTTATTCTTGCTCACAAACAAGATATACATGATACTGTAGGTATTGACCTTGTTGCAATGTGTGTAAATGATATTTTATGTCATGGTGCAAGACCTTTATTTTTCCTTGATTATATTGCTTGCGGAAAAAATTATCCAAAGAAAATTGAAGCTATCGTAAAAGGTGTAAGTGAAGGTTGTAAACAAGGTATGTGTGCACTTGTAGGTGGAGAAACAGCTGAAATGCCTGGAATGTATAAAGAAGATGATTATGACCTTGCAGGTTTTTGTGTAGGTGTTGTAGATAAAGATAAATTTATTTCAGGAAAAGATATAAAAGAAGGAGATAAAATTATTGGATTACCTTCAAGTGGTGTTCATAGTAACGGATATTCTCTTCTTAGAAAATTATTCTTTGAAGTAAAGGATTATGATGTTGATACTTATGTAGAATCTCTTGGTGATACAATAGGGAAAACTCTCCTTACTCCTACAAAAATATATGTTAAAAGTATTTTATCACTACTTGAAAAAGTTGATATTAAAGGTATGTGCCACATTACAGGTGGTGGATTTGTAGAAAATATTCCACGTGTGATTCCTGATGGACTTTGTGCAAAAGTTGATACAAACAAAGTAAATGTACTTCCTATATTTGATTTAATAAGCAAAGAAGGAAATATTGATAAAAAAGAAATGTTCTCAACATTTAACATGGGTATAGGTTTTGTTGTAGTTGTAAGAGATGAAGACTGTGATAAAACTTTAGAAGAATTAAAAGCTCTTGGTGAAGATGCTGTTGTTCTTGGTGAAGTTATTAAAGGTGAGGAGAAAATTGAATTATGTCTTTAAAAAAAATTGCGGTTTTAATCAGTGGAGGAGGAAGTAACCTTCAAGCTGTTATAGACAAAGTTCATAAAAAAGACGGAATAATTGATGTTGTAATCTCAGATGAAGAAGATGCTTATGGTCTTACAAGAGCAAAAAATGCAAATATTGAAACAATGGTTATAAACAACAAAGATTATGATTCAAGACAAGCTTTTTCTGATGCTATAAAAGATGAGCTTGTAAAAAGAGATATTGACCTTATTGTTCTTGCAGGATTTATGAAAATTTTATCTCCTTCATTTGCAAGAGAGTTTAAAAATAGAATTATAAACATACATCCATCTTTAATACCTTCTTTTTGCGGAAAAGGTTATTATGGAATAAAAGTTCATCAAGCAGTACTTGAATATGGTGCGAAAATAACAGGCGCAACAGTTCATTTTGCTGATGAAGGAGCTGATACCGGACCTATCATAATACAAGGAACAGTTCCTGTATTATATGATGATACACCGGAAATTTTACAAAAGAGAGTTCTTGAAGTAGAACATATGATTTTACCTAAAGCTGTAAGTTTGTTTTGCTTAGATAAACTTGAAGTTAGAGGCAGAATAGTTTATATTAAAGAATAATACGGAGGAATATAATGATAAAAAGAGCACTTATAAGCGTTTCTGATAAAACAGGTATTGTAGAAGTTGCCAGAAAATTAGAAGAAATGGGTGTAGAAATTATATCTACAGGCGGTACAAAGAAAGCACTTGAAGATGAAGGTGTAAAAGTTATTTCTGTTGAAGAAGTTACAGGTTTCCCAGAATGTTTAAACGGAAGAGTTAAGACTCTTCATCCTGGAATCATGGCTGGTCTTCTTGCAAAAAGAGATAATGAAGAACATATGCAACATCTTTTCGATTTATCAATAGAACCTATTGATATGATTATCGTAAATTTATATCCTTTCAAAAATACAATTTTAAAAGAAGGATGTACTTTTGAAGATGCTATTGAAAATATAGATATTGGCGGACCTACAATGCTTAGAGCTGCTGCAAAGAATTTCCAAGACGTTGCGGTTGTTATTGACCCTAAAGATTATGATGTTGTATTAAAGGAACTTGAAGAAAATGGAGAAGTTTCTTATGATACAAAATTAAATTTAGCTAAAAAAGTCTTTATGTCTACAAGTTATTATGATACATTAATAGCAAACTATTTAAGAGAAAAAGTTGGAGATGATTCATATCCTGAAACTCTTACTCTTTGTTATGATAAAGCACAAGATTTAAGATATGGAGAAAATCCGCATCAAGATGCTGTGTTCTATAAAGAAGTTCAACCTATGAAAGGTTCTCTTCCATTAGCAAAACAACTTCATGGTAAAGAACTTTCATATAACAATATAAATGATACAAACGGTGCTTTGGAAATATTAAAAGAATATAATGACGAACCAACAGTTGTTGCCGTTAAACATTCTAATCCTTGCGGAATAGCAAGTGATGCTTCTATTTCAAATGCATTTAAAAAATGTTATGAGGCAGATCCTCAATCTATCTTTGGTGGAATTATTGCTGCAAACGAAGAAATTGATAAAGAAACTGCTACACAAATCAGCAATATCTTTATTGAAGTTGCTGTTGCTCCAAGTTTCAGCGACGATGCAATTGAAATTTTAACAAAGAAGAAAAATATCAGATTATTGGAATTAGCAGATATTAAGTTCAATCAAGATGGCAAAGATATTAAGAAAGTAATGGGTGGTCTTTTGATGCAATCAAGAGATACAAAACTTCTTAGTGATGAACTTAAAGTTGTAACAAACAGAAAACCAACGGATAAAGAAATGCAAGATTTAATATTTGCATGGAAAGCCGTAAAACATACAAAATCAAATGCTATTTCTTTAGCAAAAGATAAAATATTAGTAGCAAACGGCCCTGGACAAGTAAGCAGAATTTGGGCACTTGAAAACGCAATAAAACAAGGCGGAGAAAGTGTAAAGGGTTCTGTTTTAGCGTCTGATGCATTCTTCCCATTTGATGATTGCGTAAAAGCAGCTCATGAAGCGGGAATAACTGCAATTATTCAACCCGGTGGTTCAATAAGAGATGAAGATTCAATAAAAGCTTGTAATGAATATGGCATTGCCATGGTATTTACAGGTATGAGACATTTTAAACATTCGTAAAAGGAGAATTAAGAATGAAAGTATTAGTAGTAGGTTCCGGTGGTAGGGAACACGCATTAGTTTACAAATTAAAGGAGAGTCCTCTTGTAACGGAAGTATTCTGTGCTCCTGGCAATGCCGGTATTGAAAGCATTGCTGAGTGCGTAGATATCAAAGTTGACGATATTGAAGGACTTAAAGAATTTGCAAAAACAAATGAAATTGGGCTTACTGTTGTAGGTCCGGAACTACCATTAGTCATGGGTATCGTTGACGAATTTGAAAAGGAAGGTCTAAAAGTGTTTGGTCCTAACAAACAATGTGCTGCTTTTGAAGGAAGCAAAGGCCTAACAAAGAGATTCCTTGAAAAATATAAGATACCAACAGCTAAATATTTAGAAGTAACAACATATGAAGAAGGTGTTAAAAATCTTGAAAAATTCGGATATCCGGTTGTTGTAAAAGCAGATGGTCTTGCTGCCGGAAAAGGTGTAATTATTTGCGAAAATAAAGAAATGGCAATTAATGCACTAAAAGAAATTATGATAGATAAAGTTTTTGGCGAATCAGGAAACAGTGTTGTTATCGAAGAATTCTTGACAGGTACGGAACTTTCTACTTTATGCTTTGTTGATGGGAATAAAATTATCCCTATGGAAAGTGCCAGAGACTATAAACCTGCATACGATAATGATGAAGGTTTAAATACAGGTGGAATGGGTAACTACTCACCAAATAAAATTTTTGATGATAAACTTAACGCAAAAATAAGAACAAAAATCTTAGATCCTATTATTAATGGATTTAAGAAAGAAGAACTTGATTATAAAGGTGTTTTGTTTATTGGTTTAATGGTTGATAACGGAGAACCAAAAGTTCTTGAATTTAATGTACGTTTTGGAGATCCTGAAACACAAGCAGTTATGCTTAGACTTGAAAGTGACCTTGCAAATATTATGTTAAATACTGCAGATGGTATTTTAGAAGAAGAAGATATTGTATGGTCTGATAAACCTTCTGTTTGTGTTGTTATGGTATCAGGAGGATATCCAGAAAGTTATGAAAACGGAAAAGTTATAAAAGGACTTGAAAATGTAAGTAATGATGTTATTGTTTTCCATGCAGGAACAAAAAAAGACGGCGATGACATTGTTACAAACGGAGGAAGAGTTCTAAATATCTGTGCTGTTGGAGATACTTTAGACGAAGCAAGAGAAAAGGTATATAACGAAGTAAACAAAATTACTTTTGACGGTGCATATTTTAGAAACGATATAGCAAGGTAGTAGAAGTGTCAAAAATAAAAAAACTTTTAAGCATAGTTGTACTGCTTATAGTGATACTTGTATCATTTCTTACGGGTGGATTTGAACATCTATCAAACTTTATAGGAAATGATTATATAACAGATATTGAACCTGGCAGTACTTTGGTTGAAGCTATTGATGTTGGACAAGGGGATGCTTTTTTAATAAGTAACGAAGAATATGGAAATATCTTAGTAGATACAGGTGAGACAGATCATGCACAAGATTTGGTTTCCCATTTGAAAGAAAGAGATATTGAAAAGATAGATTATATTATCATTACGCATCCACATGCTGATCATATTGGTGGGATGTGTGATGTTTTGGATAATTTTGAAGTAGGAAAAGTCTATATGCCAAAAATGTCACATACTACTTCTTCATTTAAAAACATGTTATCAAAAATGGAAGAAAAAAATCTTTATTTTACTGAAGCAAAAAGTGGAGTGGAGATAAAATTAAGTGATACTGATAATATAAAATTTATTTCTCCTACAAAAGATATGGACCTTGGTGATTTAGATAACTCTGATGCAGTTTGCGTATTAAATACAAATGGAAGAAAAGTTTTGTTTACCGGAGATATTTTTGAAGAAGCAGAACTAAAAATAATGAATAAAATTGGTAAAGTTGATATTTTAAAAGTTGCACATCATGGCAGTTATAAATCTACCAGTGATGAATTCTTGGAAAAGATACAACCTACATATGCAATGATAGGAGTAGGAGAAGATAATAAATATTCTCATCCTTCAACTGAAACATTAAATAGACTTGAACAACATGATGTTAAAGTATATAGAACAGATTTAGACGGTAATATTGCATTTATAATAGATAAAAACGGAAGTATTGAAGTTTATTCGAGTAAGTGATTATGATAAAGGGAATAATTGACAGATTTGAAAATGATAAAGTTGTAATAGAATTTGAAAATTTACAAATAGGTGTTTTACCTAAAAGTCTTTTTCATGAAGAGGTGAAAGAAGGCGACGAAGTGCTTTTAAATATTGATATAAAGCATAGTAAGAAAATTGATATAGATAAACTATTTAGGTAGTTTTAAGAGGAGAATTTATGAGCGAATATTATATGAAAATGAAAGAGCTTATCCAAAGATTAAAAGCTGACGGATACAGCATAACAGGAAGAATGATAAAGCATTATATTGATATAGGAATTTTGCAAAAACCTTATTATATTTGTGCAAACCAAGCTTTGTATGCCGATTTTCATTATATAAGATTAAAAAGAATTTTATCAAATAAAAAAGCAGGCAAGAGTATTGCCAAAATAAAAGAAGAAATTTTTAAAGAAAATGAAGAACTACTTTCAAAAGCTGCCGAACAAAATATGGATACTTCCGATATGAATGAGATTTGTAAAAGATTTGGTGCAGTTGAACAAGAAGAAGCCATGCTTACAAAATCAGAAAGAAAGCTTGGAAAAACTTTTTCAAAGGTTGATATACTTGAAAAATTAGACAGTGACGGAAGTATATTAGATCTTGCAGTTGATACGGGAGTTTTACAAGATAAAGATTCTTATGATAGTTATGAGTTATATATCTTAACTTGTGTAAAAAATCTTATTAAGGTAAAAAAACAAAATAAACGTGTCAGTGGTCAGCTTATTGAAAGAATAAGTGAAATCTCAAAGATAAATACGATCGCAAATGATTTGGCATACTTAATAAATTCAGATAAAGATAATTCATGGCTTTACACATACCTTATGGAAGCTATTCTTTTAAGTAAAACAGAAAGAGAAACACAAAAAGAAAACAAGATAAAATCTTTAAAAGAAGAGAATGATTATAAGTACAAAGAAGCTTTGGCTGCTTTGGAAAGCATGGAATATGATAAAAAATTTGAATGATAGGACAATGTAATATGAAATTTATACACACAGCAGATTTGCATATCGGAACCTCTTTTCTTTCATCTTCTTTTGATAAAAGCATTGCAAGAGAAAGAAGAGAGGATCTGTTTAAAGCATTTAATAAAGTTATTAAAGCCTGCAAAAAAAGAGAAGCTGATATTCTCTTGATTGCAGGTGATTTGTTTGAAGATGAACTTGTAAGAGCAAGTGATGTAAATAGAATAATAGACGGATTTAAAATGATTCCTGAAGTAAGGGTATTTATTGTTGCGGGTAATCATGATTATTTACATGAAAAATCTTTTTATAATTTACTTTCTTTCCCTGATAATGTCACTATTTTTAATAGTGATAAATTGGAAAAAGTTGAATTAGAAGACTTAAATACTTGTATTTATGGGTTAAGTTTTTTAAAGAAATATTATAATAAAGATATTTTGGAAATACCTAAACTTGATAAAACAAAAACTAATATATTATTACTTCATTGTGACTTACTAAATCCAAATGGGAATTATTTACCTGTAAGTAAATCAAAATTAGAAAAATCAGGTTTTGATTATTGCGCTCTTGGACATATTCACAAATCTGTTAAATTATCAAATAATTCTGTTTATCCTGGTAGTCTTGAACCTCATGATTTTTCAGAAAAAGGGTATCATGGATATATTTTTGGTCAAATAGAAGATAAAAAAGTTTCTGTTAAATTAATAAAGAATAATGTTAAACAATTTGAAGTTTTAAATGTTGATATAACAGGAATTGACTCTTTAGAAGAAATCGTAAATTTAGTTAAAGAAAAAGCAAATGGAAACATTGATAATTTCTTATATATAATAAATTTACAAGGAACATTAAGCGAACTTGTAACCATAGATGATATTAAAACCAGATTAAACGAAGAATTGTATTATGCAGAAATAATAGACAATACTTCTGCAGATTATTTCTTACCTAAAATTTATACCGAAAATAAGGATAATATTATAGGTTTATATATTGACGCATTAAAAGGAAGAGAAAACGAAATAGATATTGAAGCTTTGTATCTTGGTCTAGATGCACTTCTGAATGAGGGGTCCAAATAGATGAAAATAAGAAAATTAGGCATTAAAAGTTTTGGTAAATTTAAAGATAAAGAAATAAAATTTGAAGATGGTTTAAATGTAATATATGGTAACAATGAAGCAGGTAAATCAACTGCGCATAAATTTATTCAAGGGGTATTTTTCGGTTTCTTTAAGCCTTACAGTAAAAATAAAATTTATTCTTATGAATATAAAAAATATAAACCATGGAATAGTGATTTATATAAAGGTAGTTTAGAGTTTAATATTGGTAAAAGAGAATATAGAATTGAAAGAAATTTTGATAAACAAAATGAAGAATTTAAGTTATTTGATAATATAACAGGTGAAGATTTAACAGATAAACTTCCTTATGACGCATCTACAAAACAAAGAATTATTTCTCCTGTTATAAAATTAAACAGCGTATTATATAATAATACAATTTCAATTTCTCAACTTGGTAACAAAACAGAAAAAGATTTTAAAAGAGAAATAAGCGAAGCATTGGCAAATTATGAAAAGGGAAATAATAATAAAATTTCTGTTAATAAAGCCATTGATTATTTAGAAAAACAAAAAGCTTTAATAGGAACAAGAAAGCAATCAAAATCAGAATATGGTAGCAGTGTCATTAAACTTGAACAACTAAAAAAATCAAGAGAAGACGCTATTAAGGCAATGGAAGAAAACAGAGAATATTATTTAGAAGCAAATAAACTTGAAAAAAGATTAAATGAACTTTTAAATAAGAAAAAAGATATTCTAAGAAACATAAATGATATTGCGAGAAATAAAGAAAAAATAACATATTTTAAATATAAATCTGTTGAAGCCGATAATGAAAAGATAAGACAAAAAATTGAGGAATTAAAAAAATATAAAGATATAAATAATGATTTATATACAAAGTTTTTAAATTTATATAGTGAAAACAAATCTTTACAAGAACAAATTGACGATTTAAGAAAAAAACAAGAATATGTAAATAATGCTTTAAAAAGTTTAGATGATGAAAATAAAGAAGTAAATAAAGAAACAAAAGGTAAAGATTACAATAAAATTATTTCAGATATAGAAATATTAAAAGACAGGCTTGGTAATATTGAAAGACTTCAAGGCAGACTTTCAGAAAAAAAAGATGTTAAAGTTGAAAAAGATTATTCTGCTAAATCTACTACAAATAAAGTTATAAATATAGTTTGTGTAGTTATGGCAATAATATCTGCATTTATGCTTGCATTTAGCTTTACAATAAGCAAATCTTTATTACTTTATTTCTATATAGCACTTGGTGCAACCGTAATATGCTTAATTATGAAGCTTGTAATACGTAGTGTATATAAAGAAACATCAAAGAAATTTGAAAAATATGATACATCTTTAATTAGAACTCAAAATATGATTGAGTTAAATGAAGTTGAAATTAACAAGATTCTTAATGATTACGGTGAAGAAGATCCTCATAAGTTAATTAAAATATTAGAAGAAAAAAGTGTTATTGCAAAAGAATTTTCTTTTAATCAAAATAAGCTTGAAAAATATAAAATGGACTTAGAAGATTTTGACGGAACAAATAAAATATTAGAAGAAAAAATAAGCAACAATACCTATAAGATGAATGAAATATTAATAGAAAATAATATTTCAAATGTTGAAGAGTTTAAAGAAGCTTTAGAAAAAAGAGAAGAATATGACAGACTTATAGATAGATATGAAAGTAACAATAAATTACTTTTAAATATCATTGACGGAAATGATATTGATGCTTTGGCTAAAAAATTTGAAGGCGAAGATGTCGATGAAAATACTTTAAATTTAGTTAAATCTAATAATGGAAGTATTATAGATGACGATGTTGATGTAATCAATGATGAAATAACAAATGTATCCGCAAAGTTATCTAGAATAAACGGAATACTTGAAGAATCAAATTCTTTTAATGAAAATTTATGTGTAATTAATGAAGAAATAAATAAATATGAAAAAAGAATTAAAGAATTTGAATTTAAACTTCTTTCTCTTGAAAAGGCTATTGACACAATTAACAGTATTTCAAAAGATATTCATACAAACGTTGCACCTAAAATTAACGAAACCTTAGGACAGATTATGTCTAAAATCACAAATGGTAAATATTCTACCGTAAAAGTTGATGATAATATGGACGTTATGGTGCTTGATGAAGAAAGTGGACAAATGGTTGATGCTGAAACATTAAGTTATGGAACAATTGACCAAATATATCTAGCTCTTCGTTTTAGTATCATAGATAATTTACTTATTAATAGTACTATGCCTATTATATTGGATGACTGCTTTATTCAATATGATGATTACAGATTAAAAGAAGTATTGTCATACTTGGCATCAGTATCAGATGAAAAACAAATTATTATGTTTACATGTCATACAAGAGAAGAAAGAGCTTTAAAAGAATTAGGTATAAACTATAATAGAATAGTTTTATAAAAGGAGAAGTATAAGTGGAAAAAGTTGTAATTGGTATGAGCGGGGGAGTTGACAGTGCCGTAAGTGCATATCTTTTAAAAAGACAAGGATATGATGTAATTGGTTTATTCATGAAAAATTGGGATGAAACTGATGAAAATGGTGAATGTAGTGCTGAAGAAGATTATGATGACGCAAGAGCCGTATGTTTAAATATTGGCATACCTTGTTATACCGTTAACTTTACAAAAGAATATTGGGATAATGTATTTACTTACTTTTTAGATGAATATAAAAAAGGCAGAACACCTAATCCCGATGTATTATGTAATAAAGAAATAAAATTTAAGTGTTTTTTAGATTATGCAATGAATGTTCTTGATGCAGATTATATTGCAACGGGACATTATGCTAAGGTTGAACATACAGAAAATGGAACAAAACTTTTAAAAGCAAAAGACCAACATAAAGACCAAACGTATTTTCTTTCTTTATTAAGTTCAAAACAGCTTGAAAGAGTTATTTTCCCAATAGGAGATTTAGAAAAATCACAAGTAAGAAAAATAGCTGAAAGAGAAGGATTTAGAAACGCAAAGAAAAAAGATTCTACCGGAATATGTTTTATAGGAGAGAGAAATTTTACAAATTTCCTACAAAATTATTTGCCTAACCAAAAAGGTGATATGATTGATATGGACACCGGAGAAAAGAAAGGTGAACATATAGGTTTAATGTACTATACTTTAGGACAAAGAAGAGGTCTTGGTGTAGGCGGATGTGGAAGCGGAGAAAGATGGTATGTTGCTGATAAGGATTTAGAAAATAATATATTATATATTGTTCAAGGAGATAAAAATCCTAAATTATATAAAAATGGCTTTATTGCCACAGATGTAAATATGGTTTCTGGAGAGTTTCCTGCTAAGAAATTTAGATGTGATTTAAGATTTAGACATTTACAGCCTTTAAAGAAAGTAACGGTTGAAGTTTTGGATGAAAAAACAGTAAAAGTTATTTTTGATGAGGAACAAAGCGGCGTTACTCCGGGACAAATCGGTGTGTTCTATGATGGGGATGTATGTTTAGGTGGAGGAACAATAGATAAGTTAATTAAATTTTAATAAAAATGTTTTAAAATATTCTTATCTTTATGATACAATATATCACAAACAAATATGAGGTACGATTATATGAAAACAACAAAAAAAATATTAAGTATTTTAATTACTACTTTATTACTTTTTTCTCTGTTCGGTTGCGGTACAGAGCCTAAGGAACATTCAACTGATTTTTCAGATATTGAAAACAAATGGACACTTGATAGTATTTATGAAGATTCTCATGCGAAAAAGATTTCAGATGAAACAAAAACAGATATGGTTCTTGACGAATCTTCAATGGTTGTTACTGTTACCAAAAAAGAAGGTTCACCTACAACTACTACATATACAATAAGCGGAGTAGCTGATGGAAAATTTACTGCAACAAGCGGGGATGGGACTATAGAATATACTTTTAATTATGATCCCGGCGCTAATTTATTACATTTGTATAATACTGATTCAAAAGGAAGAACTGTTCATACTGTTTATAGAGAATATTCAGAAACTCTTCCTTGGGCAAATGAAGAAAAAACAGATGAAACAAAAACAAATACAGAATCAAATACTGATGAAACAAAGACAGAATAATTTATATCTTGGAGAAAAAAATGTTTGAACAGATTAAAGAAAAATATTTTGAAGAAATAACAAAAATAAGAAGAGATTTACATCAAATTCCAGAAGAAGGATTAAAGGAGTTTGAAACAAGCAAATATATAAAAACTTATCTTTCAAACTTAGGTTTTAAATATGAAGAAACAGCTAGTACAGGTGTTTTATGTTTTATAAATGCAGGCAGCGAAGAAACTTATGCATTCCGTAGTGATATGGACGGGCTAAGTATGGAAGAAAATAATGATATTGATTTTAAAAGTAAACATTGTAATATGATGCATGCTTGCGGTCATGATGGTCATATGGCTATACTTCTTGTATTTGCAAAATATTTATCAGAAAACAAAGATAAACTTAAAAAAAATATATTGTTAATTTTTCAACCGGCAGAAGAAGGACCCGGGGGAGCAAAACTTATTATTAAAGAAGGAAAATTAAAAAAATATAATGTTAAAAATGTTTTTGCTCTTCATCTTAGTCCAAACATCCCAAAAGGGAAATATTCATCAAAACCTTATGGCTTCTATGCTGCTTCAACAGAATTTACTGTATTTATAGATGGTAAAGCTTCACATGGAGCTGCTCCTCATAACGGTGTTGACTCTATTGTTATTGCAGCACAATATATAAATGGAATTCAAAGTATTGTAAGTAGAAATATTAATCCAATTAAAGAAGGACTTGTTACAATAGGTACTATTAAAGGTGGAGATAGAATTAATATTATTGCCGAACACGTTGAAATGGAAGGGACAATAAGAACACTTGATAAAAACACTTATAATATTATAGATAAGAGAATGCATGCATTGGCTGATGGATTAAGCGAAGCTTATGGCTGCAAAATCACATATGATTGGAGACCTTTTTATGGCGTAACTTATAATGATAAAGAACTTTATGATAAGGTTGTTCCTGCGTTTGGTGATGATTATATTTTAGGTGATGCTATTTTAAGTGCTGAAGATTTTTCTTATTATAGTGAGGAGGTTCCTTCATTCTTTTATGAACTTGGTATAAGAGAAGAAGACAAGGGATATGTAAATCCTCTCCATAGTGTTAACTTTAATTTTGATGAAGAAAGCTTGCTTTATGGAGTAATGGGAAATATTAATATAATAAAAACTTTAGGCATAATTTAAAAGGGTATTTATATACCCTTTTTTATTTTTTTAAGAAATTTATTAATATTTATGTTAAAATTATTAATAACAAATTTAAAAAAGGTAGATATTTATGGATATTAAAAGACCGGCAATAGTTCTTTTTTTATATGTTTTATGTTCTATAATATTAGCATATTTACAATGTCCTATTTTAATTTATATTTTAGGGCTTGTTTTGTCGTGTCTTGTTTTATTTAAACTTTTTCCTAATAATTCTTTGAGAGTTATTTTTATTGTTTGTATTATTTTTGGACTTATTACTTTTGTTCATACAAATTATAAACTTAATTATAATAGTGAATTAAATCAATTTGCAGAAAAAAATATTACATTTACCGCAAAAATTGTTAAAGCACCTGTCTATAAAGAAGATAAAACACAGCTTTATGTCAAAGATATAAATATTTTTGATGAAGGAAAAACTGTACATATAAAAGATAAAGTATTAATAAACGTTTATTATGACTATCATACATATAATGTTGGAGATTATTATAAATTTACAGGTAAGGTAAAAACTCCAAAAGTTTTTGATGATTTTGATTATAATTTATATTTAAAAACGATAGGTGTTTATAATTATATAAATGTAAATACAAATAAAGTTGAATTTAATAAAAGTGGACATCTAATTTTTTATTTAGATAAAATTTTTGAACTAAGAGATAGTTTTAAATTAAATTTACTTAAAAATATTGATGATGAAGAAAATGTAAATTTAATTATGGGTATAATGTTCTCAGATAAAAGTTTAAGTGAAGAAACGACTGAAGACTTTAATGCTGTTGGTTTAAGTCATGTACTTGCAGTATCAGGGCTGCATGTAGGACTTATTTATGGTGTAATATTATTTATCATTTCTATGTTTAATATAAACAAAAAATATAGAGTATTTTTTGTTGCGCCGATATTATTTATGTATGTTATGCTTGCGGGTATGTCTGTTTCAGCCCTTAGAGCAATGTTTTTGTGTATTTTAAATGAGTTATTATCCCTAAAACATGAAAAAGATAATGATGCTTTTAATAATATATTTGTAATAGCGATAATATTACTTATGATTAATCCTCTTAATTTATTTAATGTAAGTTTTTTATTATCTTTTAGTGCTGTAATAGGTATTATATTACTTGCACCGGTAATACAATTTAAAATTCTTGAAATGTTTTATGAAGAAAGCAGGTTTAAGAAAAATATTGTAGGTTTATTTTCTGTAAGTATATCTGCATATTTATTTACCATACCTATTATACTTAATTCATTCGGTACGGTTTCTATTATAAGTATTATAGGTAATTTATTGATAGTACCTTTAATGGCACCTATAATGATAATAGGTATTGTTGGAGGATTATTTGGTAATTTCTTGTTTGGAATGTTCCTTCTTCATTTTTTAAATATCATTTTAAGTATTATTAGATATATTATTTCTATACTTGCAAGTTTTCCTTTTGCTACGGTTAGTATAGAAAATATGAGTGTTGTTTTTATAATTTTATATTATTTTGTTCTTCTGTTGTTAAGCGGATATATAAAAATCCCAATTAAACATAAAGCAGGGTAATGATGACATAATAAAAAAGATGATAGGAGAAAAATTATGGATTATATAAAATTAAATGAAAATATAAGAAAGAAAACTTTTAAGAATATATATTTATTTAATGTTAAAGAAGATTATATTGCAAAAAAAATGCTTGAAAGTTTAAAAAATAATTTACTTTCAAAGGAATATGAAGCATTTAATTATTCTGTATTTGATGATAAAAAAATTGATATAAATAAGGCTATTGAACTTTGTGAAACTTTACCTATGCTGGATAATTACAGGATGGTTTTTATTAAAAGTGAGAGCATAACAAATAAAGATATATCAAAAAAATTTAGCGACTATATAAAAGATATTCCTAAAACTACAGTAGTTGTAATATGGATTAAGGGTTCTTTAGATAAAAGAACAGCTTTATATAAAACCATAAAAAAATATGGTGATATAGTTGACTTTGATAAATTTAAAGCTTATGCACTTGAATCATGGGTTAGAAAAAAATTAAAGGAAAACAATATTATTCTTACAAATGATGCTGTTGGATATTTTATAGAATCAAGCGGATATTTGGTTGATGAAAGTAAAGTTGATTTAGGTTATTTTGAAGGTGAAATAAAAAAATTATCAAGTATAAATAAAGAAAAAATAGATATTGATGAAATAAAAAAAATTATAAGTGTAAATATACAAGATGAAATTTTCAAATTGACAGATGCGTTAAGAGATAAAAATTCAGATTATGCTTTTAAGCTTTTGCATAATTTAAAATATAATGATGTGAAATTTATGCAGATACTTGGTGTTGTTGTAAGAAATTTTGAAAATATGTATATATGTAAACTGTATATAAAAAAAGGTAAAACGGAAAATGATATAGTAAAAGATTATTCTCTCCATCCATATGCAGTTAAAATGGCAAACATTTCTTCAAAGAAATATTCTTTGAATGAAATTCACGTTTTTCTTGACTTATGTTTAGACTTAGATTATAAAATAAAAATAGGAGAGATAAGTGAAAAAGATGCCGGAATTATATTGGTAGAAAAGATATCTAATAGATAGGGGGTATAAAAGATGTATAAAGTATCACTTCATAATCATACGAATTTAAGTGACGGTAAAGATGAAATGGAAACATTAATTATTGAAGCAATCAACAGGGGGTTTACTCATTTTGGTATTACCGATCATGTTTGTACATATAATTATGAAAACCATTCTTTAAGACCTGAAAAATATAATGAATATGTTGATAAAATAAATGAATATAAAGAAAAATATAAAGATAAAATAGAAATATTTGCCGGAATCGAAAGTGAAAGATATGGTAAAAGCGGATATTTAATGAGTGATATTTCTGGTATTAGAGATAGACTAGATTATGTTGTAGGTTCTGTTCATTTAACCAATGTAAACGGAATAATGGAGCCTGTTGATGAGTTATGTTCTACTTTTAGGAAATCATTAAAGAGAAGTTATGATAATGATGCAAGAAAATTTGTAATGGATTATTATGAAAATTATTATAACAATTTATGTGAATTAAAACCTGAAGTTGCAGGGCATATTGATTTGATTAAAAAAAATAATATAGATGATATTTTCTTTGACGAACAGAGTAAGTGGTATAAAGACTTAGTATCAGATGTTCTTGATAAAGTAAAAGAAATTGATGCTGTTTTAGAATTAAATACCGGTGGGGGATATAAACATGGGGTAAGAAGTTTGTATCCATCAAATGAAATTATCAAAATGGCAAATGAAAAAGGAATTAAATTTACCATGTCATCGGATACTCATAACTTGGAAATGCTTGATCTTCTTTATAATCTTGGAATAAGCAGATTAAAAGCTGCCGGCGTAAAAAAATTATATACTTTTTCTAATAAAGAGAAAGGATTTATTTCTTTTGAAATATAAAAAGGACTTTTTAAAAGTCCTTTTTTAAGTTAATTTTTTTGTGTATATAAAATATGTTTCAGGTTCTTTTTTGAAATAAATATTTTTTGAACTTTCTCTTTTGAATCCATTATGTTCATAAAAACTATAATCACATGTTGTGTCAGTAAAAAGATAAAATTTATCTGCATTATTTTCTTTCATATAATTATAAAAAGAATTTAATAATTTAGATCCTAAACCTTTTCCTTTTATGTTCTTGTTTAATGCAAAAAGAACCAGTTCTCCATCTGTATCTGTATTTAAATTATTTAATAGTTCATTGTTTACTTTTGCTATTTCTTTTTCTGATTTTAAAGCTTTTATACCGCCTTTAATAAGTATAGTTTTTAAACAGTGTAATATTAATTTTACTATATATGTGGTATTGTTTTTTAATTTATAACATTTGTTTATTCTTCCAAGAATTATTCCTACAACTTTATCTTTATAAATTGCAACGTTTGAAAATGTTTGACGATAAAGAAGTTCATACATAAAAATTGAACTTATTTCATTTGCAACTTCTTCATTTTCTCCATAGTCTTTTTTTATCCATGTATCGTAAAGTAAGTTTTTTATCTGGGGTAAATCTTCATCTTTTAGATTTCTGATTGTAATTTCTTTTTGTTCCATATATCCTCCTGTTAGCATTATAGCATAAAAAAATATTATAAAAAAGATATCTCAAGGCTTTACAAAAATAGTCAATAATATATACAATAATATATACTTTTATTAGATATGTATTAGGAGTAATAAATGATTAATGAAAAATTTTATGAGCTTGAAAAAGAAAAACAAGATAAAATAATAAATGCTGCTATTGAAGTATTTTCAAAAAATGATTATAAAAATGCCGTTACGGAAGAAATTGCTTATAAGGCAGAAATATCAAAAGGTTTGCTTTTTTATTATTTTAAAAATAAAAAAACTCTGTATTTATTTTTAATAGATAATATAATAAAAATAATTGAAAAAAGAATTGAAGAAAATAAAATAACTCAAATAAAAGATTTTTTTGATTTAATGAATTATGCCGCAAAAATAAAGTTAGATTTAGTAAAAGAAAATCCACATATACTGGATTTTTGCATTAGAAGTTATTATTGCAGTGATAAAAATATCATCAGTGAAATAAAAAAACTTATAGTAGAACAATGTAATGAATCATATGAGAAATATTTTTATAATATAGATTTATCAAAATTTAAAGATAAAAATGATTTATTTATGATATATAAAATTTTTATTTGGATTATGGATGGATATTTGCATGAAAAATTAATGAGGGATGAAGAAATTAAATCTTCTGATATCATTTTAGAATTTGATGAAATTATGGAATTATTAAAAAAGTATTTTTATAAATAAATTTAATTATGGAGAGTGAAATGAATATTATCGAAGTAAATAACATTACTAAAGATTATGGAGACAATAAAGGCGTTTTTGATTTAAGTTTTAACGTTCAAAAAGGTGAAATAATGGGATTTTTAGGCCCAAACGGAGCAGGAAAAACGACAACAATAAGAACATTGCTTGGGTTTATTAAACCGGATAAAGGTAGTGTAGAAGTTAATGGGTTGGATCCTTTTTTTAATAGTAAAATAATTAATACCAATTTAGGATATTTACCCGGAGAAAATACTTTAATGGATGATATGAAAGGCGATGAATTTATTAATTTTATTGCAAAAATGAAAGGTGTAGAAGATTTTGCAAGAATTAATCAGCTTAAGGAAATGTTTGAATTAAATGCTTCAGGGCGTATAAAAAAAATGTCAAAAGGTATGAAACAAAAAATTGCAATTATATGTGCCTTTATGAATTATCCTGATATTTTAATTTTAGATGAACCTACAAGCGGATTAGATCCATTAATGCAAAATAAGTTTATCGAGTTAATTTTAGAAGAAAAAAAACGAGGAGCAACAATTTTAATGTCTTCCCATATATTTGAAGAAATTGAAAAAACCTGTGATAGAAGCGTTATCATAAAAGAAGGAAGACTTGTATTAAATGAAAAAATAAGTTCTTTAACTAAACAAAAAAGCAAACATTTTATTATTAAATTTGCAGATGAAAAAGAAGCTATGAGATTTTCTGCATTATTTAAGAATATTCATCCTAAAGGAGATACTGTTAAAATTAACGTAAAACAAAATTTAGATAAACTAATAAAATTATTATCTAAGTTTAACGTCGTTGATATGGATATAAAACCTTTAAGTCTTGAAGAATTATTTATGCATTATTATGAAGGAGAAAAAAATGATTAATTTAGTACTTTTAAAGAAAGAAATAAAATCTAATTATAAAATATTATTTATATTTATGGCTATTTTGACTCTATATTCTTCGATGATAGTAAGTATGTTTGATCCAAAACTTGGGGAAAGTTTAAAAATGATGTCAGAAAGTATGTCAGGTATTTTTTCTGCTTTTAATATGTCTAATCCGGGAACCTCATTAATTGAATTTATTTGTAATTATTTATATGGGTTCTTATTTATTGCTTTCCCTCTTGTTTTTATAGGAATATTAACCAATAGGCTTATTGTAAAATATACCGATAAAGGATCTTTATCTTATATTTTATCTACACCAAACAGTAGATTTAAGATAATTTTTTCTTGGTTATTTGTTATGATTTTTATGTTACTTGTTTTGGTTATATACATATCTTCATTAATTATTATTTTAAGTCAGGTTATGTTTAATGGAGAACTTGATATATCCAAATTCCTCTTGGTCAATTGTGGTGTATTTGGACTTTGGATATTTATTTTAGGTATATGCTTCTTAACAAGTTGTATATTTAATGATTCCAGATATGCTTTATCTGTTGGAATAGGGTTAAATGTTTTGTTTTTATTAATACAAATGATTTCCGGTGTTGGAGAAAAATTCTCATATTTAAAATACCTTACTCCACTTACTTTATTTGATACAGCAAAGATTATAGAAGGTGATATTTTAGGAGTTTTATTTGCCATAATACTTTATGTTATCGGTATATTATTATTTTGTATAGGGATAAAAGTATTCTGTAAAAAAGATCTATCAATATAAAACAGCTTTTAGCTGTTTTTTTATAAATTACTTGCTTTTTAATATTATATATAGTAGAATATCCGAAATAAATTAGAATGAATATAATTTGTAAGGGGATTATTATGAAGTTTAAAAGAATATTAACTTTTTTAATGATATTATTTGTAAGTTTATCTTTATTTGTACCAAACATTAAAGCGGCAAATAAAGAAATGGGGAATCTCATCTTTATTGTTAAATTTAAAGATGATACGAAAGAAACATATAATGAAGATTATACATATAATGCAAAATATTCGAAATTTACTTATTTTGAAAACCAAGTTAATGATAACTCAGATAGCTATATACCAAATTCATTTGAAAAATATATAAATATTTTATCAAACGGACAATTAAACGTAAGGTCTTATTTTCCTCAAAAAAATGAAGATAACAGAACAATAAAATATATTACTCTTGATAAAAATAAATCAGACTATAATAGTTCGCAGTCTTTATTAAATGATTGTCTATCAAAAATGGGAGAATTTGAAAATAATATTAATGCAAGTGAAGTAGATAAAAACAATGATGGTTATATTGATAATTTGACTATTATGGTACAAATCGATAAAGTAGATGCACCTAAAGACAATTCAGATGTGATTTGGCCTCATAAGGCAGATAATAATAATTATAATTTTACAATAGCAGGTAAGAGTATATTAAATTACAATGTTTTGAATACTCAAGCAAGTAATCTTATTCCAACAATGGTACATGAATTTTTACATTCTCTTGGTGTACTTGATTTGTATAGTAAAGACAGCACTAAAACTCCTGTAGGTCCTTATGATGTAATGTCTAAAGTAGGCAGTGCTCCGTCTTATCCATTGGCACAAACAAGAAAAATGTTAGGTTTTGATACAATAAAAGATATTTCTGGAAGCGGAACAAAAAGTGTTACACTTTATGCTCCATATTCAAATAAAGGAGATAATGCCGTTATGGTTAAGACTCCTCTAAAGGATAATGAATATTTTGTTTTTGAATATAGAAAGAAAACAAATTTAAATGATTCAAATAATGTAGACAGTCAAATACCTTATTCTGGACTTGTTTGTTATAGAGTAAACGATGCGTTAAGTGATAGTGATAAAAGTAATTTTAACAATAAAAATTATATTTATGTATTTAGACCTAATGATACAGGTATAAATGATTTTGCTGGAGATATAAATAATGCTGTATTATCACTGAGTGACGGAAAAAGAAGTGAGATAGGTAGCAGTGATGAAAATGCAACTATAAAAGATAATGCACTTGTTTATACAAATGATGTTAATAGTAGAATTCAACTTAAAGTTACATCACAGGGCGATGATTATATTATATTTGATATAACAATTCCTGATTATTCAAGTGAAAATCTATGGTCGGATTTGACTGATACATCTTTAAATACAAATTATTTTGCAGATAGCGATAATGCAAAATCAATTGGACAAATAGGTAATACTTTATATTTTCTAAATAAAAATAAAGTATATCAATATAAAGATGGTGTATATTCATCATTGGGTATAGTTGACAGTAATGTAAACAATGGTAATCTTGTTATTTTAAATAATGAAGTTTATGTTTTTTATGCTGATTATTCATCAAAAAAAGAGAGTGTTGTATTAAAAAAATATGAAAATGGTAATTGGATAGAAAAAAGCAGAATAAGTACAAATGGAAGTTATGCAAACGTTCCATATGCCATAAATTTAAACGGAGAGTTATACTGTTTATACGACTTGGATAATACCAATGTTACTGTTATGAAATGGAATGGAAGTGAGTTTTTAACAGTTGGTAAAATAACTGATTGTAAATATTTAATGGCACCAAGTATGGCTCTGTATAAAAATGAACTTTACGTAATGTTATCTGATTTTCAAAATAAAAATGAAGGAGGAATTATTTATAAACAAACAAATAATGGATTTAAAAAAGTTTATAATGTGAATTCTTCCGCAAATCATTTCCAGAAGTTTGTTGTTTCAGAGGATAATATATATGCATGTACTTATAATACATCATTAAATAAAACGAATATTGTTGTAAGCTCAGATGGCAAATCATGGAGTACTGATAAAGTAGCAACTTTTGAAGAAAAGGTAAATAGTATTTCATTTGATATAAAAGATGGTGATTTATATTTAGGTGTTGTTGATTCAAATGGTGTTACTAAAATGTATAGTTATAAAGATTCTTCATGGAATAAAGTCGGCAGCAATATTTATTCAAATGCAAGTTCTATGTCTTTTATACTAGGAAGTGATAAGATATAGGCTTATTTGGGCGATAGTATAAAATATAAAACGATAGTTAAATATAACGAGTATTTGAATAAAGATGATAATACAAATACTGGAAATGGAGAAGGTGGTTCTTCAGAAGGCGGAAATACAACGGTTGATCCACCAAAAGATGATACGACTGTTGAAAAGCCAAAGGCGTGAGTTATAACTATAACGCAATTAAACTTACATGGAATAAAGTAAGTAATGCTGAGAGATATTATATTTATAGATATGATGCAAAAAGTAAAAATTATAAACTTATAAAGACAGTAAGCAGTAAATATAATTATTATATAAATTCTTCTCTAACATGTAACAGCTATTATTATTACAGAGTTGTTGCATATAATAATACGAATGGACTTGTAAAGAGTAAATATAATACAGTAAAAGTTAAGCCTGTTTTAAAAAGTACGAATATTAAAGTTTCTGCAGGGAAGAAGAAAGCATATATAAAATGGAATAAAGTTTCAGGTGCAAGCGGATATCAAATATATACAAAAAATAGTAAAGGTAAATATGTTCTTACAAAAACAACAAAAAGTACAAGTTATACAAAAACAAAATTAACATCTAAAAAAACATATTATTATAAAGTTAGAGCATATAAAGTTGTAGGAGGAAAGAAAGTTTATTCTTCATTCTCTTCTGTAAAAAAAGTAAAGGTTAAGTAACCTTTACTTTTTTTTATAAAAAATATAAAAAGGGTTTATTATTTTGTATTATAGTTGTATAATAGGTTACAAAATTTTACAAATAATTTATATTTTTTTTCATTATTATTTTCATTTTATTTACATAGGGGTTTTAATATGGTATTTAGCAGAAAAAAGATCGACACAAAGGATTTTTTATTTTCAAATAAAGCATTAATGATTTTAATTGTTCCACTTATTGTAGAACAGTTTTTAGCTATTTTAGTAGGTATGGCGGATTCTATTATGATAGCAAGTGTAGGTGAAGCTGCTGTATCGGGAGTATCTTTGGTTGACAGTGTAATGCTTCTTTTAATAAATATTTTTGCTGCTCTTGCAACGGGAGGAGCTGTTGTTTGTGGTCAGTATTTAGGTAAAAGAGACAGAGAAAACGCATGTGAATCATCAACACAGCTCGTATGGTTTATAACTATATTAGCTGTATTTATTATGATTTTTATGTATATATTGAAACAGTTTATTTTAACTAAAGTATTTGGCAGTATTGATGCAGAAGTTATGGGACATGCAAATACATATTTGCTTATCGTAAGTGCATCAATTCCTTTTATTGCATTATATAATGCAGGAGCGGCTATATTTCGTTCAATGGGTAATTCCAAAGTTTCTATGAAAGTTTCAATCTTAATGAATTTAATTAATGTATGTGGTAATGCTATACTGATTTATATTTTTCATTTTGGAACTGCCGGTGTTGCAATACCAACATTAGTTTCAAGAATTGTTGCAGCTGTGGTTATTGTTATTCTTCTTTTAAATAAAAATAATACTTTATATATAAAAAGAAGTTTTAAATATAAACCAAGATTTGATATGATAAAAAGTATTTTATACATAGGTGTTCCAAATGGACTTGAAAACAGTATGTTTCAACTTGGTAAAATAATAGTTTTAAGTTTAGTATCTACATTTGGTACTTATGCAATAGCAGCAAATGCTGTTGCAAATGTAGTTGCTTCATTCCAAATTTTATCAGGAATGGCTGTTTCTCTTGCTATTACTACCGTTATTTCAAGGTGTGTTGGCGCAGGGGAATATAAACAGGCAAGATATTATACAAGAAAATTATTAAAGATAACTTATGTTTGTGTAGCTATATTGGTATTATTTATATTTTTAATTTTACCTTTGATACTTAAAGCATATAATTTATCTGATATAACTGCATTGGAAGCAAGCAAAATTTTAATTTTACATGGATGTTGTGCGATTATAATTTGGCCTACTGCTTTTAATATCCCATCTGCATTAAGAGCTGCCGGTGATGTAAAATATTGTATGATTGTTTCTATTGTATCAATGTGGGTATGCAGAATTATATTTAGTTATATTTTGGGTAAGTATATGGGATTTGGTGTTTTTGGTGTATGGATTTCAATGATACTTGATTGGGTAGTAAGATCTATTTTCTTTATAATAAGATATAGAGGTTCAAAATGGGAAAATAAACAAGTCGTATAAAACTCCGTAAAGGAGTTTTTTTATTGAAGAATTTTTATATTTATAATACAATATTTTTATAGATATAAAATGAGGTGTATTGATATGTTAGATATTATGTATATGTTTTTTATTGCATTCTATTGTTTTATTTTCACAGTTGTGCCTTTATTAATTATTGTACATCTTTTTATTTCAACAAGAAATATGGATATGTTCATAAATACGTATACTGAAATTGTAAAAAGATGTGATGATTTACTTGTTTTTAATTTGAAAAAAGAAAATTCTTTTGTAAAACATAAATCATATAGAAAATTAGCTGCAAGATTAGTAAAAAAGAATATACCTAAAAAAGCTACATATGATGTATTAAAACCATTTAATATTATTCCTTCTTTAACGAATATACAAGTATGTGATTTCGATAATGATAGAGAAAAATATATATTTAATTCCATGCTTTGGTATTATTCTGTAATGAGAGAGCAACCTATATTTAATAGATTTTACAAAAATTATATATGTCTTTTTGACTATCTTTTTATATCTTCTTAAATGTCCGCAAAGCCTTATTTTATCGGCTCTACGGGCATTTTGCTTTTGTGGTAAACCTCACATATCTAGGTCTATC